>JALZAL010000108.1 GCA_030948325.1 Candidatus Dormiibacterota bacterium
CTCGGCGCCGTCGTCTTGCGGTGGTCGCTGACCCCAGAGCGACAGATCAAAATAAGGGCACGAAGCCTGTATTCAAAGGGGTCAACCCCGTGGCAGCAACCACCGCGGGGATCTTCGCAGTATTCAAGCCGGTAACCGGCAGCGGCGGCAAGGGCATCGTCTTCGGCCCGGTTGCAGGCGGCGACGAGCGAGCGGCAGTCGGCTCGGCTCTGGAGGAAGAGCCCGGGGCGATGATCGCCCAGCCGGTGCTGCAGATCGAGCGCCTCCCGTGCGTTGCCCCGGCCGGCGACCTCGAATGGCGCCGCTGCGACCTGCGCGCGTTTGTCGTCATGGACGGCGATCCCTGGGTGATGCCCGGCGGCCTGACGCGGGTTGCGCCGGGTACCGATGAGTGGCTCGTCAACTCGTCCGCCGGTGGCGGGGTCAAAGACACGTGGGTCGAGTCCTGATGGCTGCTGTAATCCCGTTGGGAACGGAGCGGCGATACGAGATCGTTCACGACAGCATCCACCATTACCAGAGCAACGCGGTCAGAAGCCGCAACGAGGTGAGGCTCCAGCCACTGCCGCGAAAGGGAGTCGAGCTTGAAAACTTCCGGCTGGAAGTGACTCCGACGGCCGAGATGGACGCACAGGTGGACCATTTCGGCAACCCGATGTGGCTGGTGAGAGTGGAAGCGCCCCACTCGGAGCTCCGCGTGACCGCTCACAGCCAGGTTTCGATCGCACCTGGCTGCGAGTCTCCCGCGCGGGCGATTCCCTGGAATCAGAACCAGCTTTCAAGAACGCCCGCAGTTGAGTTTCGATTGCCCTCGCCGAGGGTCCCCGAGCTGCGCGCCGTCCAGGCGTTGGCGGCCGAGATGGGCCTCGTCGCCGACGACTGGGACTCCCTCCTCCGCGCGAACCGCGAGCTCCGACTCCGATTCGAGTATCTGCCGGGGTCGACTTTGGTGTCGAGCACCCTGGAGGAGATCCTGGATGGACGAGTCGGTGTCTGCCAGGACTTTGCGCATGTCCTGATCGCCCTGGCGAGACATCTTGGCTGGCCGGCGCGTTATGTGAGCGGCTACCTCGTGCCCGAGGCGGAGTCCGAGGGCTACAGCCACGCGTGGATGGAGGTGGGTTCCGCAGACGGCAGCTGGCTGGGTCTCGATCCCACCCACAAGGACGAGACCAGGGAGTGGCACGTGGCGGTGGCGGTAGGTCGCGATTACAGCGACGTCTCCCCCATGCGCGGCGTCTTCGTCTCGGAGGCGCCGGGAATGCCACCTGAGGTCTCGGTCAGGATCAACGCCGTCGACCAATAGACCATGGCGCGCTGCAAGGACATGGGATTTTGTGCAGGCTGCAGCGACCTGCCTAAAGGGGCCGGCAGCTGGTTTCGTGTGATAACCCTCGACGAACCGTCCGCTCATGCGATGGTCAAAGCGGCCTGGCCCGCTGCTCGTGCGAAGGTGTTGGGCATTCGGCTACCTGGTCCCGCAAGTACTGAGCTCGCCGACCCGCGCCGGCTTGGTATGAGCCCGATGTACCGAGTTGAGGAAACTTGTGCGGATCGCATGTACAGCCGAGCGCGACGTGAGGTCACGCTTTGGGCCATGGATCATGGAACTCTGCTCGTCCTGGCCGATGGGGAACCGAATGACCCGGCGCTCGTTCGCACGGCTCGCGAGTATGCGGATGCGAAGGGATGTTCAGTGACGCTGCTTCGCGTCTTGCCCGAAACGACTCGCGCCCTGAGGACCGACCGCGGCACGCACATTCTGCCGTGGCAGGTCATGCAGATGAGAGAAGCCGATGCCAAGCTGGAGCTGGAGAGGCTGCGTGGGCGGTTCTTACGCGGCCGGTTCCTTTCGAACACGATGCTCGTGCGAGTCGGCAACCTGATGCAAGTCTTGCAGTCGACAGTCGAAGCTCACCAGGCGACGGCTGTTCTGGCCAGGTCGCGAAGAGACGCGTTCTTCCCATGGCTCATGCGCGATCGGCGCCTCAAGGCAAGCCTCGGCGTGCCGGTGCTCTTCCTGGATACGACGGACAAGCTCGTCGGCGATCTGTCCAAGCAGCCCTCGGAGCTTTCCTGCCGGCAGTCAGCTGACGGAGTGAACTGCGCTCAGACCGCCTGGGGCGCAGCCTCCACGGAGGTCAGCAGGTCCCACAAGGCCTCGGACATCATCGCCGCGGCACTATGAGAGCCATCAGAGCAGAGCGTGCGGAGCTCGGCCGAGTGCTCGATGTCGAGGTGTTCGTGGACGGCGAAGTACTCACCGCCTGAGTCCGCGCTCATCCCGTAGAACGCCGACAGACCCGCAAGCTTCGCACCCGCGACTGCGGGCGTTTGCGCTTCCAGCGCCCAGACCACGGCTGCCGCTTGGCCGGCGGACGCCAGCTCATGACCTCGACGCACAAGCGTGGCGGTTGCGGCATTGGCAGGCGCAGACCGAATTGCGTCGGAGCTCAGCCCGAAGGCCTCACCAAATCTCTCCCACAGCTGGACATGTGAACGCTCCTCGGCCGCATGCCGGGCGACCTGGTCTGACTCGGCGCCGCGGACCTGCTCAAGCCATTCCGGCACGGCGCGCACCACATGTGCGTACTGCTCGATATAGTCGCGGAGCTCATCGCGAGTGAGCGTGCCATTCGTCCAGCGCTGGTAGAAGGGGTGCTGCAGGAGGTCCCAGCGAGCCGTCACGTCGTCAAGGGTCTCGTCCATCGAAATCTCCTTCAAGATCCAAACTGCGCGCGCACTGCGCTGGTCGTGACATTGTCGCGCATCTTCACGACCTCAGCTCGACGGTAACTAATCGTTAACGGACAGACGATTTGTCATCCGCAGCCGCCGCGAAACCGTTTCGGCTTGGCCGCCAGGCTCAGGCGGGCTGAGCACCCACCGCCGAGGATGCGAGCATTACGCGGGTGGCATCGGCCTCGGAGCGCGTCCTCAGGGCTTCAAAGCCCGCGATCGCGCGCTCGAGGGTCAAAAACGCCCGCTCGCGGTCGCCCCGTGCGCCGGCAAGGACACCCTCTGCTCGATCGCAACATGGACCGAGCACGGCCAGCCCGGGAATCCTTTCGCGGGCGATCGGAATCAGGCTCTCGAGCTCGTCCCATGCCTCGAGGGCAATCAGCGCCTCCAACAGCGCGCGGGCGTGTTCCGGGGCGTACCTCGTGTGCTGCAACACCTTGCCGCTCGAGATACGACGGCCCTTTTCAGCTTCCCCCAGCGCTACCGCAAGCCGGGCCTGCAGGGCGCTGGCGGCTTCGATTTCTTCGTAGGGATCGCCGACCAGCGTTGCCAGCTCTCGGGCGCGATCCATGCGCCCCGTCCGGGCCGCCAGCAAGCCTCCGAGAATCGGTCCGTCCCGGACGAACTGGCATTCCACGGCGGGGTCTTCCTTGAAGGCATCGAGGTGTTCCTCGAGGAGGGGAGGAATCTCGTCCCAGCGACCCAGCTCGAACAGAGCCATCATCACCGGAAAAGTTCCATGCATCACCTGGTGGGGATTGGTGTCGCGCGAAAGCTCCAGAGACCGCCGGGCCAGCTCAAGCCCTTCCTCGTACCGTCCCGCGATGTCGATCGTGGCGACGGCTGCGCGCCGGACTGCGTCGCACTTTTGGCTCCGCGATTCGAGACGGTCGATCATGCTGAGCTCACGAGAAGCCAGCTCCAAGACCTCGCCGTAACGGCCGTCCATCTCATAAAGCAGACCAAGCGCGTTGTCGGCGATCCACAGCACGCGAGGAAGGTTCAACCTCTCCCCGATCGCCCTGCCTTTCTCGACAGCGGCAATCCGCTCGGACAGCGGCACCGGATCAAACGTGGCATCACCGGCAGGCGACTCGCCTGGGGGATAAAGGCGCGCTGAGCGGCCGAACGCGATCAGCAGGCTTGCGGTGGTCGCCTCGTCGTCGGAATTGAAAAGACCTTCGTGGACGAGCTCCTGCACCGGCTCCGGCTCAGGGCTGCGCTTGAAAGCGCCGGGACTGCCGGACATCATCTCAACCAGCTTCGCGCAGAGGCGCGCGCGGTCGGCGGGCAGGCCGAGGGGTGAGCGTGCAAGCTCCAGCGCTTGTAGGTAGGCGAGGCGCGCCTCGTCACCGTGATACGAGGAATCATGGTCGTCCCCGAGCTCTTCGAGGGCGCGGAGGCGTTCGGCAGCACTATCGGCGACACGGACCGCATCTTCGTGAAGCTCGACTGCCTTCGCCGTCGCGAACCGCTGGCGCGCATTGACTCCGGCGCGCGACAGATGATCGAAGGCTTTCAGCCGGACCGGCTCACGCTCGCCGGCACTCCAGGCGAGGTCGGCGTCATCGCCTGCCACCGCCGTTGTGAAGTGGTAAGCCAGCAGCTCGCGATATTCCTCGACGCGATCGCCGGCGAGCTCCTCGATCCACGCGCCCACCTCGGCGTGCGCCCTTGCGCGACGCGCCTTGGGTAGCGACGCGTATGCGACGTCGCGGATGAGAACGTGCCTGAAGGCGTACTCGAGCTGGCCGGTCAGGCTGGACGCCGACCTGGCGCTCACCAGACCTCGCCTCTCGAGTGCGAGCAGGGCCGCGGCCACGTCGTCGCCGGCAAGGCTGCGGCGGAGCGGCTCAGCCCAAAAGACTCTGCCGACCACCGCCGCCTCCTGGAGCACGCGCTTTTCAGGGGGTGGTATGGCATCGATGCGCGCCGACAGCAGCGCCAGCAGAGAATCGGGCAGCGGGGTGGTGGTGATTCGAGCGGTGCTGCGCCACGTCCCGTCTTGACTCACCAGGGCGCCCTCGTCGATGAGGCGCCGGATGATCTCCTCGAGGAAGAACGGGTTTCCTTCTGCCTTCGCCAGGATCTCAGAACCCACCTCAGTTGGAAGATCGGCGACGGTAAGCAAAGATTCGAGGAGCTCCTTGCTGTGTGCGCCAGAGAGGGGACGCAGCGAAAGCGTGGAGAAGTTCTCGCTACCGCCTCCGAACCCTGGATGCGCTTCCGCCAGATCGGGTCGAGCTGTTCCGATCATGATCAAAGGGCCCGTCGACCGGCTGATTATCTTCTCGAGCATCTCGAGCAGAGGAGCCCCGGCCCAGTGCAGGTCCTCGACCACCCAGACCGCGGGCGCGGCGGTCTCTACTGAGGCGAAACGTGGCCAGGCCCATGCCAGCTCGTCGGCCACAGACTGCGGCGCCATGTGCGTGAGCGGGCTGTCGGACAGTGGGATTCCCGCGGTTGCGGCCAGCGCTGCGAGGGTGCGTTCGTCGCTGACAGCCGACCGCAGCTTCTCCACCGCCACCGCCGCTGTATCGCCGAGCCGGATTTCGCAGGCCGAGCGCAAGATCTCGCCCAGAGCCCAGTACGTGATGCCATGGCCGGCGGCGACGCAGCGTCCGCGCAAAACGCGTGTCTCGGGATGGCGGTTCATCACCTCGGCGACGAATTCCCTGACCAGCCTGCTCTTGCCGACGCCCGCGGGACCCAGGACCGTGACCAGCCGGGGCGTACGTGCATCCAGCACCTCGTCGAGCTGGCTGGACAGGGCCAGCAGCTCGGCAGTCCGCCCGACCAGCGGACTTTTCAGGCCGGGCACTCCGCGGGTCGCTTCAGGCATGCGGCTGAGCACACGCCGGGCGCTGACGCCCTGTGGCTTGCCCTTCAGCGTGAGCTCGATCCTGTCGCCGAATTCGAAGGTTTGGCGCGCCGCCAGGTACGTTCGCTCGCCGGCCAGGATGGTGTCGGGTTCGGCCTCGGCCTGAAGCCTGGCGGCCACGTTGACGGGATCCCCCGAGACCAGGCGCTGGCTGCCGTCTGTAAGCGCCGCGGCCACGACCTCGCCGGTGTTGACACCGATGCGCATTCGCAAGGTGAGGCCGTGCCGAGCCTGCAGCTCGGTGTTGAGGATGGCGAGCCGCTCCATCATCTCGATCGCCGCACTCAGCGCGCGCTCGGCGTCGTCCTCACGCACAGCCGGGACACCGAAGACTGCCATGACCGCATCGCCGATGAACTTCTCGACGGTTCCTCCCCATTCCTCGACCGCGGCGGCCATGGCGGCGAAGTAGGCGTCCAGCACGCGACGGAGACGCTCGGGATCGAGGCGGTCGCCGAGAGAGGTCGAGCCAATCGCGTCAGCGAAGAGGACGGTGACGAGCTTGCGCTCCATGGAGGCCCCAATAGTAGGGTGCCATTACGCCGCCGTACGCCGCGGGTCGCAGGCCGGCGCCGGGTGACGCCGGATCGGGTTAGGGGGCGGCTGCAGCCTCCGGGGTGGGCAGGCCGGTGCCGGCGGAGGGGGACGCCGCTTGCATGGAGCGCCAGCGAAGGACGGCTTCGTCAACACGGGTGAGAAGCTCTAAGGGCGAGAACGGTTTTGTGAGGTACAGGTCTGCCCCGGCTCTCATGCCTGCCTCGACGTCCGAGGCAAGGGCCTTGGCCGTCAGCAGAATCACCCGCGTCGCCGTGAGGTGGGGATCGCTCCTGATCGACCCAAGGATGTCGAGTCCGGATCGTCCTGGCATCTGGATGTCGAGGAGGACCAACGCCGGCTTGTACAGCTGGATCAACATCCAGGACTCGTTTCCGTCGGCGGCCTCGAACACGTTGTATGCGTCGGACTGGATCGTCGCGTGGATGAGCAGCCGCATGCTCGGCTCGTCGTCGGCGATGATGACAGTCGGCAGAACCTGTGCCGGGACCGGAGTTGGAACGTTCAGGGCGTCACCTTTGGTACGAGCGCCTCGGTGATCAGGCTCACTGCGACCTGGGAAGCACCTGCCTCTTTCGGCAGCACTGCGGTCACGCCGACCTTCTCGAGCGCCGAGATCTCCGCAGGCGCCAGGTTCTTCACAGTGAGCACCAGGACCGGCACTGAATGGCCGGCTTCTGCCCCCAGCTTGGCCACGAATTCCTCACCCTGCACCCCAGGCAGCACGAGGTCGGTCACCACCGCGCGCGGCTTCATGCCCTGCTTCAAGAGGCGCTGCGCCGTCTCGGCGTCGGCCGTGCGGACGGTGGTCATGCCGCGTGCGACGAACTGCTCCTGGAGGAGACGCGCGAAACCGCTGTCGTCCTCGACGATCAGAACGTCCGCATCCTCGACTGCCGTTTGCACAGCCGGCAGCGCGAACTGGAAACACGAGCCACGGCCACGGCCCTCTGAGAACGCCGCAACCTGCCCGCCGTGCGCCTCGACGATCCTACGGTTGATGGACAGTCCCAGGCCGGTCCCCTTGATCACGCGATGATCGCCGCTCTCGACCCGATAGAAAGTGGCGAAGAGCTTGGGTAGGACTTCGGTAGGAAGGCCAAGGCCGTGGTCCAGAACACGGATTTCGACCATATCTCCGACCAGGTGCGTGGTGACGAGGATGGCGCCCCCATCAGGTGAGTACTTGCGGGCGTTCGTCAAGAAGTTCGCCAGCACTTGAAGGATGGCGTCCGTGTCAACCATCACGAGTGGAAGCCCCGGGGTCAGATGGACCTCGATCGGCCTTTCGGCGTCCTCGCCGGCCGCGGCCACCGCACGAGTGAT
>JALZAL010000116.1 GCA_030948325.1 Candidatus Dormiibacterota bacterium
GCGACCAGCTGGGCGGATAGAACCGGGATTGACAAACCGATGCCGATGCCGGGTGGGGCCGGTGGTGGTGACCTGGGTGAGTGGTACCGGACCGTCAAGGTTGACCTCGTGCCGTGCCGCCAATACGCCCAAGCGGTATGGGCCTCGGCGGCCGAGTTCATCAACGGGGCGGACGAGACGGTCCTCGCCAAGGACGTCGACATGAACTTCGTCGGCGCCGGCAACATGTCGGTGGCAGTCGTCTTCTCTGTGTTCGTGACCGGTCACCTCAACAACCTCTGCGGCGAAATCTCCGCCATCAAGGGCGCCAACGGCCTGAAGGGCTACCCGTTCTAGGTCGGAGGCCTCCCGGGTAGGCACTCGGCGTGCGGTTACGCGATAGGGATTGGGGTCTGGCCGCAGCTAATCGAAGCCACACCATGGGACCGCAAGCCTCGATATCTGATCCATGGCCGTGACCGGGTCTGGGGCGCCAACTTCGGCTAGCGCGCGTCCGGCCTGGCTATCAAGAGCCTGCGGACCCCGATTCAGGCGCTCCGCGCGAACTCAATCGCCGATCGCTGGGACAGCCCGCCGGGAGTGCCTCGACCACCTGATTCCGATCAGCGCGCCACCTGCGGAGGGTCCGGGCAGAGTTCGTCGACTACTACAACCATGACCGCCTCATCGCAGCCTCGGCTGGCAGGCACCGTTTCCGAAGCCTCCGACCACTCACGGTAGGATCGCTGTCCGGCCGGTCCTAGGTGGACTCCATCACGTCTACGAGAGAGCAGCTTGAACCGGACTGACTTTTGCCGCCCTACAGCGCCGGGAAACAGTCTTGGGCTGGCATCGGGCGCTAGTTCGCCGCAAATCGGCGGCGTTCGGGCGCAGGCGTGGTCCCGGTCGGCCGCGGATCGATGAGGAGTGCCGGCAGCTCATCCTCCGTCTGGCGAGGGAGAATCCCCGCTGGGGCTACGTACGGATTCGAGGCGAGCTGATCAAGGTCGGGCATGTGGTCTCGACGACTTCGATCACGAATCTGATGCAGAGGCACGCACTTGAGCTGGCGCGAGTTTCTGAGAGCCCAGGCGTCGGTAATTTTGGCCCCCGACTACGACACCTGGAACCTCAAGCGCCTCTACGTCCTTTTCTTTATGGAACTCCGAACTCGGCGCATCTGGGAGCTCGAGGAGCAGGCTTCCCAAGCCAAGTTCCTGATTTGTGAAAACGACACCAAGTTCCCGGTCGCTTTCGAGCACTTGCTTGAGGGTGAGGGTGATTGATCCGAACACCTCTACAGGCTCCGAAGGCCAACGCCTTCGCCGAGAGCTGGGTGGAAAGCGCTCGTCGCGAATGCTTGGACTGGTTGATCATTCGTGAGCGGCCTCACCTCGAGCGGGTGCTGGACGAGTACATCGACTATTACAACCACGAGCGACCGCATCGTGGACTTCGGCTCCGCCCTCCCAATGGCCAGCTCTCCGGAGTGGGCGCCGTTGGAGCGATCAGCGTCGCGTGACACTTGGCGGATTGATTCGCGAGTACTCACGCACGCCGACCTTTGTCGCTGCATGAATACTTGCATCCGACAGGGTACATGCGGATTCGAGGCGAGCTACTCAAAGCTTGGCTACGTCGTCTCGGCGCCTTCGATCAGGAATCTGATTCAGGAACACCAGTCGCCGAGTCCGGTGGAGTGGCACGGAGCGACGTCCAAGAGCTGAATCGCGAGCTCAGAAGGCAGCTGCATCTCGCCAGCCGCCCGGCTATTTCGTCCCCATCGAGCTGGCCCAAGAATCATCAACCCGCACACCGCCAGCGAGCGCCAGCACCATCTCAGGATTATGGATTGACTCGCCTTTCTGCCTCACATGAATTTGTGTGCCCCACAGCCAAGGTTGGCTGGTCGTTCGCGGGTGGAAAAAGCCGATCGACGCCCTTGCGCGCTCGATCTTTCGCTGCGGGCATCGGCTTTATTCGGGTTCGAGCGGTTGCTCGTCAGCCAGGGTCGTGGCGAACGGCACGGCCTCCAGGCGCTCGATAGGGATCGGCCGACCCGACACTTCACTGAGCCCGTAATTCCCTTCATTGATTCGCCGAAGAGCTCGGTTGATCTGCGCCAGTGTCTCCCGATCAATTGCATTGAGATCGTTCTTTACTTCTTGATCGTAAAAGCGGATTGCCTCGTCCCGGCCCCGGGATTCCTCGTCGACGGTCTCTCGGATCTCTAGCCTTCTCGCCTGGATGCGCGCCTCGATTTCGTTGCGCTCTACCTCCAGTCGGTCGCGGAAACGGCGAAGTTCTCGCCATGTCAACACCTATGGCTTCCGGTCTAGTACCACGCGACGCTTTGCGCCACAGCGTGTGATTGTCCGAATGCCGTTACGGGCGTTCCGCAGACCGTTCATTCGCTGAGGCCGGATCGCGGATAAGGTCACGAGGCCGACCCTCAGGCCAGAGCCAACGACTAATGCGAGTTGCCAGCGGCACCGTGAGGGTTTCGACTCATCGGTGCGGTCCGATCGGCGCTCGTTTCCGCATGCAAATTTGGTCAACTCAATTGGCCAGGCGCTAGAAGAGAGCCCACGGCTGCCAGCAGAGTGGTTCGGTCGAATGGCTTGCCCAAAATGGCGTCGGCCCGAAGGGCGGTCTCTTTGGCCCCCGCGATACCGCTCACCGCCATGATCAGGAGATGCGCTGTCCGGGGGTCGGATCGTATGCGCTCGATCAACTCTGCTCCATTCATCACCGGCATTTTCATGTCCGTGATGACAAGATCGGGCAGGGACTCTTTGATACGAATTAGGGCGGCGATTCCATTCTTTGCATCGCTGACGCGGTAACCATCGGATTCGAAGATCAACCTAAGCAAAAATCTTGTGTCCGCGTCATCATCAACCACCAGAATCCGCTTAACCGACAAGCCACCTCCTTCAAAGTTCCTCATCTCAGCCGAAACGTAGAGGTTCCATGGAACATGGAACCAGCGGCACTGTCAACGCGCAAGAATTGTTGCGATCGAAATAGCGTCACTTGAAACCGGATCAAGCGCCTGTGTTAGAGGTTTCCCTGACCGCTAAAAGGATCGCAACCCGGGTAGTTACCGCCCGCAATGGGTGTCGAATGGCGGGAACTCTTGCGAATGCGTGCGAGATTACCTTTCTGGCGCGGGTTCAGGACTGTAATTGCCTCGGAAGATCGACGTCTATCGTATGGTTCGTCGCGGGAACCATCGCGCCCGACGCCCTGCGAACCGACCTAACCTCATTACTGTGAAGCGACACATTTGGATAAGGGCAAGACTTGAATGGCAAAAAGCAAAGCCAACTCACGGAGTCGTCAACACGCTAAGTTACCGCGGATTCTTGTCGTCGAAGCTAACCCCGGGTATCGGTCGGTCATCTCTCACCTGGTAGAGATAGCCGGCGGGCAGTTTGAAAGTGCGGCCGACCTTGGCCAAGCACGGGATCAGTTAGACGGTGCCACGAGCTTCGACATGGTCATCGTCGGTACGAGTGTGGACTCACCGGTTACGTCACAGGAGGTGGGTAAGCTCCGATCGGTAGTCCAAGCCCCAGTAATCATCTTGGTCGAGTCATATGACGAAACCAAAGAAACGCTCGACATTTACAAGGCCGGCGCGGACGCAGTCCTACCCA
Source organism: Candidatus Dormiibacterota bacterium (assembly GCA_030948325.1). The sequence continues at coordinate 3,642 of JALZAL010000116.1, forward strand.
AGCCGATCGTCCCTGACGCCCTGATAGGGGCAATCAAAGCGGAGCTCCGCCGACCCGGGCCTGTATCGGTAGTTCCCCTCGCGACGCGAATAGAATTGGGCACACTTGTTTTTGATGCTGAGAAACGAAGGGTCATCGGCACCGAATGCACCGTCTCCTTAACTAAGCGAGAGTGGCAGCTGCTCTCCTTTTTCTTAACGACTCCCAATCAGTTCTTCCCATCCGCGGAGGTGGCTTCGCAGGCGTGGGGTCCTGAAGCGTCAGTCGAGCAGTTCCGGAGCTATGTGACACGCCTTCGCTACAAACTTTCGCCTTTCAAGCCGTACTGCGCCTTCGTCACCGAAAAGGGCAAGGGATATTGCTTAGTAGTGCAACAGCCGCCGATCCCAGCTTGATTCCAGCGGAGCGGATTTTCGAGACCTCGTTCGTCGCGCAAGAATTCTTGCGACATTGACACGGGCCTTGGTTCCATGTACCAAGATCCGCATCGCCTTCCGCCAGGCGATCATCAGCGAACTTGAGAGCCGCGGCGAAAAAGAGCTGGTCACGCAAGCTGAGGCCAGGCTTCCGGATCAGGTCCACCTCGGCGATCATGCCGTTCAGTTGCGAGAGTTGGGTCTGGATCCGGAAGCACTCGCGGCGAAGTTCGGTGGACAAACGCCGCCATCCGCCGGATGAAGACATGAAGCGTTTGATACCTAGGACTAAATGCGAGGTGACAAGCAAATGTGTTTGAACTGTGGTTGCGGTGAGTACGAGAACCGTCACAAGCCTTCCGACATAACCATGGACGACCTCAATGAGGCCGCAAAGGGGCAAGACATGGAGGTCCAGCGGGCGGCAACCAACTTGCAAGAAGCGGCTCGAGCGATCGGACGGCAAGCCCACGAGAAGCATGGCCACCAGCAGGAAGGCCAGAAGCCGGCTTAGCCGTTTCGCTCGGGTGCTGTCGAAAGACCGTCTTTTTTGTCTGACCTGTTCCGGTCAGCACTATTGGTTCAGGGGTAATGAACGGAAAGGTTAGTCCTCGTTGGGGTATTCACCGACCCAGGCGCGCCGCGTCGGCGGTCGCGACTCTCGAACAGGCCGGCTTCACGGGCGAGCGCATCGGTTTTGCCGGGCACGGCGACCTGGCCTCGACTGAGGAAATCCGATCACGCCGCGGGAGCGCCGAAGGGCGCGGCCGGGGTCGCTAACGGGCGGCGTCGTCGCCGACCACGCTTCGGTACATCAGCTAACGACCGAGCATAGTAAGTACTACGTTCGTCCATGGCGAAAGGGCACCTGAGCCCAGGTGCCGCCCGATTAAGGATCCTTGGAGCGCCCCATAAATCCTTGGGGATGCCCGCAGATTCTAGGTAGTCGCTTTTGGTGTGGGGTTCGAAAATCACGTCAAGCGTGGATCTGCGTCGCGGAAGTCTTGAGCACGCGATGGCCTCGGGGAGTTCGCGCCGGCGTGGTGGCTTCCATGATCTATTCGCTGATTCGCTTATTGCTCAATGTGTTTGCCACCAGTCACGGCGATCAAGCCAAGCTCCAGGCGGAGGTGCTGGCGCTCCGGCGCCAAGTTCAGGTACTTGAGCGGCAGATCCAGCGAGTGCGCTGGGCGCCAAGTGATCGAATGGTAATGGCGGCTCTGCGCGCCCGGCTCCCGAGGTCGCCTTGGGCGGGATTGCTTGTCCGGCCAGAGACGGTGCTCGGCTGGCACCGTGCATTGGTGCGTCGGAAATGGGCAGCCTACCGTGGCCGTCCACGGCGGGGCAGACCTCCCATCACAGCCGAGTGCCGCGCTCTGATCATCCGCATGGCCAAGGAGAATCCAACCTGGGGATACTTTCGGATTCGCGGTGAGCTGCTCAAGGTCGGGCATACTGTGGCCGCGACCACGATCCGCTCGGTGCTGGTCAGGGCCGGCATCCCGCCATCAGGTCGCCGAGCCGAGTTGAGCTGGAAGCGATTCTTGGCCGCTCACGCCCAGACCCTGGTGGTGGCCGACTTCCTCAGCGTTGACACCATCTTCTTCAAGCGCGTCTACGTCCTTATCTATATGCACCTGGCCACCCGCCGCGTTCTGCTGGCGAGCTGCACCACCGAGCCGAACGAGGCCTGGGTCACCCAGCAAGCCAGAAATCTCAGCTGGCGGCTGGAAGAGGATGGCATCAAGCTGAGTGTCGTGATTCACGATCGCGACAAGAAATTCGCGAGGTCGGCCGACAACGTTCTCGAGTCGCAAGGCGCCCGGGTCATCCTGACACCGCTGATGGCCCCACGTGCGAATGCCCATTGCGAACGCTGGATCGGAAGCTGCCGCCGCGAATGCCTGGACAGGATGTTGATCGTCTCCGGGCGCCACTTGCAGGCGGTTCTCGACGCCTACTGCGCGCACTACAACGGCGAGCGACCGCATCGCAGCTGTGGCTTGCGGCCGCCCGCGACTCGGGGTGATCCACTCGCCCCGGAAGTCGGCGAGGTGCGCAGGCGCATCCGGCTCGCCGGTTTGCTCAGTGATTACTACCGCGAGGCAGCCTGATCCGATGCTGGGTGTGACCGCCGGACAAGCGCGCTTTCGGGTGGCGCGGAACCCCGATCCGGAGAGCCGCCTACCTTACCTGGTCTGGCTTCCCATCGAAGAGGGCGTGGTGCTCAAGGCTCGGGAGACATGGCCCCGCGCGACTCGCGTCTTCTGCGCTCAGGACGCGACTCCATGGGATGAGAGCGCAGGATTGCTTGACGACGTGCCGGTCCTGCTGTGTCGGCGCCGTGGAGCTGCGATCGATCTGGTTCTCGACCGGCCCTCTCTGTCTCGCTCCCAATTCGTCTTTACCCAGGCGCGCGGACGGCCGGCAATCTGGTGGCAAACCCAAAAGACGGCACAAGCCGCCAATCCCGGGGCCAGAATCCCTCGCGGGCGGTCGACCGGAGTGCTGACCGTCGCTATCGACACTCGAGAGAAGTACGGCTGGAAGTTCGCCGGCCGCCCACTGGCGATCGAGCGCCGCGCGCTTCCGGCTGGAGACTACGCCGCCGTCGTGGGCAAAGTCCTGGTCGCGGTAATCGAGCGGAAGACGCTGGAGAACCTCGCCACCTCACTCTCCGACGGAGGCCTGGCTTTCCAGTTACAGCGCCTGGCCGAGGTCGCCAGAGCGGCGATTGTGGTCGAGGGTGACTACCCCGACCTGTTTCGAACTCAACCCGGGCGCGGTTCCTGGCTGGCGGACATGCTCGGCCGACTTGCTGTCCGCTACCCCGAGATACCAGTGATCTTTGCCGGCTCGCGCAGGTTCGCCGAGGAGTGGGCCTATCGGTTCCTCGGCGCGGCGGTGGCTGACCACACCGAATCTACGTAGCTCGGACGGGGCCGGCCATTCTCCAGGCACGGCGGAAACTAATCCTCTACCAGTGCGCCGCGCTTTGATGTGATTTTCGAACCGCACAGGTTCGAGTCCGCCGTAGCCCACCACCGAAACAAGTTCAGTCAAGCCCGATAACGCTCAAACTGCATGTCGGCGAGGCTGACCATTTATCGGCTGGCCGAGGTCTTGGGCGTGGTGAGCTGGAGCCGGCCTTCAAGTCGCTGGAGCTACTGACGAACCCGAGCCTGACAGCGGTCGAGGTCGTGTCACCCGGTCAGGCGCCTATGCCTGCTTGTTCTCGAGGACCAGCGTGCCGCCCCCACTGCCGGCGTCGTAGCTGCCCACCGCCCAGACCGTCGTGCTGGTTCGGGGCACCCTGGCCGCGGCATTGAGGCTGTTGAAGGCACCAGAAACGGTCGATGCGTTGGGGCTGGCGACGACACTCCAGGAGGACCCATCCCAGTGCTCGACCAGCGTCAGGTTGGCATTGAGCGACCTGTCGTAACGCACGCCGACGATCCACGCGTCGGCAGCCGAAACCGCGGCGATCCCTGAGATGGTGCCCACGTCTGGATCCAGCACCTGACTCCACTTCGAACCATCCCAGTGCTCGATCAATGTGTGGGTGGTGTACGTTGGTGCCGGATCGTCCGCCTCGCCGACGATCCAGACGTTCGAGCTTGAGCTCCCGGCGATGCCCCGGACATAGTCCGAGCTCCTCGGGCTCGGGTTGTTTGCGATGCTCCAATTCCGGCCGTTCCAGTGCTCGAGGAGGCTGAGTGTCTTGCCACTGGTCGGGTCGGCCGAGGTACCGGCCGCCCATACATCGTTTGCTGAGTTGGCGAAGACGTGGTGCAGGTCGTTGATGTTGCTCTTGTTGGGGCTGCTGACCACTGTCCATGAAGAGCCGCTCCAACGCTCGACCAGGGTCCGCCGGTCCCCGCCACTCAGGGTGTCACCGACCGCCCAGACATCGCTTGACGAGACCGCGGACACATCCCACAGCTCGTTCGCGCCGCTCGACGGATTGGGCGTCGAAACAAGACTCCAGGTTGAACCGTTCCAATGCTCCGCCAGGGTTCGGTTGGCAGCCCAGCTGCTGTTGTTGGTGAAGCCGACCGACCAAGCATCAGAAGGTGAGATGGTGGCGACGCCATTGAGCTGCACGTCGGAGCCCGGGCTCGGCGCGCTGAACTGCTGCCACTTCGAGCCGTTCCAGCGCTCCGCGAGCGCATTGTACTTGCTCGTCTTGACGTCGAACCAAGTGCCAACGCCCCAGGTGTCACTGCTCGAATCGGCGCTAACGGCAAGCAGCTCGGCGGTCGAGCTCGGAGCTGGGCTGGGCACGATGATCCAGCCGCCCGAGCCAGCCAGGGCCGGGCTCACCCCGACCAGCACAGCCGCGATCGCAGCCGACAGAGCCGTCAGTCCGGCCGTGAAATACGCATCCAAGCTCATGGACGCCACGTAAATCCTCCTCGCCCGACAGGGCCTGCTCCACAGCAATGGCCGAGGCTCCGACCGACCTCCCCTTAACCTCTACCTCTGCGGGTTACACGCGGCTCGAGACCTGCCATCCGGCCCCCGAGAGAGTGGTCGATCAGAGCCTCGAGGACGAGCTGGGCCCCGGCAGGGCCAGGTCGTGCCCGACGCATTCAAGCACCAGCAGGCCAAAGCCGGGAATGGCGCGGTGGACGCGGATCCCGTTCTCGCGAGGGATGAGCGGGTCGCGATTGCCGTGCATCACGAGGGTGCGTATGGGCAGCCGCCCAAGGTCGTCGGTCGGGTCCCGTGCAGCCCAAGTAGCGAACGTCATTTAACCTGCCGCAGGTGGCTTGGGGGTCACATATTCATCGGTGGGCAGGCTACTCGGAGTAGGGTCGCCTGACCGATAGGATTCGACCGCCAATGGTCTTCGCTTGCGTGTACTCCTGGCTTCGGCTGCTCCTCGATCTAGTTGATGTGAGACTGCGAGTCCACAACCCTGAAGCGGAGCTGCTTCTTCTCCGGCACCAGCTTCGAGTTGTACGCCGTCAGGTCAAGAGGCCGCAGTTGAATACTGCGGATCGGACGATCATGGCGGCGCTGAGCCAGCTGGTGAACCGTGCGGCTCTAGTCGGGATGCTTGTCCAGCCGGAGACGGTTTACGGTTGGCACCGCGAGTTGGTGAGGCGAAAGTGGGCAGCCTTCGGTCGCCGCCGCGGCCCCGGTCGGCCAGGTCTCGATGCCGAGATCCAGAAGCTGATTCTGCAGATGGCGAAGGACAATCCGAGGTGGGGCTGCGTCCGAGTCCGCGGCGAATTGCTCAAGCTCGGTCATGTGGTCTCGGCGACCGCGATTCGCAAGTTGCTGCGCCGGAACCTGATTGGTCCGGCACCGTTGAGGTCGCGGCAGACGTGGAAAGCGTTCCTGCGAGCGCAGGCGTCCGCGATCGTGCTCACTGATTTCTTCAGTGTCGATACCGTGTTTCTGAAGCGGCTCTACGTCCTCTTATATATGGACCTGGCGACGAGGCGGGTGATCTGGTTCGCGGTGACCGACAGGCCAGACGGTGCCTGGGTAACCCAGCAAGCGAGGAACGTCAGCTGGGAGCTGAACCAGCTTGGTATGCACAGGAGATTCCTGATCCACGATCACGACGACAAGTACGGCGGTGGCTCCGACCTCGTGTTCGAGGGCGACGGTATGGCCGTGATTAGGACACCGATCGCGGCGCCAAGGGCAAATTCACACATGGAGCGCCAAATTGGCTCGACCAGGCGCGAGTGTCTCGATTGGCTTCTGATCCTCAATCGTCGGCACTTTGAGCGCGTCCTGACTGATTGGTTTGAGCACTACAACCAGGCTCGGCCCCATCGTGGGCTCGATCTGGGGACTCCGATTGCGCGCTCCGACCCGGTTGTGACGTCGGGTCCGGTGAGGTGCGATGAGAGACTCGGCGGGCTCCTGCGCGAGTATTCGCGTGCTCCGATGCCGGCCGCCGCGTGAATCCGACTCGCATCCAGCGGCTGCCAACGGTTCTCGACCGGTATCGGAAAGGACCCTTCGTCCAAAGCTGGCTGTCCCTACGTCGGGAATGACCAGTTGATCGCCATGACGAATTTGTGTGCCCGACAGCCCATCGAGCAGGTGTATCGCAGGTTCCCGTTAGCGGCGCTCGCCGGGATGCTGATGGTGATCTGGCCAGTTTCGGGCAGGCTCCGCTGGAACCCGATCAATCGAGGGTGGTGTGAACCTGATGGGCTCGCCGTACTCCTTTTCCAACCTGCTCAACTCGGCCTCGGTGTCGATCGCCCAAGCCAGCGGCAACTATCAAGATGTCGTCGCCGCACAGCCGGATAGTGGTCCACGCAGTTACGCCTTGGTCTCTCGTGCAAGAGCGGTAAGTCGTGCAGACCTCTGGAAGGAAGGGCTTGATCCCGAGCCAACATCCTATCTTGGGCCGATTGTCGCCGGCCAAAGTCGTGACTGGACGCGATTAAGCGACATTCCGAGCTATCAAGCAGAGCTACGGAGGCAATTGAGATGGAGGGGCGTGGGCTCCCCCCGACCAAAATCTGATCTCACCGTGGACCAGTCGGCGAAGTTGACATGATAGTTCCACTGTAATACTTGCACAAACAAGCGGATAGTTGAGGCAGCGATGAAAGCGCCGGGTGAGGAAGCGCTGGATCTGCCGTCGGCCTTTCAGTAAGCTGGGGCGGTGGGGTCGGGGTGGCCCCGATTAATTGGAGGTATCGCAATGCAATTTCTCGTATTGACGAAAGCGGCGACCACTAACCTACCGCCTCAGGTCATGCTTCCGATGGTGAGACAAACCTTCGAGTCAATCATCGCCAAGCGCGAACCACGGATCAAGCAGGCGTTCAACTTCGCTGGGGAGCGGGCAGGGGCTTTTGTGATCGAGGCCAACTCGGCAGAGGAACTAAGCGACATCATCTCGGAGATGCCTTTTGCCGGCGTGGTCGATGTCCAGATCCACACCCTGACAACCGTCGAGCAGGCCCTCAAGACTGTCAAGGCGGCAGAGCAGCGCGTGGCCCAGATGTCTCCGCAATGGGACGTTAAAGCCAGCTTAATTTCGCGATCCGGGCGCGGCCAACAACCGCGCTCGCCTCCTTCTCCGGAAACCACCGAGCATCGTCCCTTGTGCCTCGCCTCTTGGGACTGCTCCTTTTAGTAGCTCATGTAGCAATTCATGTAGTAATCCAAGTCCTCGTATCGCCGCCAAACGGGCCCAATAGACACGTATCGAGCTCCAACGATTTCAAACCCGCGAAAACTGTCACGGTGGACAAGAAGGCCCAGATTTCGGGACCGTGAGGCCCCGGGTTCAAATCCCGGGCCCCCGACCAAAATCCGAATACGATCCCGGCGTCACGGCTCATGCAGCGATGGCGATGGATCACAGCTGGATCACAATTTCCAGAGGCAGTGCTCCGTGGCCGATGGCCGAACACTGGAACTTGTCCTGGCCGCGTTGGCACCGACGCTGCGTGACGCTGTGACCGTCGCCGGGTGGAAGGCATTCGTGATGCCCTTATCTGTTTCGTTCAGGTAGCGAGAATGAAGGGCCCGGGGGTCCGCGCCTTAAGTAAAAGCGAGAACCGTCAGAGGCATCGCCGGGCGAACCGAAGCGATGCCCGCCGCGCCGCCGTTACTGGCGCACGAATCGGACGTGCGTCACCGAGGCCGACCCGACCATCTCGACGTTCCCGTAGCCGACCGGTCCACCGTCCAGACCGTCAAACAGACGCT
>JALZAL010000145.1 GCA_030948325.1 Candidatus Dormiibacterota bacterium
ACGCCGTTCTGTAAGCTCAGCCGGCACGGGGGTGCATGGGCTCAGGTGGGCTCCGCGGTCTTCAAAACCGACGTTCGGCATCCTTGGCGATGTCGAAGGACGGATCGTTCCCGTCGCGCCCCCGCCAAGTTTTTGAATACGGATGTGGCACTACCGCACTCACTTCAAGAGTGACGAATCCGCGGACCCGGGCCATCGCAAAACTCGGTTTGACAGCAACACCGCAGGCGCCACAGTCCGCGCCATTAAGGCGTGCATCCCAGTCGGGCGACCAACGCCGATCCACTATTGACATCATGGAGTATCTAGCGGCACCGACGAGCCGAGGATCCGACTGGCGAGGTTCGGATCGTTCCCGCGATCATGCTCAGCAGCAGGAGGATTTCTACAAGTAACTCTCCGGGCAACGGTTAGCGGTAGCGGTGGGTCCCAATGAATCTTCGAGCATTGCTTGGCGACCCTCTTCCCGAGGGTTCGACGCGCAGTTACCGGTCTGCTCCCAGAGCTGGAGCCGCTCGGTGACCGCCCACACGCTTCTCAGATCTGCAGGTGCGGGGAAGGTCAGTATATTGACATGTCCAGCCTAACGCAGTATTATCCGCAACGCCCCGCTGATTGAACCCTTTAGCCAGCGGTCAGCACGCGGCAGCGCCAGATCGTCACGATATCCAGGTGAGGCATGTCCATAACAGGCACCGACTCCCTACGCGCGAGGCGACCAGTGCACCTGCTCGGCATCGAGACGACCGCCGGGGCTTCAGGGCTGTGACGGTGCACTCATGATTCGAGGTTGGGGTGCCAGTGCCAGCATTGTCTTACTGGCCCTTCTTGGCTCCGCGTGCGGTTCGACATCACCTTCGTCATCCGCCACCGCGTCGTCCGGGGCCGACCCTGCGCTGCATGCGATGTTGCCGTCGGCCATCCAACAGAGCGGAGTAGTGCGAGTCGCGTCCGAGCTAGACTACCCGCCCGTCGAGTACTACGACAAGGATGGTCACACCCCGATCGGGGCGGAGATCGAGTTGGGACAGGCTATCGCCAAGAAGCTCGGCGTCAAGTTCGAGTTCACCAACCTTGACTTCGATCCCACCATCCCGGCCATCCAGGCCGGTCGGTTCGACACGTCGATGACCTACATCGGCGACAAGCCTGCTCGCGAACAGCAGGTTGACTTTGTCGATGAGTTCCGCAGCGGCTACTCGATCATGGTCAAGAAAGGTAATCCCAGTGGGATCAATTCCCTTGAGGACCTCTGCGGCAAGGGCGTCTCGACGCAAGTGGGCGCCGCCAACACCGCCATCGTGCAAGAGCAGGACACCAAGTGCAAGTCGGAGAGCAAGGCCGGGATCAACATGGTGACGACTCAAAGCGCTGCGGACGCGATCCTTGCGCTTAAGACGGGCCGTGTAAACGCACACCTCGAGGATGCTCCAGTGGCAGCGTATATCGCCGTGACATCGGGTGGTGGGAACGAGTTCGTGGTCGTCGGTCAGCAGGTGGTCATTCGCAATCACGGCATGATCTTCAAGAAGGACAACAGCCGGCTCCGCGACGCCATCCGTGCGGCGCTGAAAGCGGTGATTGCGGACGGAACCTATGATGCAATCCTAAAGAAGTATCACGTAGAGAACATCGCGCTGAAAACGGCACCAATCAACGACCCCAGCACGTCCTAAGCAAACTTGAAGCGAAAGTCGAGGGGCTAGCCGACGGCGGGCGAGTCAGAGGTCGCGGCCGCGACCGCGAAAAGGCCGGATGACGAAGCTGAAGCCCTGCCAGTCCGGCCGCTACGGCATCCGGTGCGCATGGTGTTGGCGCTTCTTGTCGTTGTTGCGCTGATCCTTTTCGTTATCAGCATATCGAATAACAAGAATTTCGACTTCCGGACCGTCAAGGACTACCTCTTCGCTGGGGTCATCATCAACGGCGTTGGCCGGACGCTTTTCTTGACTGTCCTCGTCATGACGCTTGCGTCTCTGCTCAGTATCCCTCTCGCGCTCGGTCGCCTTAGCCAGAGTCGAATTTTGCGCTCGTTTGCATTCGGGTACGTCTGGATCTTCCGCGGGACCCCGGTCCTCGTCCAGCTGATTTTCTGGTTCAACCTTGCTCTAGTTGTGCCACAGCTTACGCTCGGAATCCCGGGTACGGATGTTTCGTACATCGTAATCACCAACAACGTGGTGACCCCCTTCGTGGCGGCGCTGGTCGGCCTTGCGCTTAATGAGACCGCATACATGGCCGAGATCGTCCGTGGTGGACTACTGTCCGTCGACAAGGGCCAGGCCGAGGCCGCATTCGCGCTGGGTCTAACCGAAGGTCGCACCCTACGCCGCATTGTGCTCCCGCAAGCGATGCGCGCAATAATTCCTCCTGCAGGCAACGAGCTCATCACCGCTCTCAAGACGACAGCCCTCGTGAGCATCATTTCGTTTAACGAATTGCTCGGGACCGTCCAGGGAATCTATAGCGTCAATTACAAGACCATGGAGCTGCTGATCGTCGCAAGCGCCTGGTACCTGGCATGCACGAGCATGTTCAGCGTCGGCCAGTACTATGTGGAGCGCCGATTCGCCCGCGGGACTGGCCCGAAGCCACGGCTCGCCCTCGGGCGCCGAGTCCTAGTCTTCTGGCGAGCGCGACACGCACAATAATGGTCAACCCGATCGTATCCGCGCGCGGCGTATGGAAGCACTTCGGTGGAGTGGACGTCCTCAAGGGCATCAGCATGTCGATCCCAGCCGGCAGCGTCACATGCCTGCTCGGCCCGTCCGGGTCTGGCAAAACCACCTTTCTGCGCTGCATCAACCACTTGGAAGT
>JALZAL010000154.1 GCA_030948325.1 Candidatus Dormiibacterota bacterium
GCCCAGCTGGTCGCCGAAATGATCCGGTAAGTAAAGCGTCGAGTACCCCAGAGACTCGATGAGGCGAGCTCTCTCGCGCCAACCATTGCCGTCGTGAGCGCGATGCTCCTCGACGCCAAACCGGAACGGCCGCGGCTTGCTCACGGCGGCTTAGTATGCGGCGTGCTCGCAACTGAACACCTCGCTGCTGTGGCTGCCATCATCGTGGCCGCGACCGCTTTGGTCGTTGCGGCAAGGCAGTGGCCTGGCTCGTGGACCACGACCGCCGCTCGCATCCTGGCCGCGGTTCTGGTGAGCGCCGAGGTCGGCTGGTGGATCTACCTTGGACCCAGCGGATTGAGCCGATCGGAGCTCGCCACCGCCTTTCCACTTCAGCTTTGTGACGCGGCAATCTTCATCGCAGCGCTCGCCCTGCTGCTTCGCCACCAGCTGCTGGTCGAAGTCACCTACTTCTGGGGACTGGCCGGCACGCTCCAGGCCCTGATCACCCCGGATCTACCGCAGCACTTTCCAAGCTTTCCGTTCTTCCAGTACTACGTGGCTCATGGAGCCATCGTGACGGCGGCACTGTTTCTTGTAGTCGGCCTCCGTCAGTGGCCGCGGCGCAACGCAGTCCTCCGAGTGATCGCAATCACGATGGCTTATGTGTTGCTGGTCGGCGCAGTTGACGCAGCCACGGGCGCCAACTACATGTACCTGCGCAGCAACCCACCAACGGCCAGCCTGTTCGATCTGATGGGCCCATGGCCCTGGTACGTAGCCGGCGCCGCGGTGCTTGGGATTGCGCTGCTGCTGATTCTCGAGGCGCCCTTTCGCCTCATGCACGTTCGCGACTCTGCGCGAGTCTGAGCGCGGATGCGAGTGGTGCCGATGTCGACCTTCGGTTGCTGTGTACCCAATCTACTTCGGTAGGTCTGCGTCACTCCCACTGAATTTATCGCCTCGACCTTGTGCGTTCGGCATGCTTCTTGCGGATCTCGCCTTTGCTGGTCCTTGCGACCGTCTTCAGGAGTTCGTTGCCCACCCAGAACTGAAACAGGCCATCCGTCACGAGCACGTCGCAGGTGCTGGCGCCGTAGTTCTTGCCCACGCTGACATGCTGCGAATCGACGCAGACGATGCCGTTGCGAGCGACTCGGCGCGAGACCCATTGCTCGCCGTTGCGCTCCGGACGGCGCAGCTGGCGCTGCTCACGGCCGACCTCGGAATGAAATCGACTCTCTGGGGTGAAGTCGGCCAGCGATTGGTGCGGACGCTGCGTGTTGTAGTAGGTGACCCATTCATCGAGCGCCTCCTGGGCTGTCTTTAGGTTCCGAAAAACCTGCCTGGTGTTGAACTCGGTGCGGAGTGTCTTATGGAAGCGCTCGATTTTGCCGGTGGTGGTCGGCGAGCGCGGCTGGGTGAGGATGTGGTCGATGCCGTTCTCCCGGCAGATGCGGTCGAACAAGACCTCGACCGGTGGCTGAGCGAAGCGCCCCGTGAAGACCTTGCCGTTGGCGGTCAGGACCTGGCCCGGCAGGCCGTAAGTCCGCAAGGCTGAACTGAAGCCGTCGCAGACGGCTTGCGTTCGCTCGCGGGGCATGAGCCGGGCCGAGATGCAGAACCTCGAGTGGTCGTCGATACCAGTCAGGGCCTTGGCTGAGCTCCCGTCGGCGAGCAGGAAGCCATGCACCAGGTCCAGCTGCCAGAGCTCCATCGGGGCTGCACGCTCCCACCGCTTCCAGGTCTCCCGCCGCCGCCGTCGGCTGATCGGGTCGATGACCGCGGCCCGAACCAGACAGCGATAGACCGCTGATTCCGAGGGCGCCGGCTCAACCCCTTTGCGGGCCAACTCAAAGGCGATTCGACGTGCTCCCCAATAAGGATGGGAGCGACGCATTTCAAGCAGCATCACCTCCACCGCCGGAGACGTTTGATGCGGGCAATGTGTCGGCCGAGACGACCGATTGCCCAAGCCCTCCAGGCCGTCGCCTTCATAGCGGGCCAGCCAGCGGTGCATCGTCTGCCGACACACGCCCCACTCGGTTGCCACCTCGCTCACCGTCCGACCGTCCGCGATAACCGCCAGAACTGCCTTGTACCGTTGCTCAGTCACGCTCATCTCCTTCATGGCCGGGGAGTGTCGCGTAGGTACCGAAGTAGCTGTAGCAAACCAGCCGAAGGTGTGGAGCGCAGCAGCCGAAGGCGTTTTGTCGCCTAGCTGCCGAACTTGCACATGCGAGTGGTGCCGAGGGGCGGACTTGAACCGCCGACACCTTGATTTTCAGTCAAGTGCTCTACCAAGCTGAGCTACCTCGGCACGGCGCGTAATTCTATCGGCGGAGGGCAATCCGATTTGGATCCGCTTGACAGGACTTCGTGCCCTTGGGAGACTACTGGACTCAAGGTGAGCCCTGCAGACGTGACCCACATTCGAGGCGCCCTGGCCGCCACCCTTCGCGCTGGCAGCATGATCGCCGTGGTCACCACGCTCGGCATCCTGGTCGCTGCGTGCGGATCGTCCAACTCCCCCGCGACCGCATCAGTAACGCCTTCCCCGACCCCCACCCCCACCGAGAAGGCGATCTCGAAGGTCGATGCTTGCACCCTTGTCACGGCAGCCGAGGCAACCGCCGTCGCTGGAACTCCGGTGGCGAGTCT
>JALZAL010000168.1 GCA_030948325.1 Candidatus Dormiibacterota bacterium
ATGCAGCCCAGACCTTGTCCGAGGTGACCGGCATGTCGATGTTGGTGATGCCGTACGGCGAGAGCGCGTCGATCACCGCATTGACGTAGGCGGCGGGCGAACCGACCGTCGCCGACTCCCCCACCCCTTTCGCGCCGAGCGGATGGTGAGGCGACGGAGTGACGGTCTGGCCGATTTCGAACTTGGGCGTTTCCCACGCGGTCGGGATGAGGTAATCCATGAGATTGGAGCCGATGCAGTTGCCCTCGGCGTCGAAGGTGATGAGCTCCATGAATGCGATGCCGAAGCCCTCCGTGAGCCCGCCCTGGATCTGTCCCTCGACGATCATCGGGTTGATGCGGACGCCGCAGTCGTCAACCGCGACCATCCTTTTTACCTTGACCTGGCCCGTGCCCTTGTCGACGTCCACCACGACGGCGTACGTGCCGAACGGGTAGGTCATGTTCGGCGGGTCGTAGTAGTGGACCCCCTCGAGGCCTGGCTCCATGCCCTCGGGAAGGTTGGTGTAGGCGGCGAATGCCGCCTCCTGGATGGTCTTGGAACGATCGGGCGAGCCCTTTACGAAGAACTTCCCCCGTTCCCACTCCAGGTCCTCTTCGGCCGCCTCCAGCAGGTGGGCGGCCAGCTTGCGGGCCTTTTCCCTCAGCTTTCGGCTGATCATCGCCGTGGCGGCGCCGGCCACCGGCGTGCTGCGCGAAGCGTAGGTGCCCAGGCCGTACGGGGTGTGGTCGGTGTCGCCTTCCTCGACGATGACGTCCTGGGCCGGGATGCCCAGCTCCTCCGCAACGATCTGGGCGAACGTGGTCTCGTGGCCCTGGCCCTGTGACTTGACCCCCAGCTTGAGGATCGCCTTGCCGGTTGGGTGCACGCGGAGCTCGGCGCTGTCGAACATGCGCAACCCGAGGATGTCGAAGTCTGCCCCGTGGCCGGCGCCAACGACCTCCGTGAAGCTGGCGATGCCGATACCTGTGACCTCGCCCTTCTTCCGGCGCGCCTCGACGTCCTTCTTGAGGTCCTCGTAGCCAAGCTGCTTGAGCGCAACATCTAACGCCTTCGGGTAGTCGCCGCTGTCGTAGATCCATCCAGTCGCCGAGGTGTACGGAAACTGCTCGGGCTGGATGAAATTCTTGGTCCGGATCTCGGCCTGGTCCATGCCGATCTCGATAGCAGCGTTGGTGACGAGCCGCTCGATGAGGTAGCTGGCCTCGGTGACGCGGAAAGAGCAGCGGTAGGCGACTCCGCCCGGCGCCTTGTTGGTGTAGTAGCCGTCCGCGGTCACGTGGGCGGTCGGGATGTCGTACGAGCCGGTGACGATGTGGAAGAGGCCGGCCTTGAACTTCGACGGCTGTGCATCGGCGAAGAAAGCTCCGTTGTCGCTGTCGAGGTGAACACGAAGGGCGGTCATCTTGCCGTTCTCGTCGAGCGCCAGGTCGCCCGTCATGTGATAGTCGCGCGCGAACCCCGTCGAGATCAGGTTCTCGTTGCGGTCCTCGATCCATTTCACCGGCCGGCCGAGCAGGAGGCTGGCTGCGGTCGCGACTACGTAGCCGGGATAGACGGGCACCTTGTTGCCAAAGCCGCCGCCGAGATCAGGAGAGATGATCCGGATCTGCTGCTCGGGCAGACCCGTGACCAGGGCAAAGACGGTGCGGATCGCGTGGGGCGCCTGGCTGGTCATGTAGATTGTCACCTTGCCTGTGACGCCGTTGACGTCGGCGATGCATCCGCAGGTTTCGAGGGGGGCGGGATGGCAGCGGGGGTAGAAGGTGTTCAGCCTGACGACCTTCGCCGCCTTGGCGAAAGCCGCTTGCGTCGCGGCCTTGTCGCCGGACTCCCAGTGGTAGATGTGGTTGTCCTTCTGGCCTTCCTTGTCGTCGCGGATGAGCGCCGAGCCCGGCTCTTTGGCCTGCTCCGGGCTGGTGATCGCGGGCAGGATGTCGTATTCGATCACGATCGCGTCCCGGGCGTCTTCCGCCTGGTACTTGGTCTCGGCGATCACAGCCGCGACCTCCTGGCCCTGAAAGCGGACCTTGTCCGTGGCCAGGACGGCCTGCGTGTCGCCGCTCATCGTGGGCATCCACGCCAGCTTGTGCTGGGCCATCAGCTCGCCGGTGACGACTGCGATCACGCCAGGCTTGGTGCCGGCTGCGCTGGTGTCGATCGACTTGATGCGTGCATGAGCATGCGGGCTTCGGAGGATCGCCATGTGGGCCATGTTCGGCAGCACAAAGTCATCCAGGTAGCGTCCCTGGCCCCTCAGGAAGCGCGCGTCCTCTTTGCGTTTGATGGACTCGCCGATGCCGCCGTGCTGGTGGAGGGTGGAGCTCATTGGGCACCTCCTCGGATCGCTGCGATCTGTTCGGCGCCGTGCGCTTTGGCCGCTTCCGACTGCAGTTGGGCGGCGTGCTGGATCGCCTTGACGATGTTCATGTAGCCCGTGCAGCGGCAGATGTTGCCGGCGATCGCCCACCGGATCTGGTCGTCGGTGGGATCGGGGTTGCGGGCGAGCAATGCCTCGCCGACAAGCATCATGCCCGGAGTGCAGAACCCGCACTGCAGACCGTGCTCTTCGTGGAAACCGACCTGGATCGGCGCGAGGGCGCCTCCCTGGGCGATGCCCTCGACAGTCTTGATCTCCAGTCCTTCGACCTGGACAGCGAGGACGGTGCAAGATTTGACGGGCTCTCCGTCCAGCAGCACCGTGCAGGCCCCGCAGCTGCTCGTGTCACAACCGATGTGGGTGCCCGTCAAGCTCAGGTTGGTCCGCAGGAAGTCGACGAGGAGGACACGCGGCTCAACATCGCCTGTTCGCTCCGTGCCGTTCACGCGCATCGACACATTCATGCCTTCACCTCCTGAGCCCGAGCCAGCGCTGTCTTGAGCCCGCGCTGCACGAACACGCGGACCACGTCCTTTTTATATGCGGCGGTGCCGCGGATGTCGTCTTTGGGCTCCGCCGCGGCTGCGGCGAGGCGCCCGGCCTCGGCGATCGCCTCGACGGTGGGCTTGTGGCCGATCAGGGACTTCTCGGCAGCGGTCGCTTTGATGTTGGTCGGGCCCACGGCCGTGAGCCCGATCCCGGCCTTGGCGACCACGTCGCCCTTGAGCTCCACGTACACGGACACCGCAACGGTGGCAAAGTCCCCAACCTTTCGCTCGAGCTTCTGGTAGGCCCCTCCGGCGGGACCGGCAGCCAGCGGGATGCGGATCTCGGTGACGATCTCGTCCGCTCGCAGCGCGGTCGTGAATGGGCCCTGGAAGAAGCCGTCGACGGGGATCACGCGCTCACCGGATGCCGACCGGGCGACGAGGCTGGCCCCGAGCGCCAACATCACGGAACCCCAGTCGCCGGAAGGATCGGCGTGGCAGACAGAGCCGGCCACGGTCCCGCGGTTTCGCACCAGCGGGTCCGAGATCCAGTGCACGGCCTCGACCAGGATTGGGCAGAGCTTCGACAGGTCCGGATTCCGCTCGACGTCTACGTGGCGCGCCAGGGCGCCAATGCTGAGGTGCCCGTTCTGACGGCCGATGCCGGCCATGGACGGCAGACGTCCGATGTCAACCACGAGCCCGGGCTGGGCGAATCGAAGTTTGAGCAACGGGATGAGGCTCTGGCCGCCGGCCATGATCTTGGCGTCATCCCCACGCTGTTTGAGGAGCGCAAGGGCTTCTCCTAGGGTGGCGGGAGCGGCATAGTCGAAAGCGGCTGGAAACATCGATTCCCCTCCCAGGCAATAGACGCGACAAAGCCGTGCAGGGGAACGACCCCTAATACGAGCGGGGTATAGCACCGGCCGGTTTGGATGTCAAACAAACGGTTGGGCAAGCCTGCACGCTGCGTCCGCGCGTACGATTTCCCCGATGGTTGTCGAGGCCGTCAAGGCGCTCAGCGCGGAGGAGATCACCCAGCTCTGCCTCCGCCACACCCTTTACGACTGGTCCGCCCAGGCCGGGCTGAAACCGATGGCGGTCGCGAGCGCCAAGGGCGTCCATTTCCAGACCGTCGACGGCAGGCGATTCATCGACTTCAACAGCCAGCTCATGTGCGTGAACGCCGGCCACGGAGACCAGAGGATCATCGACGCGATCAAGCGCCAGGTCGACCAGCTCCCCTACATCAGCCCATTCATGGCGTCCGAGGCCCGAGCGCGGCTCGGCCGAAAGCTCGCGGAGCTGCTGCCAGGGGACATCGACAAAGTCTTGTTCACACTCGCCGGCAACGACGCAAACGAGAACGCCATCAAGATCGCGCGTGCGGTCACCGGCCGCTCGAAGATTCTCGCTCGGTACCGCTCGTACCACGGTTCGAGCGGCACCGCGATCCAGGCGACAGGAGACCCACGCCGGTGGTCGAATGAGCACGCGGTCGGTGTTGTTCACGTTCTCGATCCGTATCACGGAGTCCAGCGCGGCACAGACAGCGCGGAGGTTGCGCTCGAGCTGCTCGACGAAACGATTAGCCTCGAGGGCCCGGGGACCATCGCCGCCTTCATCCTCGAGCCGGTCACGGGTACCAACGGCATTCTCATCCCGCCGGACGGCTACCTCCAGGGTGTCCGGGAGATCTGCGACCGGCACGGGATCCTGCTCATCTGCGACGAGGTCATGAGCGGCTTCGGGCGCACTGGCCGCTGGTTCGCGGTCGACCACTGGGACGTCGTGCCGGACCTCATCACTCTCGCGAAGGGCCTGACCAGCAGCTATGTCCCGCTCGGCGCCGTCGGCATGCGTCCGAAGGTCGCGGCCTACTTCGACGAAAACGTCTTCTACGGAGGCTTGACCTACAACAGTCACCCCCTCGGTTGCGCTGCGGCGCTGGGCGCGATCCAGGCGTACGAGGAGGACGACATGGTCGGGAACTCGCAGCGGATGGGCGCGATACTGGCCATGCACCACCGCCGGCTGCAGGAGCGGCATCCATGCGTAGGCGCCGTGCGATCGATCGGATTGTTCGGTGCACTGGAGCTCGTGCGGGATCGCAAGACCCTGGAGCCGATGGCGCTTTTCAACGGTACGTCGCCTGAGATGAAGGCGATCGGGCAGGCCCTGCTCGACGGGGGCATGCATACCTTTATCCGTTGGAACACGATCATGACCAACCCGCCCCTGTGCATCACGGAGGCGGAGCTGGACGAGGGCTTCGAGATCCTCGATGGCGCCCTGGAGATCGGCGACCGCGCAGTCACTTGAGGGGGGACGGGCCTGGCAGAGCCAGATCCCGGCGTAGCCCCCTGACTAATCCGGACGGGCTCCGCGACGTACAGCTTCGAAAGCTGCGGGCGGGGCTCGCCAACGTCTTGGCGAACAATGACTTCTGGCGCCCCCGGTTGAGCGACGTCCGCGGCTGGGACGACTTCGAACGACTGCCTCTCACGACCAAGAGTGAGCTGCTTGCGGACCAGGAGGCGAACCCGCCTTACGGCACCAATCTCACGTATCCGCTCGATCGGTACATCCGGCTGCACCAGACCTCCGGGTCGTCAGGCTCGCACCCGCTGCGCTGGCTGGACACTGCCGAGTCGTGGGAGTGGTGGCTGCGGATATGGTCCGACCACGTCTATCGGGCGGCCGGCGTAACAGCTGCCGATCGGCTGTTCTTCGCCTTCTCATTTGGACCTTTCATCGGATTCTGGACCGCATTCGGCGGAGCCGAACGGCTTGGCGCCCTCGCCATCTCAGGCGGCGCGATGACGACCGAGCAGAGGATCCGCACCATCGTGGAGCTCGACGCCACGGTCCTGCTGTCGACGCCGACTTATGCGCTGCGCCTGGCCCTCGGCGTGCGCCTGGAGTGCCGTGTCGTGCCGCCGGGGACGCTGCCGCGCTCTGAGTTGAAGGCGTAGCGAATCGTGCGGCTGGAAGACCATGACCGCGGTTGAGATCCCGGCGGAGCCGGAGCCGATCACCCTCGACCTCGATCGAACCGCCCTGGTCGTCGTGGACATGCAGAACGCTTTTGCAAGCCCCGGCGGGATGCTCGACCTCGCGGGGATCGACGTCTCGCCTGCACGGGGCGCTGTCGCGAACGCGCGCCTCGTCTGCGAAGCCGCTCGCTCGGCAGGGATGGCGGTCATCTATCTCACCATCGGGTGGCCGGCCGACCGTTCCACCGCCGGTGGGCCTGACTCGCCAAATCCCCAGAAGGAGCTGGCGCTGCGGCTCATGCGTGAGCGACCCGAGCTGCGCGGCAAGCTCCTGACGTTCGGCACGTGGGACTTTCAGATCGTCGACGAGCTGACTCCTGAGCCGCCCGACATCGTGATCGTCAAGTCCCGCTACAGCGGTTTCCACGGCACGAACCTCGACTCGGTCCTCCGCGGTCGCGGCATCCGCAACCTGCTGATGGTCGGCATCGCATCGAACGTCTGCGTCGAGTCGACGCTTCGCGACGCTTACTTCAACGAGTACTGGCCGGTCCTGATCGAGGACGCCACGATGCCGGCCGGATCAGCCGATATACAGAGGGCCACGGTGTACAACGTGAAGACCTTCTTCGGATGGGTAACCAACGCAGAGGACGTGGCCACAGCGCTTCGGACGGCCCTCAAGCCTCATCCTTGACACCCGCCAAGCCGCTGGTCACGATTTGGAAGCTTCGTGCATGGCGATCGCGGGGTCGCGTATTGGGCGCAGAGCCCGAGAGGAGTGACGAGGGATGACAGATTTCGAGAATCGTCTCGACCAGGAGATCACGCGGCGGACCCTGCTCAAGGCCGCAGGAGTGGGCGCGCTCACTCTCAGCGCCGGCGCCCTGCTCGAGGCGTGCGACATCAAGGGCACCACCACGAGCAACAACGGCAAGATCACGATCGGCTATGTCAGCCCACAGACCGGTGAGGCCGCCGGCTTTGCCACCGGGGACAACTACGTCATCAACGGCGTCCGGGCGGCGAGCGCGTACAAGAGCGGCTTCAGGGCCGGAGGCAAGACCTACGACGTCCAGATCGTCGTCAAGGACACCCAGTCGAGCCCCACCCGGGCGACCGCGGTGACCCAGGATCTGATCAACGCGGGCGTCGATATCGTGCTGTGCTCGTCAACGCCCGAGGTCACCAACCCGGTGGCCACGCTCTGCGAGGCCAGCGGCGTGCCCTGTGTCGCGACCATCGTGCCTTGGGAAGCCTGGTTCTTCGCCCGTGGAGGGACTCCGACCAAGTCTTTCACGTACACGACCATGTTTTTCTTCGGCCTGCAAGAGTTTGCCGGCTGCTTCTTCCCCATGTGGGCCAAGATGAACACCAACAAGGTCGTCGCCGAGATGTACCCGAGCGATCCGGACGGCGGCGCGTTCCGCACCAACTTCATACCGCTGGTCAAGAAGGCGGGCTACACATCGGTCGACGGCGGCGCTTACGCCGACGGCACCACCGACTACAGCGCGATGATCAGCAAATTCAAGGCCAATAACGCCCAGCTGTACTCGAACGTCCCTCTCCCGCCCGACTTCACCACCTTCTGGCACCAGGCCGTGACGCAAGGCTTCAAGCCGAAGCTGGCAACCGTGGCCAAGGTCCTGCTGTTCCCGGCCGACACGACAGCGCTTGGCGACCTGGTCATCAACATCGCCACCGATTGTTGGTGGTCCCCGTACCACCCGTACTCGTCCACGCTGACCGGGCAGACCGCGAAGCAGCTCGCCGACGGTTTCGAGCAATCCACCGGCCAGCAATGGCTGTCGTCGCTTGGGTCGGTGCATTCTCTGTTCGAGATCGCCCATGCTGCCCTCACGGGGGTCGACAACCCGAAGGACAAGACCGCCGTCGCGGCCAAGCTCAAGACCCTCAGCTATTCAGGCATCAGCGGCCCCCTGGATTGGACCAAGGGCCCGGTGCCCGGCGTCGCGATCCAGCAGCCGGTCGGGGTGCAGTGGAGGAAGGGCACCAGGTTCCCCTACAGCATGGTCGTGGTCGACAACTCGCTCAACAAGGACGTGCCGACGAACGGGGATCTGCAACCAACCAACGCGGGGTGACGGCCGGACCGCTACTCGAGCTCGCAAGCGTATCGAAGCGGTTCGGCAGCATCGTCGTTGCCGATTCGCTGTCGCTTACCCTCCGGGGCGGTGATGCCGTGGGCATGGTCGGTCCAAACGGCGCCGGCAAGACAAGCCTTTTCTCGCTCATCTCGGGTGACCTCTCCCCCAACTCGGGCGAGGTGCGCTTCGAAGGCCGCCCGGTGACAAGGCTGGACCCCGCGGAGCGCTGCCGGCTCGGGATCGCTCGCACGTACCAGGTGCCGCGGTCCTTCGAGCATATGACAGTGTTCGAGAACGTCCTCGTCGCCGCCCACCGCGGCGCAAGGCTGCGCGGCGGCGATGCTGCAGACCTGGCGGCAAGCGTGCTCGAGGAAACCCATCTGCGTGAGGCGGCCAACTGGCCCGCATCGCAGCTGGGCCTTGTCCAGCGCAAGCGCCTCGAGCTGGCACGTGCAATGGGCTCCAGGCCGCGACTCCTGCTGCTCGACGAGGTGGCGGCAGGGCTCACAGAGCCGGAGGTGGCGGGATTGGTGGAGGTCGTGGAGGGCATCCGCGCGCGGGGCATCGGCGTGATCTGGGTCGAGCATGTGGTTCGGGCCCTGGTCGGCGTGGTGGATCGCCTTATCTGCCTGGCCGGCGGGCGGTTCATCGGCGACGGGGAGCCGCTCGCGGTCCTCGCCAGCCCGGCCGTCAAGGAGGTTTTCCTGGGGACGAGCTACGGCGAGGCCCAACCGAGCCGCGCAAAAGGCGGCGAGCATATTGTGCCCAACTGATTGCTGACGAACTCAACCGGCAAGCAGCTGCTCGAGGTCAGGGGCCTCACCGTTCGCTACGGCCTGCTCGAGGCCCTGACCGACGTCAGCCTGACCCTGGCCGCAGGCGAGACGGTGGCGATGATCGGGGCCAACGGCGCCGGCAAATCGACCTTGATGCGCACAATCGCGGGCCTTCACCCACCGGCCGCCGGGACGATCCTGCTCGAAGGGCTCGACATCACCCGCCTGCCCGCCCACCGGCGCGTTGCGTCAGGAATCGTTCTCGTTCCCGAAGGCCGCCGCCTCTTCCCGTCTCTTTCGCTCGAGGAAAACCTCCTTATCGGCTCGACTCCTTCACGAACCGGCGAATGGAACGTGGCCAGGGTGTTCGAGCTTTTCCGATGGATGAAGGAGCGGCGCAATGGATCGATCGTCTACCTGTCAGGCGGGGAGCAGCAGGCGGTGGCGATCGGGCGGGCGCTGATGGCGAATCCGCGAATCCTTCTCCTCGACGAGCTCTCACTCGGTCTTGCTCCGGCCGTGGTGCGCAGGCTGTACGACATGCTTCCCGCGCTACTGGCCACGGGCATGACCATCCTCCTCGTCGAGCAGGACGTGAC
>JALZAL010000177.1 GCA_030948325.1 Candidatus Dormiibacterota bacterium
AGCCAGCACAGATAAACCCCATGGCTAAGGTTTACAGCGCCGCAGTCGCGAAGTCGCCATGAGACGGCAGGGTTCACAAGCCATGCATGCAGAGGGTGCGGGTACCCCCAGATCTTCCGTTTCCCCCTCGGATCACGGTCAAGGGCGACATGGACACGGGTGAGCTGAAAGCGGTTTCCCGACGGGGTGGGCGGGCCCTCCTCATGATCATCGTGGCGCTGGTGGCTCTGGGAGGGGCAAGCCTCGTCTACCTGCATCCAGGCGCCTCGCGAGGATCGCCGGTCAGCCCGCCGCAGGCAGTCTCGCCACTCCTGGCGGGGCCGAGCGACGGTGTTGCCTACGACTTCTTGTCTCCGTCCCTGGGTTGGGCATTGGACGTCGCCAAGCCGTCGCCAGACGGGCCGGGCCGGTTCTGGGTCTTCCGGACAGTCGACGGGACGAGCCACTGGCAAGGGCAGCTCGCGGGACAGGTCAGCCTCAGCGGGGGCGGTACGTTTGCGATCAAATTCTTCGACAGGGCTCGCGGTTTCGTCGTGGTCGGATACCCGATCGAGCTCCACCGCACCATGGATGGCGGAGAGCACTGGAATGTGGCGCATCTCCCCAAGACCCAGATTGACTTCATGACCTTCAGCGACCCGAGCCATGGCTGGTTTCTCGCGAACACGCCGGCGAGCCCCAACCCGAAGCTCCGCCTGTACGAGACGAGTGACGCGGCTGACACATGGCAGCAGCTGCCCGACCCGCCGTTCGACTCGATCAGGATGACCTTCCGCTCGGCGGCGGAAGGGTGGATGTGGTCCAGCGGCGCAGGGCATCCTCACGTGTACAGGTCGATCGACGGTGGCCGGAGCTGGGAGCGACACGATGTGCCCGAGTCGCCTGCCCGAACCCTTGGCGTGCAGCCACTCGCGACCACAGTGCGTCTGCTGCCTGATGCCGGTGTGGCCGTCGCCGTCAGCCCAGACCCGAGCTCTGTATACGAATACACGTCGTTCGACGGCGGCGCGTCGTGGACATACGTGCCTCGCAGGGCCACTGAAGTTTTCGCGGGCGACGAGAGCTACGAAGATTCGCATCGGTGGTGGGTGATCGACCAGGGAGTCCTGTACAAGTCGTCAGACGCCGGTCAGACCTGGACGCGCGCTTCGGATCCCCTGCCGAATGGGCGTTACTGGCAATACCTCGTGCACGTCATCGACTCGAGCGACGCATGGGCCGAGATCGCCATCGGCGAAGGCAGCGGGTTGGCGCTTACGCACGACGGCGGAGCGCACTGGACCAGGGTCCAGGTTCCGCAGCCTGGCTGACGGGCCCAGGTCGCCCGCTACTAAAAACCTGTGGGCGTGCTACCGAACTCCTGCGGCAGGGGCCTGCAACACCTCCTCGAGGCTGGTCCCGAGGTCCTCCAGGAGAATCATCGCGGCGTTACGTCCCGGGGCGCCTGTGATCGAGCCGCCCGGGTGCGTCGTGCCGCCGGTTTGGTACAGGCCGGGGATCGGCATCCGGTACTGGCCCCAGCCGGGCACAGGGCGGAGCGCACCGCTCTGGGAGAGACCGCGATCCCCACCGTGAAACGTCCCATGGATCATGTGCGGGTTCGAGTGCTCGAAATCGTCCGGCGATTTGACCGCACGGGCGATGATCTTGTCGTCTGTGAAGTTTGGTGCGTGCTTGCGCAGCTGCGCGACTTGGTAGTCGGCATGCCTCTCCTTGAGGGTGTCCCAGTCCTTCTCTCCGGGCGGGAGCTGCCAGGACTGCGGGCTGAGCAGCTTGACAGTGTGGTGGCCGTGCGGCGCGCGCGAGGGATCGACCAGGCTCGGTGTAGCCACCAGGAGCCAAGGCATGCCAGTGATGAACTTGCCATCCTTTATGTCCCGGCCGATGCGAACCATATCCTCGGGCCAGCCCACCATCCCTGCCGACACCGCGGTTTGCGTGCCCCCTCGGGTCGCGAACTCGGGCGCCTCCTTGGACGCGATGTAGACACCCATGTTGGTGATGCCGATGTCATATGTCTCAACCCCGAAGTGGAAGTCGTCCGGCCATGCGTCGTGCGGGGCCATGTCGATGAGGTGCTTGACGTGGATCGTGGAGACGACAGCCTTCGTTCCGAGATACCGCTCACCGTCCTCTGTCTCCACACCCACGCAGCGACCGTTCTCGAGCACGAGCTTGGTGACCTTGCGGTCGCAGAGGATGCGGGCGCCGTGTTCCTCGAGGAATGCGGCGAGGCCGTCGGTGAGCTTGCCCGACCCGCCCAGGGGAACGCTCCAGCTTCGCTGCTGGCGCGAGTAGATGATCGAGTACGCGAGCGAGCCGGACCCTAGCGCGTCAACGGCCTGCACGGTCATGAACGCCTGCCAGAGCATGTAAGCCTGGATGTGAGGGTCCTCGAACTCGTGGCGGATGACATCCCATGAGCTCATCGCCTCGATCCGGATCCATTTCTGGCCGTGAGGTGTCTCCAACAGCCTCTCTTCCAGCGACGGGCCGACTCCCGGCGGTGTAAACCGGGCGGCACCGTACGCCCCCTTCACCTGGTCGTACTCGCCCATCATCCGGCGATAGGCTTGAGCATCGTGCTTTGAGAAACGCTCGATCTCCTCGCACGTCCGGTCGAAGTCGAGCCAGTGCGTGAAGTACTCGCCGTCCGCGAATCCCACGTGCGCAACGGGGTCGGGCTCGACATATTTCAAGCCGTACTTGCTGTGCAGCCCAAGCTCGTCCTTGGTGAGGAGCGGGTTGACACGGATGAGCGTATGGCCGGTGGAGCATGTGTCGATCAGGTAGCCGGGCAACAGCGGTTCCTCGGTCGATGCGCCGCCGCCGGGGATGGGGCGGGCGTCGAGGACGATCACGGAGTAGCCCGCCTTGGCCAGGTAGGCCGCGGTGATGAGGCTGTTGTGTCCGGCGCCTGCCACGACGATGTCTGCCGTCTGGGTCATACCTTTCGCTCCTCTTTGAGTTGACCGATGTTGTCGGCGCCCGCCTCCTCACCCAGGTACAGACGGCTCACCTCCGGGTCGTCAAGCATCTCCACGCCGCGGCCGCGAAGCTTGATCCGCCCGAGCTCCATGACGCAGCCGTCCTGGGCTGCGGCCAGCCCGAGCCGCGCGTTCTGTTCGACCATCAGGATGGTCGTGCCCCCCTGGCGAAGGCGCTCGACGCGTTCCAGGACGATCCGGGCGATTCGAGGCTCGAGGCCCATGGTCGGCTCGTCAAGGATCAGGAGCTTCGGATCGACCAGCATCGCGCGGCCGATTTCGACCTGTTTCTGCTGGCCACCGCTCAGAAGACCGGCGCGGGCGTTGCGTTTCTCAGCCACGACCGGGAGCAGCTCCATGACGCGATCGATGCGCTGCTTCACGAGCTGCCGATCAGGCACCGAGTAGGCGCCCATCAGCATGTTCTCCCAGACCGTCATATCCGGGAAGGTGTTGCGTCCCTGCGGGACCGTGACGATGCCGTCGCGGAAGACGAGGTCCGGGCGCCGCCCGCTGATGTCGTGGCCCTCGAACATCACCCGCCCCTTGCGCGGGCTGAGGACCCCGGCGATCACCCGCATGAGCGTGGACTTGCCGGCTCCGTTGGGCCCGATGATGCAGAGGTAGTCACCTTTCTCCATCCGCAGGTCGACGCCCTGGAGGATGTCGCCTCCCGGGCCGTACCCCGCATACACGTCCTCGACTTCGAGCAGCGCGGTCAATTCCCCAGGTAAGCCTCAAGCACCGCGGGGTCGGCGCGAACCTCGGCGGGTCGCCCTTGCGAGATGACCGAGCCGTGGTGCAGCACGATAACTTCGTCGGCCAGGCGCATGACGAAGCCCATGTTGTGCTCGACGATCAGGAAGGTGACGCCGAGACCGTTGAGCTCGCGGATGTAGCCGGCGAGCCTGTCGATCATGACCGGGTTGAGCCCTCCGGATGGCTCGTCGAGCAACATGATCTCGGGCTCCGCCATCAGCGAGGCGGCCAGCTCGAGCAGCTTCTGCTGGCCGAAGGACAGGTGGCCGGCCTGGTCGTCGATGAAGTGCGACAGCCCGACGAACTCGAGCAGCCTCCCGGCCCGCTCGCGTTCATGGCCCTGGATTCCGTCCCAGAACATCGCCTTCAGCCCGGTGCGGCGTACAGGCACCACCATGTTCTCGAGCACGGACATCCGCTTGAATACCCGCGTGATCTGAAACGTCCGCGTGATCCGCTGGTGGACGATCCGGCTCGGGCTCCACCCGCTGATGTCTTTGCTGCCGAGCAGGATGGTTCCCCGGTTGGGCACGTAGAAGCCCGAGATGCAGTTGAATGCGGTCGTCTTGCCCGAGCCGTTGGGGCCGATGAGCGCAGTGATCTTGCGGGCGGCAACGTCGAAAGTGCAGTCCTGCAACGCGCGCACTCCGCCGAAGGATTTGTCGACGCCGCGCACGTGCAAGGTCTGGCCGGTTGCCTCGGCGACCGGAGTCAGGCCCGCAAGCATCCCGCTACTCATCGTGCCCCGCCCGGACCGCTGCGCCCTCGCCCGCGCCGACCGGTACCGGCTCCCATCGCGGCGGGGGCCTGCGGGAGACCAGCTTCTGCGCGGTGATCAGCAGGCCGTCAGGCATGAACCGTGCGACCAGCACGAGGACCACACCGAGCAGCGCGAGATGGACCTCGCCTGCGATGGAGGACGGCAGCCAGTAGACCAGGTAGGACTGGAGCGGGAACAGGATGAAAGCGCCGAGCACAGGGCCCCATACGGTGCCCCGGCTTCCAAGCAGCGTCATCACGATCATGTTCAGCATGATGATCAGCTCGAAGGCAAGGTCGGGATCGATGTAGTTCAGGTATTGCGCGTGTACAGCCCCGGCGACGGCCGCGAACCAGGCGCTGATCATGAACGCGACGATCTTGAAGAGCGATGTGTTGATGCCGGACCCCTCCGCCTTTCCTTCGTCCTCTCGGATCGCGATCAGGCCCAGCCCGAAGCGGGACCGGCGGATGCCGATCGCCACCGCCACCGACAGCACCGTCACACCCAGCATGTAGTAGTAG
>JALZAL010000237.1 GCA_030948325.1 Candidatus Dormiibacterota bacterium
GCCGAGTGGCGTGCCTGAGTCGAGCCATCAATCGCATCTCGGGAGGCCGCTGCGAGCGATACTCTGCGCGTGGCTGTAGATCCGTTCTCCGAGGCGGAGACGCGCTATCGGGATCTCGTCGACGAGCGGCGCACCGGCAGCCTGCAGGCGAGGGCATTCCGACTTGCGGTGCGCGACCTGGCCGTCCTTGACGGCGAGGGACGGCGGTGGATGCTCGGACCCGAGGATGGCATCTGGTACCGGCGCGAGCGCGAGCGCTGGATGCAAGCCGATCCGCCTCGCCGCCTTGTCTGCTCGTCGTGCGGTCACCACAACCTGGGCCGTCACAGCTTCTGCGTCGAGTGCGGGCATCGCCTTAACCGATAGGCGGGCTCAGCGCGCCGGATGCAGCCCGGCGTGGACGATGCCGTAGATCAAGCCCGCTGCCACCGGTACCAGCGCCGCGAGCAGCCAGAGCCTCCACCAGAGCGGACGGCTTTCGCCGCGGACCATCTCGTGGCCGCAGAACCCGCAGAAGCGATCGAAGGGCCCGGCGATGCCTCGGCAGTTCCCACACTGGTGCAACTGCAGACCGCAGTGCCCGCAACGTGCATCGACCGCGTGATCGACAAGCATGGCGGGCTGATCGCAGCGAGGACAAAGGCTGGGCGCAACGAGCGCCAGAGGCGGTAACTTCATTTAGTCAAACCTGAGGTGGCATAGACGGCCGGTCCGGGCGCGAAGCGCCCGGCGATGGGAGGGAACCTGGGGTTCCCTCTCATATCTCGAGCACGACGGGAATCACCATGGGGCGGCGTCGCGTCTTCTTGTAGACGGTCTGAGATACGGCGTCGTGGATCGCCTCTTTGAGAATGTTGATGTCGGCATGGGTGTCGGCGAAACGCGCGATGCTTGCCATCACCGCCGAACGCGCATCGGCCATCAGCCTGGTTGACAGCTCGGGCTCGATGACTCCCCTCGAGATGAGGTCCGGACCGGCGCGCACCACTGCCGATTCCCGATCGACTGTCAGCGTCACGACCAGGATTCCATCTTCCGCAAGGTGCCGCCGGTCCCGCAACACGATCTTCTCTACATCGCCGACACCGAGCCCATCGACGTATACCAGGCCAGTGCTCACCTTTGCGCCTCGTTCCACCGACCCTTCATCAAGCTCCACCACCTCGCCGTCCTCGACGACCACGATCCGGTGCTCGTCGAGGCCTGCCTCGCGGGCGATTTCCGAGTGCTGCAGAAGCTGCCGGTACTCGCCATGCACCGGGATGAAGAATTGTGGCCGCACCGCATCGAGCATCTCACGCAGCTCTTGCCGCTGGGCGTGACCGGTTACGTGCACGTTGCCGACCTCG
The DNA here is from genome assembly GCA_030948325.1 of Candidatus Dormiibacterota bacterium. The sequence goes on from JALZAL010000237.1 coordinate 1,350, forward strand.
GAGTAGAAGACGCGTGCCCCATGCCGGTACAGGTTGTTGACCGTCTGATGGACCATGCGTTCGTTGCCTGGAATCGGCCTCGCTGAGATCACCACCCAGTCGCCTTTGAGCACGTTGACGAACGGGTGGCGTTGAGCCGCGAACCGCGCGAGCGCTGACATCGGCTCGCCCTGGCTGCCGGCTGTGAGCAGGAGCAGCTTCGACGGCGATATGCGGTCCGTCTCCTCGAGCTTGATGGTGAGGCCCTCGGGCACCTTCAGGAAACCCAGCTCGCGCGCGGTCTTGAAGTTTGTCTGCAGGCTCCTCCCCACTACCGCCACGCGCCGCTCGAACTGAACCGCCATCCGCACCAGGTGCTGGATGCGATGGATGTTGGATGCAAAGTTGGCGACGACGATGCGCCCTGGCGCCTCACCGAAAATCCGCTCGAAAGGCGCATGCAGGTCACGCTCCGATCCAGACCGCCCACCGCGCTCGGCGTTGGTCGAGTCGCTCAGCAAGAGCAGGACTCCCTCGTCGCCAAGCTTCCTGAAGCGCGCCATGTCAGTCGGCAGGCCGTCTGGGGGCGCCTCGTCAAGCTTGAAGTCGCTGGTGTAGACCACCCGGCCCACCGGGGTCTGGATGGCGAGCGCGACCGCGTCAGGGATGGAATGACACACTGCCACCGTCTCGACTCGAAACGGGCCAAGCTGCACGGTGTCGCCAACCCTTACCTCGCGCAGGTCCGCCTCGCGCAGGATACGGTGCTCCTTGAGCTTCGGTTTCACCAGGCCAAGCGTGAGTCGTGTTCCATAGACCGGGACGTTCAGCTTCTTCAATGCATACGGCAATCCACCGATGTGGTCTTCGTGTCCATGGCTCAGGAAGATGCCGAGCACGTCCTTGCTGCGGTCGAGGAGATAAGAGATGTCCGGCAGCACCAGGTCGATGCCGAGCATGTCCTCCTGAGGAAACATCAGGCCGGCGTCGACGACGAGGATCTGCTTCTCCCACTCGAGCGCCCACATGTTGATGCCGACCTCGCCGAGGCCGCCGAGCGGGAGATATCGAAGACGCGCCGCGGTCACAGCAGACGCAGCTGTTCAGCTTCCTGTCGCGGTACGGGGGCCGGCTCAGGTGGGGGCGGCGGAGCCAGGAGCTTCTCCAAGTACACCTTCACGCGGTCGAAGTCTCGCTCCAGGTCGGCGACGAGGGCACCGTTGTGCAGCGCGGCCGCAGGGTGGTAGAGCGGCACGTAAGCGACACCGCCCCGCATCACGAGGCTGCCGTGGATTCGCGAGATCGAGCCCTGGCCGGGCATCAGCCTCTCGAGCGCATGACGGCCGAGGATGAGCACCACCTTGGGCTGTATCAGCTCGAGCTGGCGCGCCAGGTAAGGCGAGCAAGCCTCGGCCTCATTCGGCATGGGGTCCCGGTTCTGCGGTGGCCGGCACTTGAGAACGTTGGTGATGTAGACGTCGGCGCGGCTCAATCCGATGCGCGCAAGCAGTGTGTCGAGGAGCTTTCCGGCCGCGCCCACAAAGGGCTCCCCCTGGCGGTCCTCGTTGAAGCCTGGGGCCTCCCCCACGATCATGATGTCGGCGGGGGATGGTCCGACCCCCGGCACAGCCTGCGTCCTGGTCGCGTGAAGCCCGCATTTGGTGCAGGCCCGGATCTCGGCGTGGAGGACGCTAAGCGACTTTGACGCCTGCCTTGAACGTGATGAGATCGCCCGCGTCTCTGACGGTCAGCATCACCGCCTCGAGCTGATCTTTCGTGAGAGGCACCAGCGGAAGGCGGAACGGGCCTGCGGGAAAGCCCATGGCGTTCATCGCCGACTTGACGGGCACCGGGTTGGCTGCGGTGGTCATCAAAGCTCTGATCACCGGGAGGAGGCCCAGGTGGATTTTTTGCGCGACTTCGTTCTCGGCTTTGACGTGGGCATCGATCATCCTCTTCATAGACCGTCCTGCGATGTGCGACACGACGCAGATGACGCCGTGACCGCCTACGGACAGGAGAGGCAGAGTCCAGCTGTCGTCCCCGCTCCAGACATGGAAGCCGGCCGGCTTGCCGGCGCACACCATGCCGATCTGGTCGAGGTCGCCGCTGGCCTCCTTGACACCAAGGATGCCGGGGAGCTCCGCGCATCGAAGAGTCGTGGCGGCGGTCATGTTGTTCGACGTGCGGCCCTGGATGTTGTACATGATCGTGGGCCCAACCTCTGAGATGGCCTTGAAGTGCTGGTAGATGCCTTCCTGCGGTGGCTTGTTGTAGTACGGCACCACTGCCAGCAGCGCGTCCGCGCCCGCCTTCATCGCCCGCTCGGAGAGCTTAACCGAGTGATGCGTGTCGTTGCTGCCTGTTCCCGCGACCACCGTCTTATCGGGGATCGCCTTCTTGATCGCCTTGACCAGCTCGATCTTTTCGTCGTCGGTGAGGGTAGGCGACTCGCCTGTCGTGCCCGATACGACGACGCCGTCGGACCCGTCAGTCGTGAGCAGCACCGCAAGCTTCTCGACGGCTTCGTAATCGACAGACCCGTCGGTCGCAAAAGGGGTAAGCATCGCGGTCAAGAGGCGCCCGATCTCTCTACTCACTTAATCCTCCCAGCCAGGTGGAGAGGAAGCCCGGATTCATTCCGGTCGTCACCTGACGGCCACGAAGAACACCAGGCTCGCGATCCAGGGTTCGTTTTGGGGTCCCCATTAATCGAACCGCCGAAGGCGCAGATTCATGGGGTTTAGCCAGGTGGAGTGGAAGCCCGGATTCATTCCGGGCGTCACCCGACATCCACGAACAACACCAGGCATCGCGATCCCAGGTTGGTTTTGGGGTCCCCATTAATCGAACCGCCGAGGGCGCAGATTCATGGGGTTTAGCTCGAGCGCATGCTCTGCGATTTGCACCGCGTTTAGTGCCGCGCCCTTGCGCAGATTGTCCGACACCAGCCATAGAGCCAGGCCGCGGTCAGAGGACGGATCGTTGCGGATGCGGCCAACATACACCTCGTCCTTTCCAGCGACGTGGTGCGGGGTCGGATAGAGCTTGGCGTGCGGGTCATCCTCGACGATCAGTCCCGGCGAATTGGCGAAAAGAGTGCGCGCTTCGTCGGCAGTGATCTTGTCCATCGTCTCGAGAAAGACGGACTCTCCATGGCCGACGGGAACCGGAACACGGACGCAGGTAGCGGCGATCGGCAGCTCGGGCATGTGCATGATCTTTCTCGTCTCGTTGGCGATCTTGACTTCCTCTTCGTTGTAGCCGTCGGCCTCTGGACGCCAGCCGCCCGGCACCACGTTGTATGCGAGCTGATACGGATACACGACCGCTTGCGGCTCCGTCCCGTCTGCGATGGCCTTGGTTTGCTCCTCGAGCTCGTCGACAAGGGCGCGGCCGGCCCCAGACGCCGATTGGTAGGTGGAGACGAGCACGCGCTCGATGCCTACAGCTGTCTTCAGCGGGTTCAGAACCACAGTGAGCGGGATGGCACAGCAGTTTGGGTTGGCGATGATGCCTTCGTTGTCGCGGATGTCGTCGCCATTAACCTCCGGGACGACGAGCGGGACGTTCTCCTTCATGCGCCAGGCCGAGCTGTTGTCGATGACCAGCGCCCCCGCCTCAGCAGCAATCGGGCCGTACATAAGAGCGATGTCGGTGCTCGCGGCGAAGAGGGCTATGTCGACGCCTTTGAACGCTTTCTCGTTGATAGGCTCGATGGTCATCGAGGTGCCGTTGTACCGCACCCTCATGCCTTTCGAGCGTTCGGACGCCAGGGCCTTGACGTTCGCGCTTGGGAAGTTGCGCTCGGCAAGAATCGACAGCATGGCGTGTCCGACCATGCCTGTCGCCCCGACGACGGCAACGTTCAATCGCCTGGGGGTGGGCACGGGCTCAGTTTAATTCGTCCACGAGCAATCGGCTATCGATCCGCGTTGAGGCCGAGCAGCTGGTCCAGACCACGATAGAAGCGGGGCTCACTTGTCACGCGCCGGATCGCCAGAAGCACTCCGGACACGTAGGACTCGCGGCTTGTGGTTCGATGCGCGATTGTCAACGTCTGCCCAGGCAGGCCGAAAATCACTTCCTGATCAGCGACAAATCCAGGCAAGCGAACGCTGTGAACTGCAATGTTTCCTTCCTCACCACCTCGCGTCCCGCCCAGCGTCTCGATCTCAGCTTTTTTGTGACTGAACGGTCGATCGCCACGCTTCTGGGCAAGACGCTTTGCGGTTGAGAGCGCGGTGCCGGATGGTGCATCCAGCTTGGCCCCGTGATGCATCTCGATGATCTCGGCGGCATCGAAATGCGGCGCGGCGATCTCAGCCAGGTGCATCATCAGCACCGCTCCGACCGCGAAGTTCGGAGCGACGATGCCGCCGACCCGTTTTTCTTTACAGGCAACCTCGAGCTTGTCGATGCCCTCAGACGGGATCCCGGTCGTGCCGACCACCGGCGCCGCGCCGGCTGCCACGGCGACCAGCGCATTGTGTAACGCCACGGACGGGCGCGTGAAGTCGACCAACGCTTGCGGCCGCTTCTCATGCAGGAAGGCGGCCAGGTCATCGCCGCTCCCGACACCGCCTACGTACTCGATCCCCGCTTCGGCCTCGAATGCTGCGACGAGGACGGAGCCGACCTTGCCGCGGTGACCGGCGACCGCAACACGGATGGCGTCAGCCATCCGGGCTCCTCCCGACTCGGTGGGGAGGCCGGCTCCGCCCGCGAAGCGGGCGCGCCGGGTGGGGCCGCCCTGCCATCAGCTAGCGGCGGTTTCGGCCGCCGCCACCGCCGTTACGACCGCCACGATCCCGACCGCCACTGGAGCCGCCTTCACGCGGTGGCGGTGGCGGAGAGGCAAGTGCGACGGCCATGGCTTCCTTATCGATCTTCTCCTCGATCGGCTGGCCTTTGGCCGTCAGCTCCTCGATCGCGGCCTGGCGGCTCAGGTTGAGCCGGCCCTGGCTGTCGACCTCGGTCGCCTTGACGACGATCTCGTCGCCGACGTTGGCAACCTCCTCGACCCTTTCGACCCGATGGTCTGTCAGCTTGGAGATGTGGACCAGGCCATCCTGGTTCGGAAGTACCTCGACGAACGCGCCGAACGGCATGATGCGGACCACTTTGCCCTTGTAGATCCGGCCGACCTCGACCTCGTCGGTCAGGCCCTTGATCCAATCGATGGCCTTCTGACCGGCTTCCTGATCGACCGCGGCGATGAACACACGCCCATCGTCCTCGACATCGATCTGGGCTCCGGTCTCCTCGGTGATCTTGCGGATCATCTTGCCTCCGGGGCCGATGATGTCGCGGATCTTGTCGGGGTTGATCTGGATGGTGGTGATTCGCGGCGCGTACGGGCTCAGCTCGGGGCGCGGTCTCGGCAGCACCGCGAGCATCTTGTCCAGGACGAAGAGTCTGGCCTCGCGCGCCTGTTCAAGCGCCTGGGCCAAGATCTCATGAGGCAGGCCCTTGATCTTGATGTCCATCTGGAGGGCGGTGATGCCGTCCTTTGTGCCGGCGACCTTGAAGTCCATGTCGCCGAGGTTGTCTTCGACGCCCTGGATGTCGGTCAGCACCGCGAACTTTCCCTCGCGCGTGACCAGGCCCATGGCGATGCCGGCGACCGGTGCCTTGATCGGCACCCCGGCATCCATCAGCGAAAGCGTGGAACCGCATACGGAGGCCATCGAAGTCGAGCCGTTTGAGCTGAGGATCTCGGAGACCAACCGCATCGTGTACGGCCACTCGTCCACCGATGGAATGACCGCGAGCAGTGCCCGCTCGGCCAACGCCCCGTGCCCGATCTCGCGTCGGCCGGGGCCTCGCAACGGTCGAGCCTCGCCGACAGAGAACGGGGGAAAGTTGTAGTGATGCATGTAGCGCTTAAACTCTTCCAGGCCAAGGCCGTCGAGCTTTTGCTGGTCGGACATCGACCCGAGCGTGGTGATCGTCAGCGCCTGGGTTTGACCGCGGGTGAACAGCCCTGATCCGTGAGTGCGTGGAAGCACGCCGACTTCGACGGTTATCTCGCGCACATCCTTGAGCCCGCGGCCGTCAAGCCGTACACCCTCCTCGACAATTCGCTCGCGGACGCGGTCCTTCAGCTTCTTGTCGAACAGCTTGCCGAGGATGTCGACGTGGTCCGGAAAGCGCTCACCCAGCTCGGCGATGGTCTTCTTGCGCAGCTCGTCAGTGCTGGCCTCGCGCGCGGCCTTGTCGGGCCCGTAGGCGGCTTGGTCGAGCCGCATCGCCAGGTACTCGCTCATGACCTCGACCACCTGCGCGGGGTAGCTCGGCGGCGTGTACTCGCGCTTGGCCTTGCCGATCTGCTGCTGCAGCTCGCTCTGAGCGGCGCACAGCTGCCTGATCGCGTCATGGGCCATCTGCAGGGCGTCGACCACAGTCTGTTCGGTGACACCTCTGGCGCCCGCCTCCACCATGAGGATGGCGTCCGTGGTGCCCGCGACCACCAGGTCGAGGTCTGACTCGCTCATCCGCGACATGGGCGGGTTGACGACCAGGGCGCCGTCGAGGAAGCCCATCCTCACCGCTCCGACCGGTCCGGACCACGGGATGTCAGAGATGACCAGTGCGGTCGACGCCCCGTTGATGCTCAGGATGGTCGTGTCGTTCTCCTGGTCTGCGGACAGGACTGTCGACACGACCTGGATGTCCAGCCGGAAGCCGTCCGGGAACAGCGGCCTCAGCGGCCGGTCCGTGAGCCGAGAGGCGAGGATCGCCGTCTCGCTCGGGCGGCCCTCGCGGCGCATGAACGCGCCTGGGATCTTGCCCACGGCATAGAGCTTCTCTTCGTAATCACAGGTGAGCGGGAAGAAGTCGACGCCCTCCCGAGGCTCCTTCGACATCACCGCCGTGCTGAGCACCACGGAGTCACCCTGGCGGAGAATCACCGCCCCGTTCGCTTGCTCGGCAGCCCGGCCGGTCTCGATCGAAAGCCGCCTCCCGGCGACCTCTACGTTCTTTGTGACAATTGCCACGCGAATACCTCCATTTGGGAGGACTTCCCCGAGGTGCGTCCCTGGGTCAGGTTCCTAGCAGCCATCGCTCAGGTGCCATCTCCTCAGCGAGGGGTTCTAAGAGCTGACCCCGCGCGCCCGGCGTGGAGTCCTCCCGATTGACTTAAGTGGCTGAGCGCGAGCCCAGCCCCGGCTATCTCCTGATCCCGAGCTTGGCGACGAGCGAGCGGTAACGCTCGATGTCGGTGTCCTTCAGGTAGTTCAGCAGTCGCCGTTGCTTGCCAACCAGGAGGAGTAGGCCGCGGCGCGAGTGATGGTCCTTGGCATGCGTCTTCAGGTGCTCTGTGAGCTCCCGAATGCGAGAGGTTGACAGCGCGATCTGGACCTCGGGCGACCCCGTGTCCTTGTCACCGCGCCTGTGCTCCGCGATCAGCCTGCCCTTGACTTCTGTCTCTGTTGCCAAACCGAGTTCAAATTATACCGGCCGCCGGCGAGCCCACGTTTCAGGCTGACTCGGCGACGGACCCATCCGACCGCGGATCTGCGCCCGCGCGCCAGGCTCCCGGTCCGTCGACCACGATCGCATGCGCGTGGCCCAGCGTGTGGTGCTTCGCGGGCATCAGCTCGGTCCGCAGCCCGAGGTTCTTCAACTCCCCGGCGCCCGGATAGTCCGCCTCGACGGAGACTGTTTCTCCGTCTGCCCGGACGCGCACTCGTGGCCTCGCGACCGCCTCCGCCGGCTCGAGCCCATGATCGATGAGGTTGATAAGGACCTGTGTCTGGAGCTGCGGCTGGCCCTCGCCGCCCATCGATCCGAAGATCGCCCATGGCCTGCCGTCGCGGGCGGCCATTGCGGGGATGAGGGTGTGCATGGTGCGCTTGTTCGGCTCCAGCCTGTTCACGTGCGCAGGGTCGAGCCTGAAGTAGCACCCGCGGTTCTGCAGCAGCATCCCGGTCCCCTCCGCGACGACTCCCGACCCGAAACCGTACGCGACGCTCTGGATCAGCGAGACCAGGTTCCCGTGCTCGTCTGCCGCGCACAGGTAGACAGTGTCCCCGCCGTCGTGGCCCTCTCCCCCGCCAGGGAAAGTCGCGTGGGTGGGATCGAGGAACGGCGCGAGGGGCACCGTGGTGAAGTCGGGGTCGCTGATGTAGAGGTCGCGCAGCGGGTAGCACGCGTCGCGAATGGCCTTGAACGCCGTGACGAAGCCCGCGCCGGGTTGGAGCTCATTCTGTGAGAGCCCGTCGAGCCTTGCGAGCATCGCCAGCGCCGTCAGGCCCTGCGTTGGTGGAGGTAGCTCGTAGACGATGAGATCCCGGTATGCGACCGCGACCGGCTCAACCCACTCCGAGCGGTGTGTGGCGAGGTCCTTCGCGGTGAGCAACCCATCGCGCCTCCGGATGGCATCGCTGATGGCGACGCCAATGGCACCCCGGTAAAAACCGTTGATGCCTGCACGCCCGATGTCAGTCAGGACGGCCGCCAGCTCGGGATTGCGCAGGAGCATGCCGGCGTCCATAGGCGGATAGAGCGCTTGTGCGGCGACCTCCCGTCCCAGCAAGCCCGCACCCTCCTTGAGGGACTCCGACAGGTGGTCCGTGATGATGTATCCGTCGCGAGCCGTGTTCGCAGCACTCTCGAGCACCGGTGCCATGCCGAGAGTTCCGTATCGCTCGATGAGGCGTCCCCATGCTTCAACGGTCCCGGGCACTGTGACGCTGAGCACCCCCCTCTCTGGCATCGTTTCGTAACCGCGCGAGCGAACCGCTTCGATGGTAGCCAGCGCACCGGAGCGACCGGCCCCGACGAGTCCGACAGGAGAGGACGCGCCCGCAGGCCACACCATCGCCATCAGGTCACCGCCGACCGACGTCATGTGCGGGTAAACCACGCAGAGCACTGCGTCAGCTGCAACGGCCGCATCGATGGCATTGCCGCCGTCGCGCAGAATCTGGGCTCCCACATCGCTCGCCAGGCGATGCGGGGTGGCGATGACTCCCCTGGTCACACCGGCGCGATGAATTCGATTGCGCCCGGCTGAATCTCGAAGAGCGCCGGCAGCATCCCGGCCTGCTCACCGTCCAGATCGATACGGACGGGCTCGCTCGACGAGACCGCTATGCGCTTGCCGTAAAGCAGCTGGATCTTGGGATTGCGCTGATCCAGGTGGGTACCCTCTCGAATGCTGCTCATCAGTCGAGCAGTCTCGAGCTTCCCGAGATCGCCCCACAGGACCACGTCGAATACGCCGTCGGTTGGCTTGGCCGACGGCGCCATCCTCATGCCGCCTCCGAAGTACTGGCAGTTGGCGACCACGACCTGCTGCGCCACGAGATCAAGGGAGTTGCCGTCGATCACCACAGTCATCGGTTTGTTCTTCCATCCAAGAAGGGTCAGGCCCGACGTCAGCGCGAAAGTGGCTGCTCCACCCAGCCGCTTGCTGCCTTTGTTGACGCGATATACGACCTCGCCGCCAAGTCCCGCGTCGGCGATGTTGATGAAGTGGCGAACCGCGGTCGAACCGTCGTGGGCCGCGTACGTGACGCACCCGGCGTCCAGGCGTCTAGGGGTGCCCGCGCTGATCACGTGGACGGCCTGCTTGATATCGAGCGGAATCCGCAGCGTCCGCCGGAAATCGCCACCTGTGCCCAGCGGGAGCATGGCCAGCTTGCTCGTCGTCGGGATTGGCGCGCCATTGTGGAAGAAGCCGTTGACCACCTCGTTCAGCGTGCCGTCGCCGCCGACAGCGACAATGGCCGGCCGCGATTCCCGCACTGCAGCTTGCGCGATCTCGGTCGCTTCGCCCGGGCGGGTGGTCAACTTCGCTTCGAATGGCAGCCCGGTCGTCGAAAGCCAGGGGGTGAGCGCGGACCACTCGCGTCCGGCGCGTCCCGCGCCCGATGCGGGATTCACGATGAACAGGACAGGAGCGCCTGGCCGCCCGACTATGACGTGCCTCCGAGCGCGCGCGGGTTCATGATCCGCTTGGGGTCGATCCCCTCCTTGACCGCCGCCCAGACGCGCATCCAACCACCCATCTCGTCTGCGACCCAGCGTGCACGCACCTGGCCTGTGCCGTGGTGGTGGCTGATCGTCGCGCCGAGCTCAATCGCCGCGGTCATCGCACCCTCCCATGCCCAGCCGTACGCGGCGCGGGCATCTTCCTCGGTGTCTGCGGATCCGCCAAACGAGAAGTAGGCACAGCAGCCTTGCTGATATGCATGGCTGAAATGGCATAACGCCAGGCCACCCACCGCTATTGCGGATTTGACCCGCGCGTGAAGCGCCGGAAGCACAGTCCACGGCGCTGCCAGCTCGATCGTGTCGAGGTACGCCCCGGGCGGATCCAACAGGGCTCTGAGGCGCTCGGCGGACAGATTGAAACGATGGCTTTGCCATCGCACCCAGGGTTCCTCGCCAAGGTCTGGCGCACCGGCCGCGATGCGCTTGACCACGTCCGACTCAGCTTGCGCGACTTCGGGCTCGCCGGCGGTGGCGACCACGAGCAAGCACCCCTCGCCGGGCACGTCGTAGCCGCTGAACGAGGTGTCCTCCGGGTCGTAGAGCCTCATGACCAGGGGCCGTATGCCGGCTTGCATCACCGCGCGCATGGCCTCCAGCCCGGCAGTGAGGTCGGTGAAGGCGTAGCCCCGGCCGACCACCAGCTCTGGAAGACGGTGCACGCGGAGCACAGCGGCCAACATGATGCCGAGAGCGCCTTCCGAGCCGAGCCACAGATGGTGCAGCGCGGGTCCGACGGCGGATCGTGGGCCAGGTCTCGGAGAGGCGAACGTGCCGTCGGGGAGCACTACGGCGAGGCCGAGCACCATGTCCTCGACGTTTCCGTATCGACTCGACTCCTGGCCGGACGAGCGCGTCGCTAGCAGGCCGCCGATGGTCGTGCCGGGCAGGGAGCTTGGAAAGTGCCCAAGCGTCAAACCGCGGTCGTTGAGGTGCTTCTCGAGCACCATGCCGTTGACCCCGGATTCGGTCCGACAGACCAGGTTGGTTTCGTCGAGATCCAGGATGCGGTCGAACCCTCCCATGTCGACCACGAGCTCTCCGCGACGAGGCGCGACGGCGCCGCATACGCCGGTGCCTCCACCCATCGGGATGACAGCGACCCCGCTGGCGGCAGCCCAGCGCACGATGGCGATCACCTGCTCGCGACCCGATGGCCGCGCTACCAGCACCTTCGGCCGCTGAAGGCCGGCCCGCTCTTCCATGAGTCCCAGCGGCCACAGGTCGCGCACCACGCGCTCATCCACGGCGGCGGCCCCGACGATCTTCTCGATCTCCGCCCTCATGAAACCGACGCCAGCGCTGCAGGGTTGGCCGGGGTCTCCCCGGCCATGACTTTGCGTGTCACCACTCCCAGGCGTCGACTGGAGAGACTCTGCTCTAACAAAGCCCATCGATATACCGGAAAGAGAGCAGGTGCACGCGAAGCGCCCGCCGATGAGAGGGAACCATCCGGGTTCCCTCTCATATTTCATACGCCTTTAGCCGCGAATCCGCCGGCCATCCATCCAGTCAGAAGGGGGACCCCGAAGCCGCAAGGGCCTGCGTACTCGTAGCCGCCGAGCACCGCGCCCGCCGCGTACAGGTTCGTGTATGGCACGGCGCCACCCACGTCCAGAGGGTGCAAGCGGGTGTCGGTCAACAACCCACTCTGCATCTCGGCGGCGGCATCCAGATATTCGAGATGGCGCAGGCGCGCACCGCCCGAGCTCGCCGGCCGGCCCTCGTGAAAGATGCCGAGGCCCAGGAGCGGCTCGGAGACGGCGCGACCGCCGCGAATCCCGCCGCCGATGTGATGACCTGTGGTCAGCACGAAAGCGTCCGCGCGAAACACACGGTCTCCCCCGCGCGCGCCGGTGATGCGGTCGCCTGCGGTGTCGAACGTCTGGATTTCCGCTGCGACGGCCCCTAGCCCGATGGTCTGCTGCAGGCGCCAACCGTGCGGTGATGGCGGCGCCGCAAGCAGCTCGAAGCTATCGGGCGGAAGTCCGGTGAAGCCGGGCGGATATGCCAGGGACGCCGTCCGGGCCCTGGGAGGGGCGGGAGCCCGCCGCCCATAGAGGTCGGTCAGCGATGCGGCCTCCGGCAGATCCGCCATCGACACCTCTTCAGCGAAGGCTTCGATGCCATGCAGCTCTTTCAACGCCAGCGCGGTCGACGCAGCGTCATAGTCGCCCACCTGCGGGACCCCGACGACTGCCACCCGGCGTCCCGCCAGGGCGCGCAGCTCACCACCGGCGACGGTGGCCGGCACGAGGTTGCCAGGTCGAGCAAGACCATGAATGTCCGCATAAAGGCCGCGGCTCCGCCGGCCGCCTTCGAACTTAAGGCCGCCCTTCTCGAGCGCCAGGTGCAGCGCCTGGATGGCGGTGTCGAGCTCGGTGGCCAGACGGACCGCATCGAGCCCCAGACGCGTGAATGGATGGTGAGGCTCTTCGTCCAGGATGGCCTCGAGGTCGTCCACCACCTCCATCGCGCCCGCGTAAAGCGCCGATGCGCCCGGCGCGCGCGCTACCACTGTCACCTCTGCACCGGCGCGCCGAGCCGCCAGCGCGGCGCAATACCCGGCAAATCCGCCACCGACGATCACGACCTGGCTCAACGCTTGACGATCCGCCGGGTGTCTGCCACGTCGCGTCTTAGCTGCTCGACCAGCTCGTCAGTGGTCGGGAACGTAATGTCAGGGTGCAGGTAGCGAACGAATCTGAGCTCGAGGCGCTGCTGGTAGAGGTCGCCTTCGAAGTCGAGCAGGAACGCCTCAACTCTGAGCTGGGTGCCACCGAAGGTGGGTCGATATCCGACTGACAGCGCGGCGACAAACTCGCCCTCAGGCGCAATCGCGCGGCCCGCGTAAGCGCCGAGCGCGGGGACCAGCTTGTTCGGCTCAATCCCGATGTTCGCCGTCGGGAAACCCAGTCGGCGGCCAACCTTGTCTCCACTTTCGACCGGGCCCGCCATCGAGTACTCGCGGCCGAGCAGCTGGTTGGCGGCCTCCATCTCGCCGAGCGTAATCAAGCTCCGAACGCTGGAGCTGTGCAGCTCGCTTCCGTTCAGCGTGAAGGGAGGCACCACGTCGACAGCGTGCTCATTCGCTCTCAACCATTCGGCGTTGCCGCCACGGCCGCGCCCGAATGCGAAGTCGAAACCGATCACCCATCGGCGAACGTCCATCGCCGGCCGAATCAGATCGATGAACTGTTGTGGCGATAGGGAAGCCAGCGCCCGATCGAAGCGGATGACAATCGCATGCTGGATCCCCAACGACTCGACGAGTGCGAGCTTCTCCTGCAGCGTGGTGACCGACTGAGGGCAATTGGCCGGGTCGAGGACGCACCGTGGGTGCGGCTCGAAGGTCATGAGCGCGGGCTGAGCGCCATCTGCGACAGCGGCGGCAACCGTGCGCCGGATCACATCGACATGTCCGAGATGCACCCCGTCGAAGCTCCCGACGGTGAGCGCCACGGCCCCGATCGGGCTCGTGGGCAGGCCATGGTGAACTAGCAGGTGAGCCTCCGCGGGTCGCACCCTAGGAGAGCACCTTCTCGGGCACAAACGTCCTTCGAAGAGGGTCGGTATGGCCCAAAGCGATCAAGCGGCCGGCTGGGTCGTGGGCTCTGATCAATCCGGGGCCGGGCTCCGGCAGCACACGCACCGAGCGGCCCTGTCTGACCATCGCCTCCTGCTCGACATTGAGCCGGACCCGTTCCATGTTCGGCAGTATGACTTCGGCCGGAAGCAGGCGGTCGCGGACCTCGTCTGCGGTCGTCAGGGCGTCAACCGTCATGGCGGACTCGATGCCGAGTGGACCGTACGCCGTGCGTACCAACCTTCCCAGATAACCGCCGACACCCAAACGGCGGCCGAGGTCTCTCGCGATCGAGCGAAGGTAGGTTCCGCTGCTGCACCTGATCTCGACACGGGCGACGGTCTCAGCTCCCTGCGTGAAATTCAGCAGTCGCGCCTCGTAGACCTCGACCTCGCGGGCGCGCGGCCGTGGATCCTCGCCTCGCCTGGCAAGCTTGTAAGCGCGCTTGCCATCGACCTTGACGGCGGAAAAGGCGGGCGGCTCCTGCAGGATGCGGCCTGAGAAAGCCTCCAGCGCGTTCGCGATTTCCCCCGACGTCAGAGCGCCGGCATCTCCAACCGGCTGGCGTTCGGCTTCGGCGTCGTCGGTCGCGGTGGTGAATCCGAGATGAATGTCCGCCTCATAGGTTTTCGGGAGCCGGAGAGCGAACTCGGCCAGCCGCGTCGCCGACTCGAACAGAATCGGGAGCACGCCGGTGGCCAGCGGGTCGAGGGTGCCGGCGTGGCCGACGCGATGCGCCCCGGTCAGGCGGCGGAGCCGTCTGACGACAGCGAACGAGGTGTCGCCGCTGCTCTTGTCGACATTGAGGACCCCGGTGGAGAAACCGGTCAGGTCAGCCCGGGTGCGAGGCGGCAATGATCGCCTCCTTGGCCGTCGCCAGCACGAGCTTCACCGCCTCGTCCATCGGCTTGTCGATCTCTGCCCCGGCCGCACGAATGTGGCCTCCGCCGCCAAAGGTGGCGCACATCGCAGCCGCGTCGACTCCGCCTCGGCTGCGCACACTTATCTTGGTCAGCTCGTTGTTGACCTCTTTGAAAAGGATGGCGAGCTCGAGCCCAGCGATGCTGTTGAGGGTGTCGATGATGCCCTCTGATTCCGCCATGACCGCGCCTGCCTCGCGCAGCATGCGGCGGGTCACCGTCGCCCACGCCAAACGGCCCTCCATCTCGACGCTCATGCTCGCAAGAGCCAGGCTGCTGAGCTTCAGAGTTGTTTCCGGGCGCATCTTGTAGACCATGGTCGCGATGTGTCCCGGATCGGCTCCAAGGCGGGCCAACCTGGCTGCATCTTCGAGCGCGACGGGTGTCGTGTTCTCGTGCCTGAACCCGCCCGTATCTGTCAGCAGCGCGACGTAGAGGTTGACCGCGATGGTCGGTGTGATCGCGAAACCAAAGTGGTCGAGCATCTGCATCACCATCTGACCGACCGCGGAGGCGTCAGGATCGATGACGTTGACGTCCCCAAAGCGCGAGTTCGATGGGTGATGGTCGACATTGACGATGGTCGCCTGCTCGGCGATGCGCTTGACGCTGCTTCCCGAGCGCTCGAGATTGCCCGAGTCGAAGAAGAACACGAGGTGGGGATCGATCCCTCGCGGCGGCTCTTCCTGGACCTCGTTGAAACCGGGCAGGAACGTGTACATCTGCGGCAGCGGCGGCGGGATCAGCACCCATACCTGCTTGCCGGCCGAGCGCAGTGCCTCGGCAAACGCGAGGCTGCAACCGAGGGTGTCTCCATCCGCGTCCTTGTGACCGAAGATCAGGATCTCCTGGTTCGCGTCGATGAGGTCTTTGATCTCGTCGTAGATGTTGGCCCGCCTGGGCCTGGGAGTGGCTATGGCGTCCCCTCCTCGTCGCCGCGCTCGGCGGAGCCTGCTCCCGGCGCAGCGCCTTCGGCAGGCGCCGGAGGCAGCACCTCTTTGAGCAGCTCGGCGATGTGCACGCTGTACTCGATCGATGGGTCGATCTCGAACCTGAGGTCTGGCGAGAACTTGAGGTTCTGCAGGCGGCGACCGAGCTCGTGACGAATCAAGCCCTTCGCGGAGACAAGGCCCGCGATCGAGGCCTTCTTCTCCTCGGGGTTGCCGAGCACGCTGACGCGCACCCGCGCCTGTCGCAAGTCAGGCGACATGCGTACCGCCGTGATGCTCACGAACCCAATCCGGGGATCCTTGAGATCGCGGCGGATGATTGACATGATCTCCTCGCGCACCTGCTCGCCGACCTGGTCGGCGCGGTAGCTGGTCATGACGACCTCCGCTTTCAAATGTAGGGGTCCCCGCGTAATCTCGACGAAGCCTCTGATTTCCTGGCGAGGAAGCAAGACACGCCTTGCCTAGATTTCTTCCCGCTCGAGGCGGTACGTCTCCATCGTGTCGCCGGGTTGGAAGGCTTCGAAGCCCTCCAGGCCGACGCCGCACTCCTGGCCGGCGGACATCTCGCGCACGTCCTCCTTGAAGTGTTTGAGCGAAGTGATCTTGCCTTCGAAGATCTGCTCCTTCCCCCTGAAGAGCTTGGCCCAGCCGCCGCGGCTGATCTTGCCTTCGACCACACGGCAGCCGGCGATGACGCCCTGACGCGGGATCTTGATCGGCATGACGACCTCGACCTTGCCTTCGCGGATCTGGCGGAACGTCGGCTCGCGCATACCCTTCGCAGCGCGTTCAACGTCCTCAGTCAGCTTGTAGATGACGTCGTAGTAACGGACCTCGACCTTGGCCCGCTCCGCCGCCGCTGTGGAAGCGGGAGTCGGCTTCAGGTTGAAGCAGACGATGATCGCGTTCGACACGCCGGCGAGCAGCAGGTCCGAGTCACTGACGGCCCCCACTCCCTGGCCGACGATCTTGATGGCGACCACCGGGTCCTCGATCTTCTGCAGAGCGCTGAGCACGGCCTCGAGGGTGCCTTGCGCGTCGGCCTTGACGACGAGGCTGAGCTCTTTGACCTCGCCCTCTTTGGCGCGGCGGGCGAGCTCCTCGAGCGTGATGCGGGGCGCGAAGTCGCGCGCTGCCTCCTGCGTACGCCTTTCGGTCAGTTTGGTCAGGGCGATCTGGCGGGCCGCCTTTTCCGAACCGACGACCTGGAAGATGTCGCCGGCTTGTGGTACCTCACTCATGCCTGACACCACGACCGGTGTGGCAGGGCCCGCAGAAGTCACGCTCTGCCCGCGATCGTCGGCGAGCGCACGAACCCGGCCATAGATGTGACCGCAAACGAAGTCGTCGCCGACCTTGAGGGTGCCGGCCTGGACCAGCACGGTGGCAACTGGGCCTCGCCCCCGCTCCAGGTGCGCGTCGACAACGGTGCCGATGGCGTTCCGATCCGGATTGGCCTTCAGCTCCAGGATATCGGTCGACAGGACGATCGTCGTCAGCAGGTCGTCAATTCCCTGTCCGGTCTTGGCGCTCAAGTGCACGCATTCGTGCTCTCCGCCGTAATGGCGCGTGACGATGCCCTGAGCGGCCAGCTCCTGATGGACGCGGTCGGGGTTGGCCCCTTCCTTGTCGATTTTGTTGATCGCGACGATGATCGGGACCTTCGCCGCGCGCGCATGGTGGATCGCCTCTATGGTCTGCGGCTTGACTCCGTCGTCTGCCGCGACCACGAGCACCACGATGTCAGTGACCTGGGCTCCGCGCGCGCGCATCGCGGTGAAGGCCTCGTGCCCAGGTGTGTCGACGAAGACGACAGGATGACCATCCGCGGTCTCGATCTTGTACGCACCGATTCGCTGCGTGATGCCCCCAGCTTCGCCGGCCGCAACCTTTGTCTTGCGAATCGCGTCCAGGATCGACGTCTTTCCGTGGTCCACATGACCAAGGACTGTCACGATCGGCGCACGCGGGACCAGCTTGCTCGGATCTTCATTGGCGAGTGAGAAAAGCTCTTCTCGCGACGTGGTGACAACCGCTTCGCCTTCGGCGGACTCGACTGCAACGACATCCTCGCTGGAGACAGGGTCGACAGTGAAGCCGAACTCATCGGCGACGATCTCGGCTGTGGCGAAGTCGATGACCTGGTTGATCGTGGCCATGATGTTCGAGGCCATGAGCTTCTTGATCACCTCGACCGGGCTCACCGACAGCTTCTCGGCGAGGTCCTTGACCGACAGCGACGGCGGCAGCACGACCCGCCGGTCCCCGTTGGGCTCGATCTTGACCGCGACTGACGCCGGCCTGAACGCTGATCGGGCAGCCTCAATCGCGCCGGGCGCCAATGGCGCTGCGGCGTTGCGAGTCAGCCGCCGCTGCTGGAGGAAGTTCACCAGCTCCTTTTGGCTGATCCCGAGTTCGCGTGCAAGTTCGTGGGTTTTCATGCGGAACTATTGATTATGCCCAGATCGCGGGGGAAGCAAGCCTAAGCGCGGGGGAGGCAGGCCTCCCCCACCGGAAAAAGCGTGGGGGAGGCAGGCCTCCCCCACGGGAC
>JALZAL010000283.1 GCA_030948325.1 Candidatus Dormiibacterota bacterium
ACGACAGCCGCACGCTCATGCGCTGGATAGTCCGGTCGAGCCTTCGCTTTCGTTTCCTGGTGGCTCTTGGCGCGGCGGCGACGATGGTGGCCGGCGCTCTGCAGGTTCAGAACATGCGGCTGGATGCCTTTCCGGAGTTCGCGCCTCCGCAGGTTGAGATTCAAACCGCCTGCCTTGGCCTGTCCACGGCAGACGTGGAGACCCTGGTCACGATTCCACTCGAACAGGCGCTCAACGGCATCAAAGGACTCGATGCCCTGCGCTCAAAGTCTGTCCCGCAACTCTCTTCGATCCAGATGATCTTCAAGCCGGGCACCGACCTTCTCGAGGCACGACAGCTCGTTCAGGAAAGGCTTGCGAACGCACAGAACGGCCTACCGACGTTGGCAGCTCCTCCAGTCATGATGCCGCTGGTCTCAGCCACAAGCCGCGTGATGATGATCGGAATGTCGTCAAAGAGCTACTCGCTGATCGCAATGTCGATGATGGCGTACTGGACGATCAGGGCTCGAATCCTGCGCGTCCCTGGCGTTGCAAACGTCGCCATCTGGGGTGAGCGTCTCCAGGTGATGACGGTTCAGGTCGACCCGAAGAAGATGCAAGCAAACAACGTCACGCTCAACGCTGTGATGGAAGCCACGGCCGATTCCGTGGACTCCGGCTTACTGAAGTTCTCCAGCGCCTCGGTGATCGGCACCGGTGGCGTGATTAATACCGGCAGCCAGGAGCTGGACATAAGACACGTGCTGCCGATCGTGACCCCGGCAGACCTGGCCCGCGTCAGCGTGCAGACCCAGGGGAACAAATCTGTCCCAATCGGCACCGTTGCCGATGTCAAGGAGGATCACCAGCCGCTCATCGGCGACGCGATCGTTGGCAACACTCCCGGGCTGCTGTTGGTCGTGGAGAAGTTGCCTTGGGGCAACACTCTGCAGATCACCAAGGGTGTCGAGGAGGCCATCAAGACACTTCAGCCGGGTGTTCCGGACATCACTTTCGACACCACCATCTTTCGGCAATCGAGCTTCATCGATTCCGCCCTCCACAACCTCACGCAGGCGCTCCTCCTCGGTTTCCTGCTGGTCGTCGTCATCATTGCGTTCTTCCTTTTCGAATGGCGTGTGGCGCTGATTTCCTTGCTGACTATCCCGCTGTCGCTGATGGCGGCGATGCTTGTTCTGTACTGGCGAGGGGACACCGTTAATACGATGACGCTGGCAGGGCTTGTAATCGCTCTTGGCGCGGTGGTCGACGACGCAGTCATCGGTGTCGAGAACATCCTTAGGCGCCTGCGCCAGCACAGGCTGGGTCATAGTGGCCAATCGACTGCGGCGGTCATTCTCGAGGCGTCGCTTGAGGTGCGAAGCCCGATTGTGTACGCGACTCTGATCATCGTTGTGGCAGCGGTGCCGGTGTTCCTTCTCGAAGGACTCACTGGCTCGTTCTTCCGACCTCTCGCCGTCGCCTACACACTGGCCATCGTCGCTTCCATGGCGGTGGCGCTGACCGTTACGCCGGCCCTGGCGCTCATCCTGCTTGGAAAGGCGCAAGTCGAGCGCCGAGCGTCTCCTGTCGCAAGTTGGCTGCAGCGCCGATACACCGCAATCCTGGCTTCGATCATCCATCAGCCGCGACCGGTGTACGCCACCTTCGGGCTGGTGGCTCTGGTCGCAGCAGTGCTGGTTCCGTTTCTAGGCCAGAGCTTGTTTCCCACCTTCAGGGAGCAGTCTTTCTTGATTCACTGGGTGACCCCACCGGGCACATCGGCGGTTGAAGAACAGCGCATCGTCCTGCGACTGAGCCACGACCTGGAGGCAATCCCTGGTGTCCACAGCTTCGGTTCACACATCGGTCAAGCGTTCCTCGGCGAGGAGATCGCGGGCGTCAACTTTGGAGAGAACTGGATCACCGTCGATTCGAGTGTTGATTACGACAAGACCATTGCCCGCATCCGTAATGTGGTTCAGAGCTATCCGGGCTTGTACCGAGACGTCCAAACCTACCTGAACGAGCGAATCGAGGAAGTTCTCACGGGCGCCAAGTCGCCGATCGTCATCCGGATCTACGGGCAGGATCTCACCGTTCTGCGCAGCAAGGCGGCGCAGGTGCAGCACCAGATCGCCAGCATCAAAGGCATTGTGGACGACCACGTCGATCTTCAGGTCGACACGCCTCAGATCCAGGTCGAGGTCGACCTGGTCAAGGCGGCAAAATACGGACTGAAGCCTGGAGACGTTAGACGGGCCGCCTCAACCTTGATCGCCGGCGAGGAGGTAGGGGACATCTTTCGCGCGGGCAAGGCCTATGACGTCGTGGTCTGGAGCACGCCCGCCACACGCGCCAGCGTGGTGGGCATCAGTGAACTTCCGCTCGACACAACCTCTGGTGTTCGGGTGCGCCTCGGAGATGTTGCACAAGTCAGCGTCCAGCCTGTTCCCAACCTGATCGCACGAGAGAATGGTTCACGGCGCATCGACGTAGTCGCCGACATCAGGGGGCGAGATCTTGGGTCGGTGGTCAAAGACATCAACAAGGCGCTGGCCGGGGTCGACTTGTCCCACGGGTACCGCGCTCAGCTGCTGGGGGAGTTCACGGAGAGGCAGGCAGCGCAGGATCGCCTGTTTCGAACCGCGCTCATCGCGGCAGCTGCGATCTTCATCCTGCTGCAGACAGCCTTCGGCAGCTGGCGCCTGGCGACTCTGACCTTCCTGACCCTGCCCATGGCCCTGGCCGGCGGCGTTCTCGCCGCCTACTTGAGCGGCGGCGTGATCTCGCTCGGGTCGCTGTTGGGTTTCTTCACGGTGTTCGGAATCGCCGCCCGCAACGGCATTCTGCTTATCAACCATTGCCAGCACCTGGAACGGCGCGAGGGCCAGAGCTTTGGACCCGCCCTGGTCCTGCGCGGCGCCCGCGAGAGGCTGTCTCCGATATTGATGACTTCCTTGGCGACCGGACTTGCCATGGTGCCTCTGGTCGTGCTCGGCGACCAACCTGGCCAAGAAGTCGAATATCCCATGGCGCTCGTCATTTTGGGCGGGATCCTGACATCGACCCTGCTCAATCTCTTCGTTGTCCCATCCCTGTACCTGCGTTTTGGCGGGCGCCGTGCCGGCCGCGCCGAGTTCGTAGGAGGTGCGTCATGAAACTGGCGCTTTGTCCACGCCGATCGGGTCTGGCATGGCTGGTGGGGTTGATGCTGCCCATGTTGCTGTTGACGACCACCGATATTGCCGTCGCCAGCACGGGCGCACCGTCCAGCAGCGGGGCCCTGCAAATGATCGGCTCTGGTTCGTGCGGTGCACGTCCCACGCTGGTCCGGAAGACCTTTCCGGCCATCCCCAACCTTGACAACACCTTTCTCCCTCTGGTCCCCGGTATGCAGTTCATCCTCGACGGGCTCGTAATCGGGCCTGACGGGCTCAGGCACCCTCACCGAACCGAGACCACCGTGACCAATTTGACCAAGGTGATCGATGGCGTACGAACGATTGTCGTGTTCGACGTTGACATTCAGGACGGAGTGATCGCGGAGTCGGAGATCTTCTTTCAGGCTCAGGACATGCACGGGACGGTATGGCTCCTTGGCGAGTATCCGGAGGAGTGGGACAACGGCAGGCTGACGGGTGCGCCCAGCGCATGGCTGTCCGGCGTTCTTGGTGGTCACGCGGGCATCACCATGCTGGCGAACCCGCAGGTCGGTGCTCCCACCTACATTCAAGGTTTGGCTCGTAGGGTCGGTTTCTTCGATTGCGCCACCGTCTTCAGGGTCGACGAGCAGACCTGTGTCCCGGTCAGCTGTTACGACAACGTTCTGGTCACCGACGAGTTCAGCCCGCTCGACCCGGCAGGTGGCCATCAGCGCAAGTTCTATGCCCCAGGCGTGGGCAACGTTCGAGTCAGCGCCGCTGGCGGCGTGGATCCCGAGACACTGAAACTGACCAGGGCGTCGGTGCTGTGTGGGGACGCTTTCGAAAGGGTCCGGTGGGCTGCACAGAGACAGGATCGTCGCGCCTATCGGATCGCGCCGGATGTCTATGGCAGCACGCTGCCTGCGGAGGCAACGCTAAGCGCGGCTGATTGTTAGCGTCGCCGAACCATTCGCGACGAGTGCCGCTCAAGCAGGGTCTTTAAGCGGTTGGCTGGGAAGTCTTCGCAGCGACCGTGATTCGAGTCCACCGCGGGCTCACCACCAAAGGCGGACAGTGCTGCAGCCTACGCGCCTTGGCCCACCGTGATGAGGTTGTGGATCTCCTCGATCTGCGAGTCCCAGAGTCGCAGTCCTGTCGACCGCACCCATCGTTCGCGCTCGTCGACCAGAGCTGTCGACTCTTCGATCCGACCTCGGGAAGCCAGGAACTTCGCCAAGGCCAGCGTGGAGTTGGTTTTCGGCCACCTGTAGTCAGTTTCACTGACCGCCGCGAGGCCGCGACGGAACGCAGCTTCGGCCTCCGGGTCTCGTCCCTGAGCCGAGCGCAACTCACCCAGGTGGTGGTAGACCTCTGAGATTGCGGTGACATCCTCATCGCGGAGCACGTCCAGAGCGCTGTTAATGAAGGCCTCCGATCTGGTTAGATCGCCCAGTTCGAGCGCCATGCGCGATCGCAACGCGAGCAGCTCGGTGCGGTTCCAGGTCTCGCCACTGGCCTCGCTGAGCGCAAGAGCTTGGTCAAGTGCCTCGGCCGCCTCGGAGTGCTTGCCCTGGTAGTGCATCGCGTAGCTCAGGAAGCGCAGCGCGCCCACCTGAATCTGAACCGCACCGGCGTCCTGAGCGGCGGCAACGTACTCGCCGAAGACAACCTCTGCGCCCGCGAGGTCGCCCCGAAGCATGAACTGGATTCCGCGCGGAAGGTGGGCCTGGAGGGCGATCGTCCGGAGTCCTGACTGCACCGCGAGCGCCTCAGCTTCAGCGAGCCACCGATCCACCACACGGGTGTTGCCGACCAGCGCCTCGCTATTGGCCAGCCGCATGAGGATCGTCGCCATGCCTGGCCAGTCGCCGATCGCACGTGCTTGCTCCAGCAGCCGCTCGTTGGCCACGATGGACTCCCTCACGAGACCAATTGCAAAGAGGTGGTTGGTACCCAGGTGACGAGCCTCGATCTCACCGGCGAGGTCGCCCGCCGCTCGACAGGCCTCAGCGGCGCGGTCGACGAACCGGTCGAGCTCCTCGAGCTTGGTGAACCCGGCGTAGTTGAAGATCCAGGCCTCGCTCAGTCGAGCCGCCGCCACCACGTGCAGCAGTCCCGCCTCCTCGGCCAGCTCGGCGGCCTTCGCGCAGGCAATGCCGGCGTTCGCGTAGTCCGCGATCATGACCAGTCGCTGCGCCTCCAACATGGCCAAGACGGCACGGGACGAAGGGCCGCCTCCGTCAGGAAGGACGCCTCCGGCTGCTCGCGCGGTCTGGAGGGCGGCGTCGACGGTCGAAAGGTCGCGGCGCGTAATCGCGCGATCGCCGGCGGCGAGCGACCACTCAAGCGCGCGACGGGCGCGATTGGAGAGCTCTTCACCCTCAAGCGCCAGCTCGACCGACAGGGTCAGCGCCCTCTCCGCGTGGTGGGCCAGGATCTCTGTCAGCTGCTGGGGATCACCCGCTTCACCCTCCAGGACGGATCCGAATCGGTCGTGGAGCGATGCACGTTCCAACTTGGGGAG
>JALZAL010000293.1 GCA_030948325.1 Candidatus Dormiibacterota bacterium
CGCTGCAGCCGGGCGAGGTGCGGGCGCTGTTCGCCGCGTGCGAGGACGACGACCACAAAAAGCCGGCCATGGCGGCGCGCGACGCGGCCATCCTGGCGCTGCTGTACGGCTCCGGGCTGCGCCGCGCCGAAGCCGTCGGGCTGGAGGTCGCTGATTACGATCGCGAGGGCGGCACATTAAAGGTTCGCGGCAAGGGCAACAAGGAGCGCCTGGCGCATTTGGGCGATGCCAGCCAGGCGGCCCTCGAGGCCTGGTTTTTTCACCGCGGGTTCTGGCCGGGGGCGGTGTTTGTGGCGATCAATAAAGGAGGCAAGCTCGGGAGGAGGGGGATGTCTGGGCAGGCCATGCTGTACATCGCGCGTCGTCGAACCGTCCAGGCCAGCGTGGCGGCGTTTTCGCCACACGACTTGCGGCGGACGTTCATTGGCGATCTGCTGGATGCCGGCGCTGATCTCAGTACCGTTCAGCAGCTCGCCGGACATGCCCAGATCCAGACTACGGCGCGGTACGATCGCCGCGGCGAGGCGACTAAGAAGCGTGCAGCGAAGCTCCTCCACGTGCCATACCGCGGCCATTAGAACACGGCAAGTGAGCCATAGCGCACTCGAAGAGTGCGTGCAGAGTCGGGCAAGGCAGCCAGAACCCGTTTGCCACGTTGTCACGCTCGCGTGCCCGTAAACGTCGCATCAAGCCGCAGATGGACGCAAGCCTGCCGGTGCACGACATCCCATGACTGACCTTTGGAGAGTAACGAGCATCGAGGTCCCGCTGTCTGTTCTGCAGGCTGGCCATGCACATCTGCGTCGCGTTGGCATGGACGGGCTTGAAGGGTTCGTCCTATGGATAGGCGTGCAGGACGGTGAAGTCTTCCGCGTCCAGGAAGCCGTGATTCCTCAACAGAGGGGTCTTCGCCAAGAGGACGGTGTCTGTGTCGTGGTTCAGGGCGAGGAGTTGCACCGCCTGAATGTGCTTCTTCACGAGCGCAACTTGTCGCTAATCGCTCAGATCCATAGTCATCCGACCAATGCGTACCACTCGAGTACGGATGACACGTATCCCATTGTGACGCGCGCTGGTGGGATATCGCTTGTGGTCCCTGACTTCGCTCTGCAGCCGTTCTCGCTCGCAAGCTCTGCCGTCTACCGGCTCTCCGCAGAAGGACAATGGAACGAGTTACCGACAGACGCGGTCTGGCGACTCATTCGGATCGTTGGGTAGCCCCAGAGGGCAGCCCAAGCGCGAACTTTAGTTTCAGCTCTGAAACGCGCCTTGGCCGCTGCTCGCAAGGTATTTCGACTCATAGACTCGACGAAAGTCTATGTCCTCGCAAATACAGCGTCCATCGCCTCGAGGTCGCGCGCCCTGAAGCGTGTCCGTGCCAATCGGGCGGAGAATGTCTAGTCTTGCTACCTCAGTCTGCGAGGGACCGCCGCCAGCGGCTTCGCGAGCGAGCGCCGACGCAAGCAGCAACCCTGCGAGCGCCGATTGATGGGCAAGCGGCACGTGTACGTCAGCGCGTGGTCGACCCGCTTGCCCCAGAGGGAGCACTGCCCCGCCGCATATCCCTTGCACGTAAAGCTCGCGGATTGGGCGATCCTCAAATCGAAGCAGATCGTTGCGTGGCCTTCCCAGTGCGGAAGCAACTTCCTCAAGGAGCGCCCGCGGCACAGGCGTGCCCAGGTGCAGAAGGGTCCGCACGTCAAGCACGCGATGCGGCACGCCGATGGATTCTGCGATGAGTTCATCCTCGTTCTGGAGTTGCTGATCTGGCAGGTACAGACAGGCAAGACAGGCTCCAGCGCTGCCGAACCGCGGGTGTACCGAAACACCCAAATCACCCGGCTGGGTCCAGCCGTTTGCTACCCAGCCGGGGAGTGACGCTTGCACGGCCTTTCGATCGGCAGCGCTGTCCAGCGCGGCCAGAACGTATCGCCACTCGTAGCCGAATTGGGACACGAACGACTCCCAATCGGCCTGATGTACTTGGACTCGGAGATTCCCGCGAAACGCTCGACGGGCGACCTGGACCTTCGCACGCCCAACATCGACCCTCGTCGCCAACACGTACCGCTGGAGGTTGCCAAGTTCGATTTCTTCGGGATCAACCAGGTGCAGAGAACCCTGCATCGGAGCATGTGCGCATGCCCATGCCGCAGCCATACCGATCGCACCCACTCCAACCAAAACCGCATCGCTGTCGAGGCGCCAGTTGTCGTTAGGCACGGCCGCAGGCGTAGGCCCACGGCCGAACGTCCACGCGGACAGGCACAGGTCGTCATCGAGCGTGCTCTCCCAAGGTTCCAGAAAGATCCTCCGGAAAACATTCGCGCTTGCCAGGCAGGCCGCGACTCCCGGCCCCAGCGGGTTCGCAGACGTCCCAACGGGCTGCGGAGCACTTGCGGAAATGAGGGCATCCCAACCATCTGAGCCGGCGTACACGGTCGTCCCGAACTCACCTGCGTCCCCAACTGATATGCCAGTGTCAGCACGGCCCCTGCGCGTTAGCTTGATAGCCGGATTTGTCGCGCGGGCCACGCGACGCATACGCTCGACGAATGCTGCTGCGTCGGGTGGTCCCCAGACGTCCAGGGCGGGGTACAGTCGCGCCAGCAAACGGACAGTCAGATCCGTGATCAACCGCCCCTCGCGGCTGTTCGCCGCATTCGCGCTGGTAGCGATGCCGATGCTTACGGAGTTCAGGCGTTGTTCGAATGCCTGTGCATCGAAACCCCCGAGAACTTGCGAAGCCGCCAATGCTGCGCGCCCATAGTAGTCAGCGAGGGCCACCGTCAGAAACGCCTGTTCAATCGACCGGAGGTTGGCGTCGTACTGTTGCCTTGACTTGGCAGAGGAGCCAGTCTGCAAGGCAGCCCGCCAGAAAGCGCTGCCGATTGGACCGTGCACTCGAGACTCAACGGGGCACCTCCGCCAAGTTGAATCCGTTGATCTGAGGAACGAGATTGATGTTGTATCCGCCCAATGGGCGGATACCGTAAGTGTCGATAATCTCGAGAATACGCGCCAGGCGTCCGGCGCCAGCTGCGCGATGAAGCTCCCAGGCATCACCGGAATGACCTGGATGTTCATGGTATTCCCGCACCCCAGCCACACACAGGAACGGCAATTCCTCTGGGCCGTAGGACTGCATCAGCGGTTGCTGTTGCATCATTCTGGTGAGTTGCGCCCCGGCCGGCAGTTGAAAGCCCGGAGGAAGCACCGGATCAACTTCCTGCGACCGGAGAAGGGATACCGGTAAGTCCTTCGTACGATACGGTTCCGCCGTGTGAGGATCAACGAGTCGAACGGATGGCGGCTGCAGGTCGTAGTCGGTGTAATCGAGTAGGACACCCGTGACCAGGGCTGGCGGCTTGAGCTGCGGTGCGGTCGCAACGAGCAAAGCGCGTGGGAATTCCGCCTCCGCAAGGAACCATCCCCGCCGCCGGTAATCGCTTGCCAATCCGCGGAACTCATCAACCTCACGGTTGAACTTCATCCGCGAAACAGCAATGTCCGTCGATTGGGCCGCCACCGCTAACCGCCAACGCCAGCCTTGAGGTTGAGAAACAAACGAACCTCTTCAGTGAATCCAAAGCTACTGATCTTGGCCGTCGTGTCAAGAAGGGTTCCCGCTCGATCTCGCAACTCCCAGTTCTCCGGGGGCTGCCCAACGTTGCCCGTCTGGGCCAGCGCTACGGGGATGATGGTGCCAAGCGGTGCGTTCCCGTGCGCCTCAACCTCGGTCGGCTGGCCATTGACCACCACCGTCAACTCGATTTCGTGTCGGGGCATGACGACTCCTCGCAACGACTATACCACACTATTCCACATGTTCCAGTGGAACATGTGGTAACCGCTTGCGGATTGACAAATCGCCTATGCTCGAAGGGAGCATATGCCAGGCCGCTTGGAAACCGAATCGCTACCCCACTTGCAGGTACGTGGTCCTACAGCCGGCCCACTCTTCGATACCCGCAGCGCTCGAGCTTTCATCGAGCAGCTCGTACACGCGTCAGGGGTCCACGACCCGACTGTCCTGGTCATCAACCTGGAGGGCCGCTTCCCAAGCGCTCACGTCTTGTACGAGATGCTTGTTCCGCTCGGCCGCGCGATTCGGTCGGGTGCTCATGGTTCACTAATACTGGTCGTGACTACGCCTGACCCGGTGCTGAGCGATGTGATCCGCTCGCTTGCACAAACTCAAGACCTGCCCATCTTCCTTGCCAGGTCGACGGATGAGATCGGTCAGGCAGAGCCAGCAGCGCGCTTGTCACCGTCTGAGGAGGAGACACTCGGTGCGCTACGCCGACTTGGTGGCCGTGCCTCCGTGGCCACGCTAGCGACTGCAACAGGCATCGACCACACTGCGGCCGGTAATCGCTTAGCGAATCTCGATCAACGAAAACTCGTGTTCCGGGTCACGCGGCCGCGACGCGAAGGAAATCTCTATCTCGACCCTCGTGTGGCAACTCCCGCGGAAGATCCGGCCGACGCGGATGACATCGATCTACCGTCATCAATGCGGTCCGATGTGAGGGTGCTTGCCAGCTTGCAAGGCCGCGCGCCCGCCGCCGTGCTCGCAGAAGCCTGGAAGGAATTCATAGAAAAGAACCGCACGCAGTTACGCAGTGAGTATGAAGAGGTTGCCCGGATGGTGAACGAGGGCGACCAGGCGGCTGTCGGCGAGTACACGGCCCTGGGAGCGCGAAAGCGAGTCAGAGCCAAGGTAAAGCGCCAAAAGAACGCATGATCTAAACTGTCTGGCTGCCGATGCCAGGCCAGTATCATCGCGGATCGTTCGTCTGCCCGCACGGTCACGAATTGCGGGTCACTTGCCGCTGCATTCGAGATGACTTCGGGCAAGAACCCCCACTAACGTTCGATCAGCTTTGCCACCACCAGATCGTAGTCGCGCTTCGTGAAAAGCGATCGACTGGCACCAAAGGATCTAAGACTGTGGGTCCCGCTGCCGGCGACCGGACCATTTACCACCTCGCCCGTGGAAATGACCATCGCGGCGCGACGTGGTTCGATGAGAGCGAGCGTGTCGTGTGGTTGTGCGCCTACCGTCTGCACCGCTCTGGAGCAGCGGATGACGCCTTTCCCTATTTCCACGAACTCATCCTGTCAGGGCGCATCTGGCCGGTCGAGGAGGACTACCTGTGGCTTGAGCGCGATCAGGCCATCCGCTTTGGAGAGCGCTTGCCAACCGACGCAGCTGCGCTCCTCGCATCGGCGAGGGCCGCACCCGCGAAAGAACATCGTGGTCATGTAGGTGGCGACGAAGTCGGACTCCTCATCGAGGTGGTTGAAACTCTAGAAGAGACGTATATAGCCTTTGACCTTTCCCTTCTCGTACAGCATCGAAGGTTCATCGCCGTGCTCGTGGCGTTCTACCCGCAACGCTCTTTTGATGAGTGGCTGCAACGCGACTCCTTACCATCACGCGCACTGACTGACGGCGAGATGTGCCTCTCAATTCTTCACTCTTAGAGGCGCCCCTCGGGCGAGCCCTCGTCGCGGCGAGCCCAGACATGTTGCTCGGAAGGAGCAATGTGCTGCGACCGGCAAATGTCATCGGACCTGCCGCGGCAATTGCCTGCCCCGGCCAACCGCTGACCTTATCCTCAGGTGACCTGAGGTAAGACGACAATGACGGCCGGCCGTGGGGGGACAGTGGCAAGGGCGCGAGGGTGCTCCAACCCTTCGCGTGCGCGGCGGTGGCTCGGGAGTGTGCCGGCTGCCGCCCCAGGCTTCCCGAGAACGGCTGTCACGGCTGAAAGATTCAGCTTGGCTCGTGCATTCGGATTCCGATGAGCCCAGCCCGTCAACAGGGGCAGGTCGGCCACGGCGCTTCATGCACGCTGCCGCTGTTCGACTTCGGCGACATGGCGACCTGTCTGCAAGAGACCGCGCCTCTCGAACGGGTCATTGAATACTCGCCCTCTGGTGCTTCGACGCTACGATTCTGCCAGCGGAAGTACTACTTCAGATGGTTGATGCGCCGACGCCAGGCGTGGCGGAAGGAGTCGACGGACCACCCTTGGCGGCGCGTGCAGCTCCTGAACAGCGTCAAACATCTCCCCAACTGGGCGGGCGACCTGTTTCATCAGAGTGTCGCCCACCTGCTGAACCAGCAGCTTCGTGGTCGCACGATGGATCTAGACGAGATCTCCGATCTGGCGGTCCAGGCGGCGGCGGCCCAGTTCACATTCTCGGCGCGCCGTCATTTCGTGGGTGCCACCAAGAGCAAGGTCGGCACCATCAACGGCATCTCGCGATACCTCGCGCTGTTCGAGCACGTCTACGACCTGCCATTCGACGGCGACGCGCTCGCCCAGACGCAGCAGAAGCTCGCACAATGGCTGGGAACCTTGTTCGCCTGGAGCGGCTGGGAGCCACTGCTGCAGCAGGTGCGCACCGCCCGCCGCGTTTACGTGGAGCCGCAGCACCTTTACTATCGGCTGGCGGAAGCGCGTATCGCTGCCCGGATGGACCTGGGCATCGACTCCCGCACCGGCGAGTTCCTCATCTGGGACTGGAAGTGCTACCGCGAGGACGATCGCTTCGCCGAGTACGACCAGTTCCTGTTCCGCCAACAACTGCTCGCGTATGGGCTCTGGCCGGTGCTCCGGTCCGATGGAGGCGCGATCACGCTAGATCGCGTCTCCGCCCAGGTGTTCAACCCGGTCACAGGCGAGGACAATTCGCTGAGCTTTTCGGACGACGAACACTCCGATTTCGAGCTTGAGGTGGGTAGGTGGGCGCGCGCTCACGCAGAGGTGTTCACCGACGTCGCGGAGGTCGAGTTCGAGGACTTTGAGGGCCCGCGCGACACGCAGCAGAGCTGCCCGTGGTGCCCGCTGAAGGGCGTGTGCGGGGAGGATATCGCATGGGCAACGTTAAGCTGAGAATGCAGACGTCCGCGGGCCTTCAGTCGCGGCCAGCGCCGGCGACCGAAATCGTCAACGCCTTCCCGATCATCGTCGAGGACGGCGCTACCCTCGCCTACCGCGTGTGGGCGATAGATCCCATCCCCGCAACCCCGGAGCTGCGCGAGAAGATCCGCGGGCACCTCTGGCAGTACGGCCTCAAGCGTCCGGTCTCGCGCACTCGACTGGACGGCGCATTCGCGTACGCGGTCGCCCTCAGCGCCGACGAGCAGGAGATCGAGTACGTCGGCGCAGGCGGGAAGCTGTTCAGGATCGGCCCGACCGATGTTGTGCGCCGCGTTGCGCTGAGCGCCCCCGCCGATGATGACGAGGTCGACTTCGCCGCAGCGATGCTTCAGTCGGGCTTCGCAATCCATCTGCGACAGGATCGCGATCTGTTCCGCGGCCACTGGCCCGATCGGTTCTACTTATCCGCGGCGGACCGCCCTTGGCGGCCCGAACAAGATCAGCGGACATTCACGCCGAACCTAGCGCGCCAGCGCAGCGGTGGACCGCTCGTCGACATCTTCCGCGGATTCAGGTTCAAGGTCATCCACCTGGGCGGCGTCGGCTTCTGCCTGGTAGTGGACGTACTCACCACCTACGTGGGTGCCCGGACGCTCCAGGAGTACCAGGCGCTGGGCCAGGGCATCCCCGATTCGCTCCTGCGCGGCGACGCCTTGACGCGCTGGGTCAACGACTACGGGTACCTGAGGCAGTCCGTGTACCTCGTCCGTCTGGAGAGGAACCGCACCATTGGGAACACATCTCTGTACGACGGCACGGTGTACACATATCTGCAAGGTAGGGGCGAATACGTCCGTCGACGGATCACGGAGCACGACCAAGCCGCGACCATCATCTACAAAGCCGACGATCTCCGGAACGAGGACAAACACTACACCGCCTCCGTCGCGTTATTGAAACCGATCTTCACCACGGAAGCGGCTGAGGTTCGTCAACTGGAGGACGTGCCGGCGTTCCCGCCAGGCGAACGCCTGGCCCGCATCAAGCGCGCGATCCGGCATCTACGAGGGGCCCAGGTCGAAGGCCTTCAGCTCGGGCTCGGGGACCCACTTCGCCAGACGGCCGGGTGCCTAACGCTACCTTCGCTGGCGTTCGGGCCAAGCGGCCGCCCGACGGTCGTCCTGCCGCCCGCCGACAGCGCCGCGATGGACCCTGGCGCCCGCCGCCGTTGGAACGAGGAGAAAATGACGGCCGTCAGGAAGCACGGTCCTTTCCGCGTCGGGCTGCTTGGCACGCCCTACCTGGTATACCCGGCCGACTTAGAACGGGAAGGGCTCCTTGAACGCTTCGTCGACGAGACGAAGGATCAACTTCGAGTCCTCGGCCACGACAGCTCGGAGTTCGAGTTGGCCCCTTACGAGGACACGACGCGTGCAAAGGGCATCATCACCAAGGTCATCGCGATCGAATCGGCAGGCCAGGCGAGTTTCATACTTCTCGGGTTGCCAGCGCACGGCCAGACCGCCGAAAACGTCTACGCGGGCATTAAGACGCGCCTGAAGTTGCCGTCGAAGTGCTTCTCCTCGAGCAAGCTGAGGTACGTAGCACGAGACCCACGGCGGTTCACCTCGTATGTGCAACGCAACACCCTCGGCGTCGTCATCGAGAACGGCGCCGCACCCTGGGGACTGGCCCAGCCTTTGGTTTACGAGCTCCAATTTGGGTTCGATGTTGCCCGCATGGAGCGATCGAGCTTCATGGGCGCGGTCGCGATCGCCGATCGCGCCGGCAGCGATCCTTACTTCGGCTACGCTGACATCGCGTCCGGCGATCGAATCCCGACGAACGTCATCGTCAAGTTCATCTTGGATCGATTGGAGCGATTCCGCGCCGCCGAAGGCCGAGCACCCCGTTCCATCCTCTTCCAGCGCAAGGGCCGCCTCATGGACACCGAAGCGCGGGGCATGTCGCTGGCACTCGACAAGTACGCGGCCAGACACCCGAACGACGCTCGTCCTGCATGGGCGATTGTGGCGATCGAGAAGACCGCCAGCACGCCGCTCAGGATGTTCCTGGAGGAAGGGGCGAACCAAGTTGGCCGCAGCTTCAGCGGCAGCTACCACCTACAGAGCCCTCGCGTAGGGTATCTCGTCACGGCCGGGGCGCCGTCGCTGCGAGTCGGCACGCCGCGTCCCCTTCGCATAACCGTGGAGGCCTGGGGACCGGGGCCCGACGCACCAGACATCGTCGCCATTCTGCAGGATCTGTTCTGGCTCAGCCAACTGAGTTGGAGTGCGCCCGAAGTGGACGCGCGGCTGCCGCTGACGCTGAGGTTCACGGCGCAGAAGCTCGGCCGGTTCGTCCTCGAGTACGACGACGAGGACGATGTTGGCGAGTGGGAGGGTGAGCCCGACCATCAGCGCTCGGACGAGGAGCTCTCGCCAGACGTAAACGTCGCGTAGGCGGAACGCAAGTACACGAGCAGCGCGTCCGACCAGGCCCGGTACCCCAACCCTCCGACGAGCAGGTGGCCGGTTCCCCGCGCCAGCTCTCCACGGATGCCACTGCATCCCTGGACGAAGAGGCCAACGCCTCTGTTCGTCAAAAAGTCGGCAACGGCCTGCGTGAGATCCGCGATTGACGTAGGCGTGTACAGCCAATCATAGAAGCGGGGCTTCGCGGCACTGTAAAGAGCCAGTGTGTGCTTCCAGCTCGCCTCAGCCTCGTCCACCGCAGCATCGGCGATGCCCAATCGGCGGATCCCTGCGACTGCGAGGCGCATCCGTACATCCAGCGGCGGATACTCGGGTTGGGAGTGTGCGAACGGGGTCGCGTCCGGCATCAGCAATGCGACATGCAGTGCCACGGCGAACGGTGGCCCACCGATCAGCGCTCCAACGAGGTCGCAGGCGATCTCCTCGACCTCCCCATACGCCTGCGGCTGCCACTCGGCCAGCGCTTTGGCGCGATCCGACCGAAGGTTCGGATCGCCAGCCTTGACCGCCTCCTGCACGAGCCTGTCGACCGTCCTCTGCACGGTTGCGACGAGAACCCTATCGAACGCGGGTCCCCAGAGCCGATAGAGCACGTGGCCGATTTCGTGGAAGAAGAGCGGGAGCTCGCCGGCATCGCTGAGAACCTGCGCCGGCGCGAGCATCAACGGATACGTCGGGTGATTCTGCACGGTTGCGAACCAACTGCCTTGATGCACGGAGGCGACGGGGTGAACACCGGAAATGCCCGCCTCAGCGAATAGACCCTCGAGTATCGCGGATACGTACCTGTCACTCGGCGTCGTCGCGAGGAAGGCCGGGAGCTCCGTTGTGCGCAGAAACTGAACGGCGTCCGCCACATCGCGCAACTCGCTGAATAACTGTGGACGGGTGTCGAGGAGCGGATCGATGGGAGTACGGTAGGCGAGCAGCCGTAGTTGCAGTTCGGTGGCCTGCGCTTCGAGTCTGGACAGGTCCGCGAGCCTAAGGTCGAGTCGCGCAGCCGCATTTGGGTGAGCCGCCGACCGCAACGCGACGAAGCTAGACCGAACCATATCCACCTGGCGTCCGATCTCCTCCCCCTTCGCCAGGAGCAGGGCGATAGACGTGGTGGTCAGAGACGGTACAGGCCGCGGGAGCCTTCCGCGGCCTCCTCTTCGAGCAATGTCTGAAGTCGGTCCAGAACGCGGAAGTCCTGAGGTCGAAGTTGGTCGCTTCCGAACAAGCGCCCGCGGACACGAGCCAGCTCGGACAACCGATCGGTCACGTCGGGACGGAGTCTGATGAATCGGTCGGCGACGTCAACAAGCGCCGCCTCGCTGACCGGCACGTCGGCCGTGACGTCGACGCCTCGCGTGATCGAAGCGAGGGCGCGGACCCGTACATCAAGCCCGTCCAGAAACTGGATGAGCTGCTCGCGTCGAGAGTCGACCTCATCGATAGACACCTCCTCGGGCCGATCGGGGCTGCCCTGCGCGTCAAGCTTAAGAGCGAGCACAGCCCGCCTGAACAGGTCCAGCAAGTCTCGTTGAGCCTGGTGCTTGAACGAGGTGTACGCGAACGCATCCATGCTTAGCCGCCCCTCGTCGGGCCGATTGACCGGACAGGTTCGATCCTAGCAAGCAGCGGGTGTTGGCCAACCGGCAGCGCGGTTGCCGTCACCTCCAGCGCATGTAACACACCGATAGTGGCCGACGGGCACGTGCGCGGGGCGGTGGCAGAGTCAGGCTCACGACCGACCCTCTCCAGGCTGCTCGGCCTCGCGGGCGCGGACCAACATCTCGAGCGACGCAGCGTGCTCGTTCAACTCCTCGACCACCCGCAGCCGAATCTCCTCATGAGACCTCACTGGTTGGCGGCCAGCCAGGTGCGCGAGGCCTGAAAGTTCGGCTGAGCGCACGCGCACGAGCGGCTCGATCCACCGCGTCGCGGAAGCCCGTAGCGAATCAAGCAGTACGCGCCCTGGTATCCGTAGCGCGTCCGCGAGTAACAGCAGCGTAACCGCAGGAATCTCGGAGGGCGCCAGCCTATTGGTGAACAGCCCACGCAGCTGGTCAACGCTCAGGCCCGTGGCGGCGCGAACCTCCGATCGCGAATCGAGATCGGGCGAATGAGCCACTAGCAGCTCATGCAGCGCCATCGATGAAGCCGCCGTCATCGCGCGGGCTAGCTGGGCCAGCCGGTCACGCAGATCCACCTTGAACTGCTCCCCGGCCTCGCTTGGATCGAGCTGCCCCTTGAACGCGCGCGCTGCCATGAGGAGTTCTTGGCGCACTTCTGGCTCAAGTGGATCGTCATCGAGGTCTTGGACGACGAGCGACGGTTCTCTGTCCGCGAACAGATCGTCAATGTACGCAGCGAACAGCCGCGCCTCTGCCTCTTCGTTAACTGGCCGCAACGAATCACTCCTGCTCATGGGCGCTTCCCTCCATGGTGGCCGGGTCAAACATGACGAGCGCGGCCCGCAGCGAAGCGCGCGCGCGGAAGAGCACGACGTCAACGTTCGAGGGCGAGCAGCCCAACTCAGCCGCAACGTCCCGTGACGACTTTCCGAGAATCAGACGGCCTTCGACCACGGTCCGTTGGTTGGGGTTAAGCCTGGCGATAGCCGCCCGCAAAGCCTCGCGCTGCCGTTCGATCTCGTCGGTCGTGACTACCTGCTCCAACGGGTCGAATGCGTCGCTGCCCGTGCCAAGCGGTTCGTAGCCCTCGGGCCAGGGGTAGAAACGATGCCTGGCTCGCTCGAGCATGACGTTCCGCGCGATGCCACGCAGCCAAGCCGCGAACGGATGTCCGCGCTCTTCGTAGCTTTCGATCTTGGTCAGTGCGCGAGTCCAGGTCTCCTGCAGGATCTCTTCAATCTCACTCCGCACCAAGCCTCGGGCGGCGATTGCCCGCTCGAGCGGCCCGACACTGCGGTCGAAGAGCACGATCCACGCGGCGTCTGCGGCGTCAGGTGTGCCATGCTGGACTGCAGCGACCAACTCGGCATCCGTGGCCAACTTAGTCGAGGCGTCCACCATTGCCTCCACCCACGATGAGATTGATACCCGCACGCAGCATACATGGGGAAGAGCGCTAAAACCTTACACCTGGCTGCACACAACCGTGAGCCGAATGGCTGAACGATGAAAACACAGCAGCGGTGGCTGGCGCGAGTGTTGGCGCCGCACCCTCAAGCTGTGGCGCCAGTCCGCTCCACAAGTGACCGGCGCCGCTACTCTCGGTCAGCGAGAATCCAGCGCACGCTGCCGCGCTTCGCTCGTTGCTTACCAGGCTGGTTCAGGCGCACCAGGCTCGGGGCAGTTGCCCTCTTCAAGTGGGTGTAAAGAGCCGCGTCCATCGTCTTGAGGGGCGTCCGACCCGTCGTGCGAACGAGACCTCGGCGTAGAGCTTCATCGTTGATCTCTCGACTGGTCATTGGGCGATTGGCGATCTCGAGGACTGTGACCGCCGCTTGGAGAAAGCTCATTTGCCCGCCCTCGATGGTGGGCATCAGGACCACACAAAGTCGAAGCACACGAGATGGAGGTCCTCGCGCCTGAACGTATGTCCAACAGGGTCGGTCTCGTGCCGCACGGCTCCGTTCCCAAGCGGCGGCAGCGACCGGAGCGTCTGCAGGAGCGCGGGCAGGTCCTTAGATCGGTTGAATGTTTCGTACGCCGCCTTTACTGCTTTCACGTGCACACCTGGCAATGGTTGCGTCAGTGCCTGCATAAGCTGCCGTGTCTGTCGGCGATCGATGTCGGGATGGTTCAGATACCCACGCAGTAGCGTGGCGACAGTGTGCTGAACGGGGTCTAAGATCTTAGGCGCCTCTTCAACGGCTCGCTGCTCCAGTGCTCGCTCTACGATGTGGTCGAGAACCTGCTCCTGCACAGCGAAGATGTCCACCTCGCCCGACAATGGCACGACCCGCTCGGTATCGGGCTGGCAGGCGATAAGGTTGGCTATCAAGTAGCGGTTGTCCAGGATCCGTCGATCGCGAAAGTCGACGTACCGCCAAAAGTGCTGTTTACCTTGACCCTTCGGGGCAGGAGCCGTGTAGTAGAAGAACACGCCGCGCGCATCCTGGCGCGCCAGGCCCGAATGAATACCATCGGGGAGGTCCTCGAGTTCCTTCCGCCGACCCGTGTCAAGCAAAGCCTGGAGCTGTTGAAGCAAGAACTCATGGCTTGCCAGCTCGGCGAACTGCTCCTGCTCCTCGA
This sequence comes from Candidatus Dormiibacterota bacterium, assembly GCA_030948325.1. The sequence goes on from JALZAL010000293.1 coordinate 13,597, forward strand.
CCACCCTGCCGTCCTCATCGCGTATACGCCGCAAGGTGTTGAAATTCTGCGGGTGCACGGTTTCGCCGAGCACGCTCGCGTCCAGAAATCCCGTGCGGTCGATTCCACTGATCTTCTCGTTCAGCCGTTGGACGATACCGAGCAGCTTCTCGAGGCCCGCATCCGGAAACATGTTGTAGATCCAGACCACGTCGTGCGGACTGAGTAGCCGGTCGACACGCCCGGCCCGTTGCACCATCCGAGTCGGGTTCCAGTGCAGGTCGTAGTTCACCAACACTCCGCAGTCCTGGAGGTTTTGCCCTTCTGAGAGCACGTCCGTGGAGACTAGAATGTCCACTTCATCAGCTGTACCAGCGAGCTCCGCGCGACCATTGGCCAACGGCGCAAATGCCTCAATGAGCCTTGATCGTTCCCGAGTTGGAGCTCCACTGTCCATGCGGCGAATGGTCGGGTCACCAGCTGCGGTCCGCCAGCTGGTGCCAGCGTCGCCTTCGAGCTGTCGGTACAGATAACGGGCGGTGTCCTTGTAATACGTAAATAGCAGAACCTTGCGGCCCCGGAGCGGCCCCGCAAGCAGCTCCTTCAGTGCGGCAAGCTTGGCATCCTTAGCGGGGGTAATGTCTCTGATTTCCCGCCACACGTCTTCAAGCGCCTCGATGTCGATCTGGAGTGCCTTGTGCAGGCGACGCAAGTCGTACAGAGCATGGTCTAGGGTGGGCAAGTCGGCCAGGAACGCGCGCGCCTCGACGTTCGCGTCCAGTTCATCAGCGAGTGAACCAGGAGTGGCATCGTCCTCGACGTCCTCTCGGTCCAGAAACCGCAGTGCTCTGTGGAATGAGCGGCTGTCAAGCAACCTGCCACCCAGTAGCTCCTCCTCGAACGTCTTCAGGAACTCCAACGCGCGCTTCACGCTAATGCGAAAGGCCTCGACACTCGACTCGAAACGCTTGAGATATCGGCTCTTGAAAATGCCGGTCAAAGCTTCCCCGCGGCCCTCTTCGAATTCGTCGCGCTCAATGCCTTTCTTCTTAAAGCTCTCCAAACGGTAGGGGGCCAGTTGCAGGTTTTCGACCGCATCTACAATCCGGTCGTAGATGCCTCCGTAGGTGGACTCCAGGTCGTAGCGTAACGTTCGGAGCTGGCGCTCCGGCCAGTGAACCGGCTCTCCTCTTACCGTCGCGTTCGGGTACGCCTTGCGGATGAAAGGTCGAGTTCGACGCACAACGACTTCTTCAAGCAGGTTGAAGAGTGCGACCCCACTGTCCATTCCACCCGTCGCACCATTGCGACTCTCGCGCCGAGCCTGGTGGAAGTAGCGTTGCAGATCACCAATCCCTGCGGCTGCAAAGTAGGTGCGATCACCCTGGGCTACCAGGTTGAGTTGGTTATAGAGGTCAAAAAGATCGTTGTTTATTGGAGTGGCCGTGAGCAATATGACCCGTTTGCGTCCACCATCCCGGCCGCGCCCTCCATTCAGGCTAATAAGCCGCTCCAGGTTTTCGTAGCGCTGGGCTGTCCGGCTGCGGAAGTTGTGGCTCTCATCCACTAACACCACGTCGGCGTCTCCGAATGGCGCAGCGTCAAAGTCGGACTGACCCAACTCTTCTTGCGAGACGATCGTCGCCGGGATCGTCGCTTCCCGTAGCTCGTCGGTCCACATCTTCCGCAGGCTGGCCGGACAAACGACCAATGCTTTTTGACGGAGGTGGTAGGCGTGATCTTCGAGGAGCTTCTTGCCAATCCAGGTCTTACCGAGACCTACCGAGTCGCCAATCAAAACGCCATCGTAGCGGTCGAGGATCTTGCGGGCCTTCTTGACCGCATCTTCCTGGAACTCCGCGAGGTCTACTGCAGAGCGCGTCCCCAATGGGCCGGGGTCGACTGCCAGGTCATCCTGAAAGTATGCAAATAGCGCCTTCATATAGATCTGGTAGGGCGTGTAGTCGACGGTGCCGAACTTGGAGCCGTCGAGCAGGGCGATCAGCTCGTCCTTGAAGTCGCGGCTCACCTGCCAATGCCGCTCAAACCAACTATCTAGGTCAGCAATTGCACGGGCGCCAACGCCGGAGGCCCAGAGCTTGCGCTCTTCGCGCTCGGCAAAGGTGAGTTGGCTCTGTGCCCGGTCCGGCCACAGAGCAGACGGCAAGTCATCCGCCAGTTCCTCTGGTTCCAGAATCGTTTTGTGGGCAAGATTGAGTTCCTTATTCGTCGTGAGCCCCGGCCCAGTCAGATTGCTCGAGCCCACGATCGCGGCGACCGGTTGAAATCTGTCCCAGCCTACGCTCGGACGGTCTCCATAGAAGAGGTATGCCTTGGCATGAAGGAACCCCTGTTGATATGCGCGAACGGCTACTTCAGGGCGACGCAGATAGGAGATGAAGTCCTCAACAGCCCGTAGCAAGTCTTCCGAGAAAGGCGCGCCGTTCAATTCGTTACGCAAAGCGGCCGCCGCGCGCGGGCGTAAGCCGATGTCCTTACCTTCCACGGGCTCATCGCCAAGCAGTAGGCGGAAGCTACCTAATCCGCGAAGTCCATCGCGGAGCATTCGGAATCCCTGAAGGTTGAAGTACGCGGTTGCTGCATCGAGGGAGCGGCCACCGTGCTCGGCGAGGATGGCGTTCAGAACGTCGGCTAGTCGATGGGTCTCATTGTCGATTACATAAGGAATGCGCATGACGATGACTCTTCGGGCGAGTCTATGGGAACTTAAGGCCGCTGGCGGTCAAGAAGGGTAATGGAGCACTCTTACGCGGGCCCGGCCGATAGAACCCGAGCGGGCAGCGCTTGCGGCAGTCCGCTCGCTGACCTACTTGTGCGAATCGTGCTTCGCCCGCAGCGGGCAGATCGGCCTTCAAAGTAGATCTGATCACCTGAGGCGTCACGCGACTCTCGCCGTTGACATATCGAGCGCGACCGCCTCCTGCTCGATCAACATCAATGGATCTCTCGGCGGTGCGGTGCGCCGAACGAGCGCGATCTCCGCGTCCGATAGGCCGTACGCTGCGAACACTAGGTGCTGGACCTCGAGCTCGAGTTGGACAATCTCGGCCATCACTCCGCGGGCATCACGCGCGAGTGCCGCGTAAGACTCCAGGAGCGGGACGTCTGTGAGGGGGCGGTAAGTACGCGGCGCCGCGCGAAGCAGTTCATCCGCAAGTGAGCTGCGGTTGAGGCGCCAGAATGTCTCAAGGCGGCGGGGCGGGCGCTCCACGCCCAGGTCAGCGCGAAACCGCCCATATAGGCTGTGGGCGATTTCATGTCGCCTTCGCATGAGGGAAGAGCAACGGGTCACAAGTTTGTCGAGCGCCTCCTGTAGTTGCTCGCTGATTACGGGAACTGGTAGCTGCTCGACCGCGAAAGTCTGCATTGCGAATGCCTCATCCTTCATGTGCGGCAAGGCGCGCGACATGTACCACCACATAAGTGACGAATTGAGAATGCTTGTAAGGTATCGCTGGTCGCTAACGAGGGAAAAAGCTTTGTTGTTGTGCAAATACCCCTCGTCGTCCCATGCAAACCAGCTGTGGAACTGAATCTCCTGGTAGACGATCTTGAGTTTCTCCAGTTCTCCGTAGTAGCTGCATGACCGCAACTCCCACCAGTGGCGTCCCTTGTCCTGGCGTTTCTCCAGATCGGCTTGCTTTGGCTTCATCCACGCGTGCACAGCCGGGTAGGTGCGCCTGAAGATGGCCTCCGCTCCCGACCCGGCGGTCGCCCATGGCCACCCCTCGTTCTCGCTACTCTTGAGTAAGATCAGCCATTCGCCGTCCCAGTCAGGGTGCCACCGGTCGATGTTGCGCCCTCGCAAGACCTTTCGAAGCAGTGACTCCGAGGCGGAGTCCTCAATCACCAACCGGTCGCGGGTGGCCTGGTCGACGAAGAACGCCTCCGTCAACCCTGGAATTATGCCGCGGTAGATCGACTGCGGCTGGATCTCACCTAGTCTTGGATGCTGACGGAGTTTCTCCATAAGCTGCGACACGTCCGGTGGCTCCAGTGACCAGGCATTGCTTCGGAGGTAGAGGTCGGGGACTCCATACCCCCAACTATTCATGTAGTCGTCAAGGACGATCGTCGGCAACGCCGCGCGCGGTACATCGCAATACTGTAGCGCGGTGCCGTCACCATCTGGCCTATCGTCCCGACCCGCGGCGACGATGAGCACACAGGGAAAAGTGTCGGCATCTGGAAAGATGGGCGAATGCCCGAAATTCACCAGCTCCACGGGTCGATGATGCTGAACAAGGAAGTTGCGGAGCGGTTCGCCGTAGCCGGCCCGTAACCACTTGTTTGGCAACACCATGCCTAGGCGGTGATTCTGTTTTAGGATGCGCTGCCCGCGTCCGAGGAAGTACACGTAAGTGTCGGCAATGCTGTCGTACACCGGGCCGTGGAGCGACTCGAGCGCTGCCTTAGATTCGCCAAGGGTCTCCTGGCGCACCCAAGGCGGATTCCCAACTACCGCGTCAAAGCCCGGACTGTCCTTAAGTCCAACGACTTGATGGCTGCCGTGGCGCGCCCCAAAGAACACCTCCGGGAACTCCAGTTCCCAATGAAAAAAGCGATGGCGTACAGCAGCGCTCCGCGCAGTTTCAGCCACCGACGCATACTCCAGGGGAAGCTGCACCGTGGCGTCCTCGTTGGCATTCAACCACCTTTCTGCGAGTTCAGATCGCAAAAACTCCACAGTTGGATCATGCAATACAAGGTTGCCGCCACTGCGCACTTTCCTCGGCTCATTTCCGAACCAGCGGCTGGTGTAGACGTCCAGAACCCGCCTGAACGGCGCCAGCGCATCAGTCGCCCGCGCGAATTCTGCCCGCGATTGTTTGACCTGGTCCGCTGTTACATCGGATAGTTCGCCAACGCGGCGCATTAGGTCAGTGGCGAGCATGATTCCAGCGAAACGACTTTGCCCAAAAAGTGAGAGCTGCTGCGACGCACCCCGCTCGAGCAACTGTTGGACTTCCGTGACACTCACGCCCACCAGTGAGTTGCCCACCTTCAAGTGGTGGTCGAGAAACGAGAGGGGGGCGCCAAGGGTAAAGCAGTCCAGCCACAGACTTACCTTCGCAAGCTCCACGGCCATTGGATTGAAGTCCACGCCATAAATGCAGCGCTTCAGGACGTGTCGCTTTAGTAGGTTCACGTCAGTCAACTTGCTGTGGTCGATCTCTACGCCCTGGCGATCCATCTCCGCCAGAATCGTCTCGCGTGTAAGGCGAATCTGCGCCTGCACCGGATTCCACGGGAACCCGTTGAGGAAGTCCAGCACAGTGTCAGTGACGTAGTCGACCACCTCGACGAGGAAGTGGCCGCTGCCCATGGCCGGGTCAAGTATTCGGAAATCGAACAGCTCGTCGACTACATGTCGCCACTTCGACTCGTTGGCGCCTTCCGGATCCTGGCCTTTCATGCCCCGTCGTTGATATGCGACCTGGTTCTTCCTGGCTTGCTGATATGCGAGCTCAGCTTCGCGCAGCTTTGGCCGGAGGCGGTCGAGATGCTCTTTCAGCACTGGGCCAACAGTGCTGCGCACTACGTACTCGACAATAAAGTCGGGCGTGTAGTAGGAGCCGCTCGCTTTCCGTTCGCGACGGTCATTTTCTAGATAGACAACACCCCGGTCCAGCGTTCGTTCGACTGCCTCCTTTCCGCGTCCTTCGGTCAGAATAGGAACCTTTCGGTATACGGCCTCGTCGTATGACAGGACCTCTTCGGTCTTCTTGCCGCGGACAATGGCCATCTTCTCGCGCGCTAGCCGAAGACGGAACTCAAGCAGTCCTTCGTAGATAGAGCCGAGTTGACGGACACCAAGCGACTTGTAGTCGATCGGCACAAGATCGTGGCGCTTGTCATCGATATCCCGCGCCAACCGGTCAAGCGCTGTCGCTAGCAGGAGGTCCGGCACCTTGTACCGCAGCAGGAAACGAGTGGTATCTGCGTCCTCACTGGTATCTCTCTCGTCCACATCAGTCTGAAACAGTCCACCGCTGTACGTGGGCGTGTTAACGGCCGGATCACCACGGTCGACGATCCGCGCAAGTTCGAGGAAGCGGTCGTAAAGAGACGTCGCGATGACGTCGCCCTTCCTATACGCCTGTGCCAGACGTGTGGGTGCTTGATCCCGCAGCGGACCCGCAACCTGAGCCACCTCCGCCTTAATGCGCGAGAGGCTCACTTCCCAATATCCCCGCTGCTCTCGGACTGGAAGTAGGTGACGCGCTTCAGCGTAGAGTAGGAATAGCAACCGATAAAGAAGCGCAAGTGTTGCGCGATACACCTGATCGAGACGTTCTTGCGAGATGTCATTTGCACCGCCATCGACTTGGCGGATGTGCGCGATGAATCCCTCGGCGAGTGACGGAAACACTTCCTCGAAAATGCGGTCCTTGAGGCGATTGCCCAACGCTCGGGCGTACTCAGCGCTCTCATGAACGATTTCGTCAACGAACGAAAGACTCCGAGGCTCACCCTCGACCATCACCGAGCGTGGCGTGAACGAAGCTGCACGAAAGATCAGCCAGAAATACCGAAACGGTTCAGACGGGTCGGCCTGCGCAAGTGTTTCTTCTAGGTCGATTTCGTAATAGTTGGTCGCGCGGGAATGCGCCTCTGCCCGGTATAGACGCCAAAGCTTGCCGTTCGTGACGATCGCCCAACCCGAAGGACCGCCGTCGAGCGTGGTAACGACCCGCGCACCTGGATTGTCGTTGGGCCGGTCAGCGTCTCGCTGTTCATCCTTGCCATCCAAGTAGCGGTCCCACGGGTATGCCAGACACGATACGGCCGCGGTACTTCCACGCTGAATGAGCTCGAAATCGGCCTTCTCGTCGCTCTTCACGGGAGCCCGGGCGAAGCCGAGGACCTCAAGGACCGGCCAAATCAGCGCTGTGCGCACGAGTTCGTCGCCGTGGCCCGCAAGTCGCTCCCGAGCACCCAGGTACAAAGCTCGAAGCTGTTGGTACGCCGGCTTTGGATCCTCAGTCCATGCACTCGTCTCGCGGAGCCGGACGTTCAGATAATAGTCAGAGAAAAGCGCTCGATTGTTGAAATGCGGCTCAGACCAATCGGCGACGCCGTACGCCGATCGAAGCTTGTCGAATTGCGCGTCGGCATCGACTTCGGTGTACGTAAATCGACGAAGGACACGCAGGGCGACCAGACCGGGATTGCGGCGATCAACCGTAAGCACTCTGGTCCGGACCACAACTCGCAGTGGACCAAAGCCGACTCCGTCACTGCGCGGCAACTCACGCTCCAGCATGACGAAGTCGAGGTCTTCATAGCTACTGGTCAGCACGAGCAGGAAGTTTGGGGAACGGTCACGTAAAGCGCGGGCAATTGCCTGGGTTGCCTGAACTGTGACTGAGTCCAGCTCGAACAGGTAGATCTGAAGAGCGCCAGCCTCCTGATCGGCAATCCGTTCGATGCGGCGAATCTTTCGTCTGAGCGCTTCGTTGACGATACCGAGCGCTGTCGACGTCTGCGGCAACCGAGCTGAGGTGTCGTAACCGAGTTCGGCGAAGAATCCCACCAGCGCATCGGCGTCCGCGAGCGACTGAACGTCGCGTGGCGAGACGTCTCGATCAAAGCTCGCCGCAGTCACCTGCGTATTGTTCGCCGGATCGCCATAGACGTGCCACCAGGCGGTGTCGGGTGTCGGGTGATCGATTAGATTGTTCCGCACTGATTCTCCGGGCAACAGGTCGACTTTCTCCCGCCCGCCTGCTCCGTGCGCCAGAGGCGCCAGAACCGCCCAAGGTCGTAGTGCGAGCACTTCCGTTGTGTTGCGTGGGTTCTGTTGCCTTCAAGCGTCACTGTCGACAGCCAGAGAGGGCTAGACAGGCTCGATGCAGACAACCATGCTTTCCACTAACCCGTGACCACGTTTGCCTCTCCAACCACTAGGTCTACCGGGCGTGAGTCGACGCAGAGGCCTCTGCCGGCGTTCGTCGCCGGCGCACCGACCAACCTGCGCGGCACGCTCGTGGCCGTTCACTTCCGCGACGAGCGGGGATTCACCATCTTCTCCCTCGAGCAGCCCGATGGCTCCCGGGTGCGAGCGCTGGGCCAATTGCCAGCGGAGATCACGTTGCAGGCCGTGGTGCGGATTGGCGGCATCTGGACCCGGCACGCGGATTTCGGATGGCAGGTGCGCGTCAACACCTTCGAGCTCATCGATCGCCTGGACCGCCGCGGAATCGTAGCCTTCCTCGTCGCGTACACTACGCACCTGGGGCCGGTTCGGGCCGCCGAGGCGGTCGAGCGATTCGGCGATCGGGTTTTCGAGGTCCTGAGAGACAGGCCGGAGGATCTGTGCGTTATCAAGGGCATTACCCCGGGCCGCGCTCGCGTCATTCGCGAGTCGTTCGCCCAGGTGGCCACGATCGCCGACGTCGACTCGTGGCTCAGACACATCGGGCTCGGCAAAGCTGACGCCCGCCGCGTGCGCGAGGCATATGGCCACGATGCCGCCCGGCTGGTGCGGGAGAACCCGTATCGGCTCGCCGACGACATCCACGGCATCGGTTTCCTGACCGCCGACAGCTTGAGGATCATGCTCGGGATCGCGCCCACCTCACCTTTTCGGCTGCATGCCGCTCTGAAGTACGTCCTGTCGCTGGTAGCGCGAAGCGAAGGCCATGTGTACCTGCCACTTGCAGAGCTCGCGGATCGTACGGCACGGCAACTCGATGAGCGGCGAGCTGCCACCGGCAAGTGGGAGCCGAATCCAGAGCTCGTGGCCGCCATCCGCGCGTATGTGCCAGAGTTCGCGGCCTCTGAAGA
>JALZAL010000313.1 GCA_030948325.1 Candidatus Dormiibacterota bacterium
GGTCGGTTCCTCGATCCAGAACGGCCGAAACTCAGCTAGCGCTTTCACCCATTCGATGGCCTGGTCCACTTCCCAGACCTGGTTGGCGTCCATCATTAGCTGGCGCTCCCAGCCGATCTGCTCGCGAATTAGCCGAGCGCGCCGGATGTCCGCGTCGAGGTCACGTCCGACCTTCATCTTGAAGTGGGAAAAGCCTTGCCTTAACGCCATCTGGCTGCGAGCGCGAACCTCGTCATCTGTGTAGCCGAGCCAGCCCACCGAGGTCGTGTAGGCGGGAAAGCCGTGGCTGCGCATTCGGCTCTCTCTTTCGTCGCGGCCCGACTCGCGCGAGCGCAGCAGCGCAATTGCCTGGTCGGGCGTGATCGCGTCGGTGATGAACCGGAAGTCCACGCAGCGCACTAATTCCTCCGCACTCATGTCGGCAATCAGCCCCCAGAGAGGCTTGCCTTCGACCTTCGCCCAGAGGTCCCAGACCGCGTTTAGGACAGCCGCGCTTGCGAGGTGGATGGCGCCCTTTTCCGGCCCGATCCAGCGCAACTGGCTGTCACCTACGACCTCTCTCCAGAAGCGACCCATGTCGGCAGTCAGCTCCTCTAGGGAGCGGCCCTCGACAAAGCCCTTGAGGGAATTGATCGCAGCTACGCAAATTTCGTTGCCGCGCCCGATGGTGAACGTCATCCCGTGGCCCTCCAGACCCTGCACGTCGGTGCCCAGTACGCAATAAGCGGCGGAGTAGTCGGGGTCCGGGTTCATCGCGTCGGAACCATGCAGTCCGATCGAGGTCGGGAAGCGGATGTCGAGTGCCGTGAACGAAGTGATCTTGGTCATTCCTGTAGCTCAGAATCCATATAGACCGTCTTCCATTGCGTGTAGAATTCGCGCGCTGCCTTACCCTGCTCGCGGCTGCCGCTCGAGCTCCCCTTGTAGCCGCCGAACGGCACTTGGAACTCCAGCCCGGCGCTCTCCTGGTTGACCTTGACCACGCCCGCCGAGGCGTCGCGGGAGAAAGCCATCGCGCGCCCGAGGCTGGTGGTAAAGAGTGACGCTGAGAGGCCGAACTGAGTGTCGTTTGCGAGCGCAACCGCCTCTTCATAGCCGGAGGCCGGCAGCAGCGCGACTACCGGCCCGAAGATCTCCTCGCGCACAACGCCAGAATCGTGCGGGAGGTCGGCGAAGACTGTTGGGGCGACGAAATAACCGGATCCGGGAACCGCAGCGTCGCGGCCGCCGGCGACCAGTCGGCCGCCGTCCCGACTGCCTTGCTCAATGTATTCGAGCACGGACCGACGCGCCGCCTCGGAGACGAGTGGCCCGATCCTCGTCAGCGCCTCCAGTGGATCTCCGACCCGCCAGCCTGTCGCTCGCTCGACCAGGAGCGCCTCGAATTCGACTGCGACCTTGCGGTCGACGATCACCCGGCTGGTGGCGGTGCACTTCTGGCCAGTGGATAGGAAGGCGCCGCGGGCCACCTGCTCGGCGGCGAGATCGAGATCGGCGTCGTCAAGGACGACCGCCGGATTCTTCCCGCCCAGTTCCAACTGCACCTTGGCGCCGTGCTCAAGGGCCTTGGCCTGGATGGCATTGCCGACTAGATTGGAGCCGGTGAAACTGACTGCGTCGACGATCGACGAGCCGACAAGCGTGTCGCCTACCTCGCTTCCCTTGCCGAGGACCAGATTCAGCACGCCGGGCGGTAGACCGGCTTCTACCAGAGCTTCGCAAAATCGGACCGAAACCGCCGGCGTGAGCTCCGCCGGCTTCCAGACGACCGCATTCCCGTAGGCTAGGGCCGGCGCGATCTTCCAGGCCGGGATCGCGATCGGGAAGTTCCAGGGCGTTATCGCGAGTACTACCCCGACTGGCTCCCGGCGGGCAAAGAGAAAGGTCCTGGGGCTGTGCGACGGATAGACGTCGCCCTCCGGCTCAAGCGTCTGCGCCGCGAAGTAGCGGAGGATCGCCACCGCCCTACGGGTCTCGCCTGCGGCCTCGGGCAGGGTCTTGCCCTCCTCCCGCGCGAACTCGCGCGCGACCTCATCGACCTGCGCCTCGAGCACGTCGGCGGCTCGGCGCAGGATCTCTCCCCGTGCCGGCGCTGGGGTCGCGGCCCAGCTCTTGGCGGAGCCGTGCGCCGACTCCACGGCGTCGCGAGCGGCCGCCGCGTCGGCGAGCTCGACCTCGGCTACCACCTCATCCGGCCGGGCGGGGTTTCGGTCCTCGGAAAGTCTGCCTGACCGCCACTCGCCGCCAATGAGTGCCTTCAATCTGCGCACCAATTTCTTCAGAACACCTCGGCGGATTCGAGGGCTCGTGCCTGCGCACCGGCGGCCTCCAGGATCACCCTACCGGCCGCGGCATGCAAGCAGCACGTAAGCGGAAAGACGCGATGATTCATCCTTGAGTGACCGCGGAGGTCCGGCTGACACCACACCACCCGGTCCTCCACCTCAGTCGCGGGCACCGAGCCCCGCAGAGCGCGGACACATTGTCTTGGATCGCGCACCGCCAGCTCGACCCTGTGCTCCTTGAGCGGCTGCGACGTCGTCCAACTCGCCCAAGGTATTCCACCGAGATCGGCGTAGCCGAAACAGCGACAGTGCGCAATGGCATCGACGGCACGCTGAAGGAATCCGAAGCAAGCGCCCCGGGCGCGCTCCTCCGCGAGCGCGATGAGGTCGAATATCTCGCCGAGCAACGGTCATCGCTATTCCTTGTAGGCGACCGCCTCCACTTCAAGCATCAGTCCTGGACTAGCGAGTGTCGGCAATGGTATGCCTGTTGCAACGGGTCCCGGTTCCTCGAAATACGTTGCGCGTATCTTGGCTGAGACTACCCAGTCCTCATGTGTCCCTCGGCCAACGTAGAATGTATTCACTACGACGACATCGGCCATTGTAGCGCCGAAGTGTTGCAAGATTTGCACCACCTTGTCCATGACGATCGGGGTCTGTTGTGCAATATCGTCCGGGTGCAGTACTTGGCCATCTGCATCAACGGCAACCTGGCCTCCAACGAAAATGAAATTGCCACACTTTACTCCCATGCTGTAGGGATATGGTATGGGCCCATCCCAAGGTTTTGAGGGTCGGTGATAGAAGATTGGAGCCATTAGTCGGGTGCCTCCCAGTAACGGGTTGACATCGTACTCACTCTAGTTAGACACCGCGGGGCGTCTGCCTTCGGAGGTGTTTGCGCGGACATGTAGGTTGCGCTCAGAACCCCCGCGGATTCCGCCAAGCGGCTCAGTGTGGTATCCCAAGAATGCGGCGGGCCAGCGGGTGTGATAGTGGACAATATTCGAACCCACGGGCAACTGGGGGGACGCTGTAACAGAGGCGGACCGCGACTGGCTATGACGTTCCCGGTGACAGATCGCCCAGGCAGTGGTACCTCGATCGGCCACATTCAGAATCGCTTTCATCAATGCGTCGCGCATTCTCGTTACCGGGTCGGCCAGCGAAGAAACTAAGGACGGATCGGAGTCAACGTTAGCCGGATGTCGGATGGCGCCCGAGCTCTGTTGCCTATTGCGAAACCCCAAGGTACCGGACGTGGCTACCGGCACATCTGCCCCCGACCGTTCATTTCTTTGATCCTTAACGGAGCAATCCAGTTCGTGCGTATTTGTCATGGTTAGAGACCGCGGGGGGCGACCTTTCCACTCCGTTGGGGCAACATCAGAATTAGGGACTTTCGTGATGGTGCGTGAGGATCCTCCTTGGACCCAGCGATGGGACGCATACCCGAGGCCCGCGGTGAATGCGTTTCTCCACCGAAATGCTTGGGCCTTGGCCAGCGGTAAGGTCTGCACCCCTCGGCTGACGCAATATGTCTCGAGAGCCGACTATTGGGACTTCATCTGCATCCGCTCGATCGCCAGGTTGACCGAAGAGGAACCCACAGCAACAGGCTACGCGCTAGACTCGTAAACGCATGTTGCATTAGGGAGAGGCACGCATGACTAAGTTTGGCTTCAGTCTTCGGGCGATTGAGGCCTCAGGTCGGAGGGACGTACCCCTGCGGCACAGGTGGTTTCGGCAGAACCGCCCAACGGATCACCTGGCTATTGTCGTGCCAGCCATCACATCTGGAGCTCGCCTGCCTCTCCTCACTGTCCCCGTCAATATCATGTTGGCGCGAGCGGTTGATGTCGTTTGGCTTACGCTTCCATACGATAACTTGCAAACCTTCAATGTGTTGACAAGCGATCAGCAAGGAGGCTGGCTAATGTCTGATGCTGCTGCCGCGATGGCAGCTGCCTTATCGCGCCGTAAATATAGGCGGTTGACAGTTCTTGGGCACTCCCTGGGAACCGTAGGTGTAGCCCATCTGATGAGTCTCGTCGCCGGCGCGCTGGAATCAGAAGCGATTTGGTTCAGCCCGATTTGTCGCAATCTTCTGGTGAGGGAGGGCCTGCAGCGGACTGCCGCACAATCCCTAATTGTAGTTGGCACCGCGGACGACGAGTACGATCCCGCCTTCATAGACGTCCTCATTGCCAATGCTGCCCAGATTGTGGTCGTACCGGACGCTAATGCTTACATGGAAGTCACTGGCGCCGCCGTTCTATCGAGACGTCCC
>JALZAL010000359.1 GCA_030948325.1 Candidatus Dormiibacterota bacterium
ACGGTGCGGACGCCCACCGGCACGCTGGAGATCCGCGGCGCGACGGCGCACAACCTGCGCGACGTCGACGTCGACATCCCGCTCGGGGTGCTTGTCGTCGTCACCGGCGTCGCCGGCTCCGGCAAGACCTCGCTCGTGCACGGGTCCATCCCCGCTGGCGCGGGTGTAGTGTCGATCGACCAGGGCGCGATGCGCGGCTCGCGACGCAGCAACCCGGCGACGTACACGGGGCTGCTCGACCCGATTCGCAACGCGTTCGCGAAGGCCAATGGCGTGAAGCCGGCGCTGTTCAGCGCCAACTCCGAAGGCGCCTGTCCCAACTGCAACGGCGCCGGCGTTATCTACATCGACCTGGCGATGATGGCCGGCGTCGCTACAACCTGCGAGGAGTGCGGGGGGAAGCGGTTCCAGGCATCGGTGCTGGACCACCACCTCGGCGGCCGCGACATCAGCGAGGTGCTCGCGATGTCGGTGACCGAAGCCGAGGAATTCTTCGGGGCCGGCGAGGCGCGCACGCCGGCCGCGCACGCCGTCCTCGACCGGCTCGCCGACGTCGGGCTCGGCTACCTCAGTCTCGGCCAGCCGCTCACGACGCTGTCCGGCGGCGAGCGGCAGCGGCTCAAGCTGGCCGCCCACATGGCCGAGAAGGGCGAAGTCTACGTCCTCGACGAGCCGACCACCGGCCTCCACCTCGCCGACGTCGAGCAGCTGCTCGGCCTGCTCGACCGGCTCGTCGACTCCGGCAAGTCGGTCATCGTCATCGAGCACGACCAGGCGGTCATGGCGCACGCCGACTGGATCATCGACCTCGGCCCCGGCGCGGGCCACGACGGCGGCCGGATCGTCTTCGAGGGCACACCCGCCGACCTCGTCGCCTCCCGCTCCACCCTTACCGGCGAGCACCTCGCGGCCTCCGTCGGCACCTGACACGAGGCCCTCGCGGACACCGTGAGACGAGTTTTCTCATCTGTTTCGACTCGTCCCACTCGGTCTGGATCGACCGCGATGCCGAAGCAGGGTGCGACCGCGTCGCAAAGCCGAGCGCAGCGAGCCGCAGGGAAGCCCTGCGGTGAATAAGGGCGCCCCCGCCAGGCGCCTCCGCTACTTCCTGATCGGGCTGTCGTTCGCACTCTGCCTGATCCCGGCGATCGTGGGCGCCTTCATGGTCGGACTCGGCCAGCGCAAGCAGGCGATCCACGACCTGATCGTCGACACCCTGGTGGGACCGCCTAGCCGCCTCCCAAGACGCAGACGGAACGAGGCAGTCGGCAGAAGCCTCGGGGAGCTCGGTTGAAACGATTCAAGGGATGCGTGAGAAGGCTGCCAGAAGCGATCCCGGGACAAGCAAGGTTGCGACGGCCGCCGAACGGGTCCTCGACATGAGTTGAGGCTTAGCAGGTCACGTGAAGGAGTGGCGCTCGGCTTATCGGTAGGTGTAGACTTACCGTTCGTGGCCACTTACGGAGATGCGCGGCTGGGTTTGTTCGGTGACCCGACCCGCCGCGCGATCTTCGAGCTGCTGGCTCGGCACCCCTGGTCCGTGGGGGAATTGGCCAAACAGCTGCCGGTCAGTAGGCCGGCGGTGTCCCAGCACCTGCGCGTACTCAAGGATGGCGGCCTCGTCGTCAGCCGGTCCGAGGGCACGCGCCGGGTCTATCAGATCGACCCGGTTGGAGTCCGTGCCCTGAGGGCCTACCTGGACCGCATCTGGGATCAGGCGCTCGGGGCCTATCAACAGGTCGCCGAGGCGGCTCCCGACGACTTGTAAGTAGGAGAAAAGTCATGAGCGATACATCCACGATCCCGGCCATCAACGGAGAGACCACCGTCGCTGTGCCCATCGATAAGGCGTTCCGAGTCTTCACCGGCTCGTTCGGCACCTGGTGGCCGCGCGAGTTCCACATCGGCCAGGCGGAAATGGCTGAGGCAATCCTGGAGCCCCGCGAAGGTGGACGGTGGTACGAACGCGGGGTGGACGGTAGCGAGTGCGACTGGGGCCGGGTGCTGGCGTGGGAGCCACCGCATCGGCTCCTCGTCACCTGGCAGATCAACGGCGACTGGCAGTACGACCCAGATCCGCAGCACGCAAGCGAGATCGAGGTGCGGTTCACTGCCGACGGACCCCAACGGACCAGGGTCGAGCTGGAGCACCGACTCCTCGACCGACTCGTCGGCGGCCAGGCACTACGTGACGGGATCGGCCAGGGCGGGGGCTGGACCAGCGTCCTGGAGCGGTTCGCCAAGGCAGCGTCGAGCTTAGCTTAGCCCATGGAATCCGCAGCCTCTGGCAGTGGCCTCGCGCGAGGCCGCCCGCTCTGCGAGACGTCCGCCGCGTTCATCGGTCACGCAGCCGAGGCCCAGTCAGTCACGCGGCCGAGGCCCGGTCGGTCACGTCCGAGGAATCTGGTGGCTGTCATCTGGGTCGACGAGAGCCTGTCGTCGTGCCGCCAGGCGGTCCCTACCGCTCTTCGACCAACGGGCTCCCCCCAGCAGTCGCACCAGGAGCGTGCCCGCTGCTGAGCCAACTTCTGAGTGAAGATAGCTGCGAAATGTCAAGGCCGTTCTCTGATGGATGCACGCCAACACGCGCCGCCGAACCGCCAGAGTTCAGTGCCTGGTCCTCCGGTTCGAAGCCGCTCGTGCAGCGGATCGCAACAAGAAGGCGTTGCCAATCGTCACTCTGGGAATGGCCCGAGGAGCTCGGGCAATCGTCACTCTGGGAATGGCCCGAGGAGCTCGGTGCCGTACTTTGCGGCGAGGGCGGCCAGCCTTCCCAGGTCTGGCTCGTGCGGCTCAGGCAGAGTGGGGGCGGTGGCCGGCTCGCTGGCCTCCAGCATGAAGTGGGCGAGGTCGCCGCTGGTTGTTAGCAACAGGATGCGGGCCGGCTGCTCGCCCTCCACCCGAAAGGCGTGTGGAACATCGCGGGGTCCAAAACCATACCCACCCGAGCGAAGAGAGAGCCGCCGATCTCCGATGACGACCGTCAGTTGGCCCTCGATCACGTAAAACGACTCGTCCTCGGTGTGGTGGACGTGCCAGGGGGAGGCCGAGCCACCGGGAACAAGGTGCTCAACCAGGGAGAGCCGGCCTCCGGTCTGCTCACCCGTGGCCTTGATCCAGGTCAGGGTGTTGAGGAACCAGCGGGGAGCGACTTGCTGGTCAGCCGCGTAGCTCTGGAGTGCGGTCGAAACGGACATCGGGGATTCCTCCTTTCGACCGCTGGGGAGCGGCCTTATAATGATGGAAGTAGCATTTCATGAACGTACCGTTTTGTCAATAAGAGGTGGCAAGCCGCCCCTACCGAATGCGGAGGCGCGCGGAAGCGCTCGACGAGACCCGCGCCCGGATCATCAAGGCAACCATGCAGCTGCACGGCGAGCAGGGCGTTGCCACCACGTCCCAGGCGGATGTAGCGGCGCGCGCCGGTGTCTCCCCCGCCACCGTCTACCGCCACTTTCCCACGATCGGTTCTCTGATCCGGGCTTGTGGAGGCCAGGTCTGGTCGGCCATCCCGCCCCCACGGGCCGAGGATGCGGACCGGCTGTTTCGCGGACTGGAGACAACGTCGGCGCGGTTGCGGTGCTTCGTCGACCAGCTATGTCGCTTCTATCAACGCGCTTGGCGGCCGCTGGAAGGGGCACGCCAGGACCGCAGCCGGGTGCCTGAGCTCGATGAGTCGCTGTCCCAAGTCGAAGCGGGGCTGGAGGCGCTGGGTCGGGCGGCACTGGCACCTGAAGCACCTGCGGAGTCAAGGGTTCAGCTTCTTCTCGCCTTGACCGATTTCGGGGTGTGGAAGTCCCTTCGCGACCACGGCGTCTCCGAAGAGAACGCGCCGCAGATCGTCGTCGCACTCCTGGATTGCGTGCTGGTTGACGGGAAGTGAGGCAGGCCCCGCGGGACAATCGATGGCCGCCAAGACATTCCGTTGAGCGCTCTTCTTGAGGGCTGGCGCGCGCTCATGCCTACGGTAGGCCGGGGAGGCACTCAGTATTGACGGAATGGACTGTTCATGAAATAGCCCTTCCATGATCGAATCCGGGCGCAGGCTCGTCGCGCTCGTGGCCCCGGCGCGATGGCGGACGGGCGGCCGCGGAGTGCATTGTAGGTTGACAGCTGACGGCAATCAGGTCCGGTTAGACCGCCGGCCATCCGCCATCAGATCGTCTCGCGAAGACCGGTCCGGACCAGCAGGCCGAGGGCTCGGGTAGTCACTGTGGTCCTGGTCCGTACGCAGAACCAGTTCCATTTTCCGTATCTCACGCCACACTCGACGTTCGCGAAGAAGGGGCCGTCGGGCGAAGGCCAGGCTGTCGAGTGGGTACCAGAGTCCTACCCAGGCGAGGACCAGAAAGGCGCCGCTACCGAGTAGCAGCTGCAGATTCTCGGGCACGTCAGGTCTGGAGAACGCATACGAGAAGAGGATCCCGACCAGGAACAGGGATAGGCCGATGCGCAGCGACCCGAGTCCGTCGCGTCGCTGGCTTCGGAGCGCCAAATCGAGCCGGTAGAGACGGAGATCGCAGTAGCGCGCGATCGCAAGCGAAAGCTCCTCCTGGCTGCCTCCGCCCGTCTGCTCTGTTGGCAGAACCAGCGTCACGCGGACTCCCCTTTTCACGTTCCGAGGCGTCAGCTCCTCCAGCAGGTGCTCCATGCCGCTGACAAGAAGCCCGTACGTGGCGGTCACATCGAATTCCGGGGGGTTGAATAGATCTCTCACGCTCGCGAGGTGGATTGTCACCTCTGCCGGGCGGCGCCTGGCATTCACGCGACGGCCGTTCAATTCTCCAATGCCTGTCCTCGGAGGCACCATACGCCCGCCAGCCACGGGTCGCAGGATGCCGCGTCGCAATAGGCGTCTTCGAGGGGAAGCCGGCGGCTCGTCGGCGCATGCGCCGGGTTGCCAGGTCGCGGCAGCCGTTAGGACGGCAGCATGAGATCCCGGGGGATGAGTCGGGCGACTCAGATTTTTCGATCCGCAGGGTCGAAGCCGTCGGCTGAAGCCTCGATGCTGACACGAGGACCAGTCGCCGGCCCGGAAGTAGGCATCGGCCCCCGGGCCGGGTATCTTGTGGAGCTCCCTAGTGATCGACGCGGCGGGTCCTCCCCGCTATGGCGGGCCGGTAGGAGCAGCCCCAGACGGGCGTTCCCCTGCTAGGCTGGGAAGGACATGTGCAACCGCCCGGCGGGTTTTCTCCTGGTGTCGAGACGCGAGGTAGATTTCGGTCGCCGACGCACGTGCTCCTGTAGTTAGCGCTCCCGCTGATCCATAGGCGGCAGCCTAGCCTGGCTGTCCATTGCAAGGAGGATCGATCGTGAGTGTGAGCGCAACGGTCAACGGCGTCGACGTCGAGCAGCTGGCGGGCCTTCGAGACCGGCTGGCCCGTAATCCCGTCGAGGGCGACACAACCTGGCGAGCCGAGGTGACCTGGAAGGGCGGCTTCGTGAACGAGATCCGGGTCCGCGACCTGGTGCCGCTGCGCGCCGATGAGCCAACCCAGCTGGGGGGCAGCAACACTGCTCCTAACCCCGTCGAGCAGTTGCTAGGCGCACTTGGGAGCTGCCTCGCCATCGGGTACACGGCCAACGCGTCGGTACGCGGAATCACGGTCGAAGAGCTGCGTATCGACCTCGAGGGTCATATCGACCTACCGGTGTTCCTCGGACTCAAGGACGGCAATGCCGGTTACCCGGAGGTGGGCGTCCGCGTCCACCTCAAGGCGGCCGCCCCGCCCGAGGTGTTGCGAGAGCTCCACGAGCACGTGCTGCGGACCTCGCCAGTCGGCAACACCATCCAACGCTCGGTCGGACTGAAAGCGGACCTGGTCACCGCGTAGTTCGTCCCCGGCCAATGTGGCGCCGGGGGTCGCCCGGCGCCACGTCCCACGACTATCGGAAGCGGCGGAACGACACGCTGCCGCCCGGTTTGGGCCATCTGGCAGCACGCGCCCGAATCGCAGATGTTCCAGGCGCTGGGTGTCGACCGGGCCGCCGACGACGCCGACCGGGCCGCCGGCCGGCAGATCACGAGCCCGCTCCCGGCCCTCTGGGGGCGCTGAGGACGACCTCGTTGCCCTCGACGACAACCGATGTGCTCGGAGACTGGCGACCGCGGCCACAGACTTGGAAGGCCACGCCGTCGACACCCGGCCATCACGTGACCGAACGAGCACCTGAGCTGCTCGCCGAAGCCCTCGCCGAAGTCTCGCTCGATAGATGAGCTGGTATGGCTATTCAGAGCCAAGACATGAATCAGGATGGTCTCGGTCCGAGGAGTGTTCCGCCAGCCTCGTTCGAGCCGCCGACTCTGGTCTCCAGGTCCTGCGCGTTGTCTCCGAGGAGCGTTCCGCCGGCATCATGCGAGTCGCCGGGGCTGCTCGCCAGGTCTTGAGGGTTGATGCCGTACTTGTGGAGCAGCTCCGCATGCTGCTCGTGATCGATCTGGTCCGGGAGCTCTTCCGCCGCTTCGCTGGCCCTCTGATCCCCGCCCTGCTGGCGAATCATCTCGATGACGGATTGCTTGTCTACCTGCATTGCTATCTCCTTCGCCTGAGCGAGAGGTCGTCGCCAACCTCATGTCGACATGGGCTGACCGTGCTCTCTTTGCGGCCGGAGAGCGGGAGCGTTCAGCACCAATTTTGGTATCCGCGACCGCCTACCGGATGAACCCATTTTAAAGACGACCCCGCGGCATAACTGCCGGCTTGGATCTGCCGGAGGCCATGAGATGGAACGGATACGAGCGGGCAGCGGACCGTCGCGAGCGTTTACTCCTGCCTGCATTATGCGGGTGGTCTTCTTAGATGGCCATCGCCCGTTCAACGGCTTGGGCCTGCTGGTCGGTGGGTCGATCGCGAGCGCGGGACGGCCACACTCATAGCGAAACGGTGCGGCGAGCACGTCGAGTACCGTTCCGACACCCAGTACACCAAGGCGAGCCTGTTCGCCCAGGTGGGGAAGCGGACACCGATGTTCGCGCGATTCTCGACGGTCGCCGGGGAGCAGGGCTTCGCGGACACGGTGCGTGACCCGCGCGGCTTCGCGCTGAAGTTCTATACGGACGAGGGCAATTACGATCTGGTCGGCAACAACACGCCGGTGTTCTTCGTCCGCGACGCGACCAAGTTTCAGGACTTCATCCATTCCCAGAAGCGCCTGCCGGACACGGGCATGCGCTCCAACGACATGCAATGGGACTTTTGGACGCTGTCGCCCGAGAGCGCTCACCAGGTGGCGATATTGATGTCTGACCGCGGAACGCCGCGCACCTGGCGCAACATGAACGGCTACAGCAGCCACACGTTCTCGTGGATCAATCAGGCGGCCGAGCGATTCTGGATCAAGTACCACTTCAAGACGGCTCAGGGCGCCGAGAACTTCACCAACGCTGAGGCCAAGGCAATGACGGCCGAGGATCCGGACTGCCATCGTCGCGACCTCCGGGCCGCGATTGCCCGCCGCGAGTGTCCGGAGTGGCGCCTAGAGGTCCAGGTGATGCCGTTCGATGACGCGGCCGGCTACCGCTTCAATCCACTTGACCTGACCAAGGTCTGGCCGCACGCCGACTACCCGCCCATCCAGGTAGGGCGCATGGTCCTCGACCGCAACCCGGCCAACTTCTTCGCTGAGGTCGAGCAGGCCAGCTTCTCCCCAGCCAACCTCGTGCCAGGCATCGGTCTGAGCCCTGACAAGATGTTGATGGGACGGATCTTCTCCTACCACGACACCCATCTGCATCGGATCGGCCCCAACTACGAGCAGCTGCCGATCAACGCCCCCAGGGTCGAGGTGCATTCCTATAACCAGGATGCGGCGATGACCTATCGCCACTCTGGTGCGCAACCGTATACGCACCCAACGGCTACGGTGGCCCCCACGCCGATCCGCAACGCGGCGCCGATCTGGGCCGGCGCGTCGCGGCCGGCGAGCTCGGACGGTACGCATACGAGAAGCACCCGGAAGACGACGACTTCGGTCAGCCGGGCACGCTCTATCGTGAGGTCATGAACGACACTGATCGCGAGCACCTCGTGACCAACATCGTCGGACACGCGAGCGACGAGGTCAGTGACGAGGTGCAGCTAAGGGTGATCGCTTACTGGTCGAACGTCGACAAGGACCTCGGCGCGCAGGTGGCCGCGGGCCTTGGACACGGCAACAAGAGCTTGGACGCCGCCCCCTCCGCGCGGGCGGCTGAGGTCGTCTCCGGACGCGCCAACCGCGCCTGAAACACAGAATCGGGGGTTGTCCACCTTCCTGCTGGCTGGACCAAGACCCCGGTCAAGCCCCGGGCCCACCGCGGCCGGGAAAGCGAGGGGATAGGCCCGCACTTCCTTCGATTTCGTGATTCCCTCACGCTTGCTGAACGCGAACACAGTGGTCCTAGCCGAGCCGGATGGCGCAGAGTCGGTGCCATGAAACTTCTCGTGCTCGGGGGAACCCGCTTCGTTGGCCGTGCAGTGGTCGCTGAGGCTTTGTCCCGGGGTTGGGAGGTGACGGCGCTCCATCGTGGTGTGACCGGTGTCTTACCTGCCGGGGTCACGGCACTATTCGCCGACCGCAGGTCGGAGCAGGATCTCGCCGCGGCGTTGGGTGAGAGGAGTTGGGACCTGGTCGTTGACACCTGGTCTGGCGCTCCAGATGTTGTCGCAATCGCGGCCCGATTGCTGGATGGTCGCGTGCGGCATTTTGGCTACGTCTCCAGTGCGTCAGTGTATGTGTGGGGGCGCCACGTCGATGAACAGTCACCGGTCCTCGAGGGTGATGCACAGGCAACGAATGGCGAGTACGGCGCCATCAAGCGCGGTGCCGAGCTTGCCGTCCTGGAGGTATTCCCTGACGCGTTGCTATGCCGGGCCGGGCTCATCCTCGGCCCGCATGAGGACATCGGCCGGCTGCCCTGGTGGCTGAATCGCCTAGCACGCGGTGGTCGGGTGGTGGCACCTGGGCGCCCTGGGCGGCCGTTGCAGTATGTAGACGCTCGGGATCTGGCTGTGTGGCTGAACTCCTGCCTTGCCGAAGGCGTGAGGGGTGCCGTCGACGTCGTGAGCCGCTCAGGTCACGCCACTACACAGCAGCTGTTGGAGGCATGCGTGGCCGCTACGGAGTCCGATGCCGAGCTGGTCTGGATCACCGAAGCCGAGCTGGCCGAATCAGGGGCGGAACCTTGGACGCAGCTGCCCTGTTGGGTACCTGAGGTTGGAGACTTTGCCGGCTTTCTCGAAGCAAACGCATCGCTGGCAGGGGCAACCGGCTTAGTCTGTCGACCCGTCCACGACACGGTTGACGACACCTGGCGCTGGCTTCAGCAAGCGGGCACGCCTCAGCAACGGCCCGACCGCCCCGTGCACGGCCTTCCCGCCGAATTAGAGCGCCAGATCCTGGCGCGTCACTAGAACAGCCACGCAGTGCCCGCGACCCCGCTGCGCGGAAAGGGTGTCAGGGTGCATCCGTGGAAAGCCATGGAGGAGAGTCAGGTTCCCTTTGCGTAGGCGTGATGGCCTTAGAAGGTTGTGGACATGCCGTACGAGGTAGCTCTCAGCCGCTCACCGGAGGCGGCGCGCGTCCGAAGCCGCCAGGCGCGAGTCGGCGATCATGCAGTAATGCCTGCCGAGGGAAGGGAACGAATCAGGATGGGGCCCGCCGAACTCGCAGCTTTCCTCGCCTCCGAGAGCACCATGACCGTCGCCACCATCGGCCCCAACAGCAGGCCGCACCTGATGCCAGTCCACTACTACGTCGACTCCGAGGGCCGACCCGCGACGTGGACGTACGCCAAGTCGCAGAAGGTGCGGAACTTGGAGCGTGACCAGCGGGCGACCCTCCAAGTGGAGGCCGGCCACACGTACGAAGAGCTTCGAGGAGCCATGTTGGAGGCGGACGTCGAGATCGTCCGCGAGACCGACGAGGTGGCTGAGATGGGGTTGCTCGTCGTGGCCCGCTACGGTGGGCCGGACTCAGCGACCACCGACCTCCCGGACGAGGCGCGGGCGCGCGTGCTCGCCCAAGCACCAAAGCGCGTCGGCCTCCGCTTCACCGTCACCCGGGCCGTTACCTGGGACCACCGCAAGCTGAACGCGGCAGCCGCCAATACCGGCGGCGCCGCGACGGAGGAGTGAGGCAGGCCGTGCCGCGAAGGCCGGATGGATCTCAGCTGTACGGGAGCGCACTTCGGGGGGGCGCCCTGCGGCGTCCTCCGGGGCCATCCCGACCGCTCCACTCTGCTTGAACCACGGCGGGCATGGCGCGCGGCCCCCTACCCTTACATCGGCGCCACTCCGCGGGTCTATCCAGCTGAGGTAGAGGCAGACTGGACAAGCACCCGGCTGCCCGGTCCTCCTGCGTCATCGGCCTCCCGAACGAGGACCTTGGCAACGTGCCGGACGCGTTGGCCGAGCTCGCCGAGGAGGTCAGCGACGAGGATCTCATTGCCTGGGTTCGAGAGAGCGTAGCCTCGTATAAGGTGCCCCGCTCAATCGAACGCGTTGCCGAACCGCTACGCGATGATGCTGGCAAGGTGCGCCGCAGCCAATTGCGTGCGGCCCGAGTCTAGCCCACATCGCGGCCCCCTGCAGGATTATCTCGCCACAACGGACCGGGCGCAGCCACGGTGAGCCAGCTCCCGCGAATGCATGCAGCGATCGCCACGAGCGGCGAACCTGCCGCAGGTCATTGATTGAATGGCCGAAACGGGCTTTTCTCTCCGGGTCGCCGCGTCGGCCGCTGCGTTCGGGCGCCCAGGCTGCCCAGGGCCGGCGTTTGAGAGCTGTCCCGACGAGGATCCTAACTTCCCGAAAGACGAGTAGCGATTGGCCGGCGAGAGCCGTGAACGTCCACAGCAACGTTGTGACGTTAGCCCTATTGACCTGGGCGCCGGCCTGCTTCATCCTCGATCCGTGCTTAGACCGCAGGTCTGTCGTCCAGGGTCCCGGCAGCGACCAGGCACACGGCGCGGCGTCGGCAGCGGAACGTCAGACCTCGCAGATGATTGAAAGGAGTCGCCGCTCGTGAGCATCTTCCGCAAAGCGTATGCAGTATTCGGTGGTTTGCTGATGCTCCAGTTCCTGCTGCAGCTCTACTTCATCGCCGGCGCCATCTTCACCATTGTCAACGCCAATGACAACGCAAAGGATGTCTACGCAGCGTTCAAGAACGCCGACGGCTTCGCTGGCCTTCATGCATTGAATGGCTATCTTGTCGGGATCAACATCATCATCATGCTCGGCCTCTCGTTCGGCTCCCGTTATCCGTGGCGGACAACCATCATGACCGCGATCCTGTTCGTGCTCTTGCTTCTCCAAATCGTCCTCGCTCGCGCGCCCCTTGCCCCGCTCGCGGGGCTACATGGCATCAACGCGCTCATCCTGATTGCACTCGGTGGGTACCTGACTGTGAGCAATTGGGCTTTCGGTCGTCGTGCGGCGGTGATTTCGGCATCCGCAGGGCGCTGAGCGCGAGGAGGCGTGGCGCCAGATCGTCGCCAGGTCACCCCGTTTCGCGGCTACGAGCAGAAGACCGATCGCGAGATTCCAGTCGTACGCCTGAGCGCCGCATCCTAATCCCCCCGCCTGAACCCGCACCCAACGGATCCGGGTCAACCGATCTCGATCAGGGCCGCCCGAGACCGGAGGCAGCCATACATGGGCGTTTCAGATCGGACCGTCCTCGAACTTTGGCGCGAACGCGTCGACTCCGTCCTTCATGATTGGACTGTGGCCCTGGATGTGCGGCGGCTCGCCGCAGTCGACATGTATGGTGGCGCGGGAACCGCGGTCCGTCGCCATCTCATCCTGGCCGAGTTCGTGATTGGCACAGTGGGCGGAATCGTCATCGGCCTGTGGGTGTCAATCGGGGCGGCAAGCACGGGATGGAGGCTGTTCGGCGCTTGGATAGCCGGCATCGGCGTCAACTACCTACCGCTGGCGTTGCACGCGGCCTCGTTGTCCCGGGTAGGCGCCCTGGATGCCGAACTCGCGGGCGTCGATGTGGCGCAAGAGCTACGGCGCTACACCTACCTGCAGTTCTGGATCGTCGTTCCGCTCCTGTTGGCCGCGCTGGCCGTCCGCCAGGGCCGCCACAGGTCGAGCGCTGGTCAGGGCCCCTGACGCCCGACGAGCTGCGCGCCGCCAACCCGCCCGTCACGCATTCGCCAGCCTCCCCGCAGTCCATACTCGGTCGTGCTGGACAACCTGACCAGCGGATTCAACGTCGGGTCCGTCTTCCGCGTGTCGGACACGCTTCTCGCGAACGGCTGTACCTGCGCGGCACCACGCCCATCCCGCCGTACAGCGGAATCACCAGGACCTCGATGGCCACCGACCGCTGGGTGCCTTTGGGATTGCCACGCGGGCGCCCCGCACGTGGTGGCAGCCCTGAAGGATCGCAGTCATCATCGTTGCGGTGGGAGTTGACGGACGTCAGCCCTGTAATCGCCGGCCTTCAGCCTAGTAGCAGCCGCTCCTGGCTGCCGCCGCAACCTCCCTGTCGGGGAGCTGTTGCAGGATGGCCTCGAGGTCCGCTATGCCCACCTGCCCGCCTTCGTCCTCGGCGTGACAGGCGAACATTGTCCGATTGGCTCGCGTCGCGCGCTCGCCTGACCCGGCCCAGCATGCTTGCCGCAACCTCAGGGCCTGGAGCGCGCCAGCGCCTGCGGTTCGCCGTAGACGAAGTCGTCCATCGCGACGACGTTTGTTGAGCCGCTGTTTGTGGCCGCCGCAGACAGTGCCGTGGTGCCGCTGAGGATGCGTACGCGCGCCACGCGCCTACCCTCGAACACCACCCCCAGAAACGAGAGGCCGTCGGCTGAGGTCGCGGGGACAACGAAGGTGCCTAGTGATCTCTGCTCGACACCGAAGCAGGTGATTGTTGCGCTGCCTGAAAGGACCACGTCCGTGAACACCGCGCCGAAGCCGTTAACGAGAGCCGGCGTGTCAGTACCTGGTACGAAGAAGCGCACGTCGGTAACGGGGCTCCCCAGGGCGGTGAACAGTCGTGGCGGGCTGAAAGTCGTGAAGAGGCTCGGGTAGGCGGAGCTGAGGTTGCCGAAGAGGACCGCCGTGGTGGTTGGGTTGCCGGCTTTCGCACTGACCTGGAAGCCCTGGCCCGGAGTCGCCAAGACCACACCGCGGGGCGAGGTCGTGTTGAAGAAGTCTGGCGGCAGCAGGTTAGGCGCCGACTTTGCGTCCGGGACGCCGTCCCAGTTGATCTCCCGACGGCCGCTTCGGAACGAGCCTGACACGTTGGGGTTCAGCGTGCCCAGGTCGGCCCGGAAGAGATCGACCGTGGCCTGAATGGAGGCCGGGTTGGCTCCTGCCGCAAGCCGCACCAATGGCGCGTCAAACTCTGGCTCAGGCTCCTTGGCCGCCGCGGCCGTCAACCCCCAGGGTCCAAACGCCGCCAGCAGGGAGCCTCCTCCCGCCACTGCGGCCGTCGCCAACACCTGTCGGCGCGTGGGCTTGAGACCGGTGCTCGAATCGCGGTCGCTCATAATGACTTCGTCTTCGAAGCTCATGGATCTTCTCCTTCATGCCCGTCATCGGGCGTTTCAAGACTCGGAATCGGCGGCTATCGGCATGACCCGGTCGCTCGGTCTGGCCTCTGTACGCTGGGACCCGGCGCGGCGGTTCAAGTCCGGGCGCTTTGAACCGCTGGCCGCCGTCCTTCCGCGAGGACAAGACGCTCGCCGCCGGGCTGCCGACGGAGCCTGGTCGCACAATCTGGCAGCACGGACCAGACTCGAAGATGTTCCAGGCCATCTGGGTCGGCTCGGCGAGGCAGTGGGGCGGGCAGGGGGATCGAGCCAGAGCGCAACTTCTTACGGGTGCTTCTCCTATAGGCGCGCCTAACCGTTACTGCGCTCGGTGCCAAATTCGAGGTTGCCAAGCCGCTTACCGTTACAGCGCTTACAAAGCATCACGTCGTCGCACAAGGAATCCAGCCGTCGATACATATGGGGAGTGAGGGAGTCAGGGACGGCTCTACCCAGCAGGGACAGGGAGCTTTCCTTCGTGGCCGGGCTCCTACACCGGCAGGCGCTCGCAGCCGCCTTTGGCGAGCTGGTCGACGAGGGCACCCCGATGGAGCAGACCGAGGCGGTCGAGACCGGCCGCCTCGTGCTCGCCGGCAACGCCCCGCCGGGTCTACTGGCTCGGTTGAGCGCTGGAATGAGGGACCGCCGGCCCTGGGAGCAGGAGCGGGGATAGCAGGGCGGCGAGCAGGACCAGGCTTGCGCCCAGCAACATGGCCGCGGTCAGAGACAGGTGGACGACGGGGCCGGCCAGCGCGGTACCGAGCGGAAAGCCCAGCGCGTTCACGCTCATCGAGATCGACATGGCGCGGCTGAGCCAGGCCGGGTCGATAGCGCGCTGGCGGAAGGAGAACATGGCGATGTCGTGCAGGCCCACGACGACCCCGGTGAGCGACAGGCCCAGCGCCGCCAGCAGGAGCGCCAGGCCGGCGAGTGGCGCCGCGGCGACCACGTAGTAGCCGGTGGCCCCCAGCAGCAGCGTGACCAGGATGATGCGCCGCTCCCGGCCCTGGGTCGCCATTCGGCCGCCGAGCAGGGCGCCGACCACCGCCGCCATCCCAAACACGCTCCAGAGCGCGCCGACCACCGCGCTACCACCGTATGGGGAGGAGCGAAAGAGCACCGGCAGCGCCAGTTGGAAGATACCGTCGCCGGCGTTGGTCAGGGGCATGATCACGGCCAGGCCGCGCAGGACCGGGTTTCGCACCGTGTACCGCAGGCCCTCGAGCGCCTCGAGGAGGACGCTGCCCCTGCCACCCTCGGCTGGCACGGCCGCGTCCCGGACGCTGATGACCAGGAGGCCGGCGGCGAGCCAGATCCCGCCCAGCACGACCATGGTGCCCAGACCTCCGACGGAGGCGAAGAGCATGCCGGCGAGCGCCGGCCCCGCGATCAAGGCAACGTTTGAGGTCGTGGCATCGAGCGCGTTCCCACGCTCCCAGAGGGATCTCGGCACCACCATCGGGATCAGAGACCGTGTACCCGTCCGGCTCAGCGTGCCCGTGATCGAGCTGATGCCGACCAGGAGGAGGAGGCCGGACGGTGTCAGCCGGCCAGGCCCCGAGAGCGCGAGGATGGCAAGGACGGTGAGCACGGCGACGCCCATGTCGAATGCGATGAGTCGGACGCGTCCGAATCGGTCGATCAGCGCCCCGCCGAGCGGGCTGACCAGCAGTCCCGGCACCCAGGCCACGAAGGTCGTCAGCCCGGCCAGAACGGGGGAGCGGAACTGCTGGAGGACGAACAGGATCAGCGTGAGATTCCACATCGCGCCGCCCAGGCGCGCAAGCTGCATGGTGACGGCCAGTGAGCGCACGCCCGGGATGGCGAAGAGGGCGCGGTAGCTCGACGCCGGCGGCGGCCTGGGCTCCATGGTGGGGAATTGTCAGTGGGGTTGTGGATTGGCTGGTGATGATCGCGCGGGGTTCTACGAAATTCGGCCAGGGCGGCCACGAAGACTTTGGTTGAGATGCCACGGTGCAGATCGATGAGTGTCAAGAACTTGCTCAAGCGACTCTTTGACACTTGTGGAGGCTGGTCTGAGTCGCGGGCCTCCACGCCTGGACGCGCACGGCGAGCCGGGTTCCACACCGCCGGGCTTCGGGCCTCTGAACCTACCCTATCGTCGATTCGATGATCCTCTCAGGACGCCACCTGCACAGGGTGCCATTGCGCAGCCACGCTGTCGCCCCAGTGCAGGATCTACGGGACCTTCCGAAGGCCCATCTCCACGTGCACCTGGAGAACACCATCCGGTGGCCCACGTTGCGAGAGCTCGGTCTCGCCAACGGGATCGATGTTCCGGGCCATCTCACCGAGGGTCGCTACGCGTTCACAGGCTTCTCGGATTTCTTCGCTCAGAACGCGCTCGTCAGGTCGCGCCTGTCCCAGCCGGCGGACTTTCGTCGGATCGCGGTGGAGTACTGCGAAGACGAGGCTGCCCAGGGGACTCGCTACGCCGAAGTCTCATTCACGGCCGCAGCTCACGGCCAGCGAGTCGGTGACATGCCCATTCCACTGGCGGCGGTACTCGATGGGCTCGCCGAAGGCAGTGAAAGGTATGGCGTCGAGGCGAGGGTAGTGCTTGACCATTCCCGCCGCCGATCCGTCGAGCAGGCGATCCGCACGGTCGAGCTCGCTGTGGAATACGCCGACTCCGGCGTCGTCGCCGTCGGTTTGGCCGGCGATGAGGCGTACCCCCTCGAACCCTTCGCCGAGGTCTTTGCGGATGCCCGATCTCGCGGGATGCACGTGGTTCACCACGCTGGCGAGGCGCTCGGCCCCGACAGCGTTTGGACCGCGATCGGGGCCGGCGGGGCGGAGCGCGTAGGCCACGGCATCCGAGCGCTCGAGGACGAGGCCTTGGTCGATGAGCTCCGCAACCGACATATACCGCTGGAAGTGTGTCCTTCATCCAACGTTGCACTCGGCTTCGCCCCATCTCTCCCAACCCATCCCTTCCCTCGCCTCGTGGCTGCAGGCTTGACGGTCACCATCAATTCCGACATCCCGGCCATGATCGCCACCCCGCTCGCCGTCGAGTACTCGAACATCCGCACGGCATTCAGGTACGACGATGCGGCCATGGCTGCCTTTGCCACCGCCAGCGTCGACGCCTCCTTCGCCTCAGTTGAAGTGAAAGATGCGATCCGAGCTGAGATTCGGAGCTGGCTCGCCCACGTGGGGAGTTGACGACACCCTCAACAATTCCTCGGCCTAGTCAGTCCCCGCCCACAACCACGTTCCACCGTTGGACTCGCCAGACCGTCACCAGCCCCTCCTTCACGTACGGGTCGTTCTCCGCAAAGCGGTCAACATCCGACTTGTGGTCGGTTTTGAAGACGAGCACCGCTCGGTCGGCCGGGTCTTCGACTGCCCCGGCCAAGAGTAGTTCGCCTCGTTCATGGGCCTCCCGCGCCAGCTGGAGATGGGCGTCCCGATACGGCGCCCGACGTTCAACGAACCCTTCGACGACGTCGTAAAGCAACAGGTAGTACATGCGCCCTCCTTGAACTCACCATGCGGTGCGATTGCCTTTCAGCCGTTCGGTGACGGGGCCGATCATGGCGGCGTTCCCCGAGACGGCCCATCACTTTCATCCATCCTCAGCAAGAGCCAGTCGTCGCGCAGCCAGGTTGGGTTCCCACCTCACTCGCCCCCCCTCGCCTCCTCAGTGTCGGTTCCGGACACCGCCAGCTCGTAGTGCTTGCAGCGCTCGTCAAATCGCAGCAACACTCGACGCGCTTGTGGCTCCACAACTGCTCGCTCGTAGTCCGAGCCGGCAAAGGCACGCACCGAGTCGATCGACTCGTAGCTAGTGACGGCCACGAATTCAACCTCGCCCTGGCCCCCGCGGCGCCACAGTTGGGCGGCGCGAAAGCCGTCGATCTGCTTGAGGTGTCTGAGTACCTCGGTCTTGAAGTGATCCTCGTACGCTCTAGCGTCTGCGCTTGATGCCCAACCGTGCCACACTCTGACAATCATTTGCGCTCCTTGGCGATGCAAGCAGCACCGTTCTGCTGCTGTTCGAGGCAGTCGGCACTCCGACACCGTTGCGGGCCGTGGCGTGGCGGCTGCCGGTCAGGAGTCGAGGCCGGGGCCTCGTTTGGATTGCGAAGGCCCTCGTGCGAATCACTTGACCGCCTTGGACAGTGTAGAGCTCGGCGACGGTTGCTTCCCGGTTCTCGCCGTCGATGGTCCCCGCCGGAGTGAGTTCGGAGGCCAGTTCAACCCACATGGTCCCGCGACGCATGGGGGTACTCGCGAGGTCGCCGTCCAACGTCGCGAGCGCCCGTTCAAGGTCACCTTGGGCGGACGCCGCATAGGCGCTCACAGCGAGTGCCACGTCGGAACGTACCTGCTGCGGCCACGCTTCGACGAACGTCGCCAATTCCCTAGGCGTCAGGTGCAGTCGATCGGTCCGGGACCCCGCCGGCACCTCCCAGAGCCGAAC
>JALZAL010000013.1 GCA_030948325.1 Candidatus Dormiibacterota bacterium
TTTCGGCCCGGTTATTAAGGCCCTTGTGCTGTCGATGCTCGACCCCGGGCATGATCTCCCGCTTGGCCGCGGCGTAGCTCCTCAGCTGGCACCGTCAAGTTAGCCGAGAGCAAGCTTGGTGGGGACCGGGTTGGTCGGGTAAACGGGCGGGATGAGGACGCCTCGAGACCCGATTTACGCCGGCCATCGCTACCCAGCTGAGATCATCAGCTACGCGGTCTGGCTGTATTTTCGGTTCCCGTTGAGCCTGCGCATGGTCGAGGAGATGCTGGCCGCCCGCGGCATCTCAGTGACGCACGAGACGATCCGGCAATGGGGCCTGAAATTCGGCCGGGAATTCGCCGGCCGCATCCGTCGGCGAGCGCCTCTCCGTGGCGACAAGTGGCACCTGGATGGTGTGTCACGAACACGCTTCTGAAGGAGGAGGTGTGGTGCTGTACGAGAGATGAGGGTGGGTCCCTCGGCGCCGGCGGTCAGGCGAAGGCGTCAAACCACTGCAAGCTGCTGTCGTCAAGAGCGATGGTGGTGAGCGTTGCAGCAAAAGGCGGGACAAGATCCCGTCAGGTGTGATTCGGAGAGGCGAGCGCAAGCGAACCGCTGATGAAGTGTCGAAATGCCAAAGGCGATGTCAAAACCGGGGGGTCGTCCAGCTCCCGGGATCAGTTCGGGAGCTGTCCTGAAGACTGCCCGAGCGACATCCGGCACGTAGGCGGCGCGAAGCCGGATCAGGCTCTTGTATGGAACGTGAGAACCTGTCGTCCCGATGCAAAGGGAGACATCCCAGCGGCTAGAACCGCGAGGATCAGAGTACCGATGCGGGGCACAGGGGCGGAGCAGCTCGTAGTAGAGCGGAAAGTCCTGTAATGGGGCTGGATCGAAGGGGCTGCATTGTTCAGCTGCGACCCAGAGCCAACCGGTAACGGGAGGAGCTCCGTGGCCAAGGCAAAGCCGTTCAACATCCCGAAGCGGGAAGTCTGGGAAGCCTTCAAGAAGGTGAAGGCCAACCAGGGAGCGGCTGGAGTAGACGGACAGACGATTGCCGAGTTTGAGGATGATCTTTCGAACAACCTCTACCGGCTCTGGAATCGCATGTCCTCAGGGAGCTACTTTCCTCCGCCAGTGCGGCGGGTTGACCTTCCGAAGGGCGATGGCCGGACCCGGCCGCTGGGCATCCCAACGGTCAGCGACAGAGTCGCGCAGGAAGTCGTCAAACGATATCTGGAGCCCATCCTGGAATCCATCTTCCACGATGACTCCTATGGATACCGCCCCGGTCGATCGGCGATCGACGCCCTCAAGAAGACCCGACAGCGCTGCTGGCGGTTCGACTGGGTGCTCGATATCGACGTCCAGAGCTATTTTGACAGCATCGATTGGGAGCTGTTGCTCAAAGCAGTTCGCCACCATACGGATTGCCCATGGGCGCTTCTCTATGTCGAGCGCTGGCTAAAAGCTCCCGTCGAAATGGAGGACGGTAGCGTCGTCGCGCGTACGGCAGGGACGCCTCAGGGTGGGGTGGTCAGCCCCGCCCTGGCCAATCTATTCCTGCACTATGCTTTCGACAGGTGGATGGCGCGGAGCTTCCCCTCCATCCCTTTCGAGAGATACGCGGACGACATTATCTGCCACTGCCGAAGCGAAGAAGAAGCTCGCAGGCTCTGGAATGCCCTGGAGGTCCGCTTCAGGACCTGTAGGCTGGTTCTTCATCCTACGAAGACGAAGCTCGTCTATTGTAAGGATACCAACCGGCATGGCGACTTTCCGGTCCAGTCGTTTGACTTTCTCGGCTACGCCTTTCGTCCGAGACAAGCGGTCTGGCGTGGCAGTCGCTATGTCACTTCCTTCCTGCCGGCGGCTAGTCCGAAGGCGCTGAAGGCGATCCGGCAGACGATCCGACGGTGGGCGTTGCACCATCGGACCGACAAATCCCTGGAGGATCTGGCGCGGATGTTCCGACCGTACATCCAAGGCTGGATCAACTACTACAGTCACTTCTACAAGTCGGAATTGACCCCGACTCTGCATCGTATCGATGCTTTCCTGCTCCGCTGGGCCCGCAACAAGTTCAAGCGGCTGCGCCAGCGGCCCAAAGGCGCAAGAGAGTGGTTGGCGCGGCTCGTCCGAGCCACTCCCCATCTCTTTGCTCATTGGCGTTTTCTGCATGCGAATGGCCGAACATCGGGAGCCGTATGACTTGAGAGAGTCACGTACGGTTCTGGGAGCGCGTGGGGGTGAGATTCCTCCGCGCGACTCGCCAAACAGTGCCTCGCTGATTTCAAGCGCGCGCGGGTGCTAACGAGAGCAGAGTTCTCGACGGGGAACGGGTTTCCGGTTTCGTAAGGCCAGACCGGCACCATCTCGGGGCATCTCTTGCGGCCGCGGAGGGCATCTCCAAGGGATTAGGCGACCACATCGTCCTGCGGAATTTTTTGGTGCGGGTCATGCGCGGCGACCGGGTCGGTATGGTCGAAAGCTCCAAGGTGATCGATCTGGAAAAGTTCGCGCCGCGCGGTGACCTGGATCCCGTTTATTTCGACACTCCCTATTACCTGTATCCCGACGGCCCGATCGCGGTGGAAATCCTCCGCGTGGTCGGCGCGGCAATGGCCGACGCTGGTGCCGTCGGGCTTGGCCGTCTGACGCTCAGCCGGCGCGAGCGGATGGTCGTCGTCGAGCCGCGCGGCACCGGGATGGCGCT
>JALZAL010000054.1 GCA_030948325.1 Candidatus Dormiibacterota bacterium
GCCTGGTCGCCGGAGTACAAGGAGGTCGTGGCGTTTGGCGTCCTCGTGCTGGTCATGGTCCTCCGCCCGCAGGGTCTGCTGGCCAAGCGCGGCGCGCTGGCGGCGGCCGGGTGAACTCCTTCTACGCAGTCAACCTGCTCGTTTATGCAGGGGTCGACATCATCGCCTGCCTGGCTCTCAATCTTCAGTTCGGCGTTTCCGGGATCGTCAACTTCAGCTTCATCGTCTTCCAGGCGGTCGGTGCGTACACGGCGGCGGTGCTTTCGATGCCGCCCGACACCGCCCCGATCAACGGCGTCCCGGGGGGATGGCAGTTCTACGTCGGCGGGTTTCAGCTGCCTTTTCCGATCCCCTGGATCGGAGGCGCGATTGCAGGTGGCCTGCTTGCCATCCCGGTCGGCCTGGTCGTGCTGCGGCGGCTGCGCAGCGACTATCAGGCCATCGCGCTCCTGGTGCTGTCGGTGATCGCGAACACGGTAATCACGAACGCCACGAAGTTCCTGAACGGGGCGGCGGGCCTCGCCCTGGTGCCGCCTCCTCTTTCCGACCGCTTCGACCCCAACACGCAGAGCTATCAGTTCTTCTATGTCGCGCTCACGGCGGCCTGCGTGGTGCTCGTCGTCGTGATCGCGTCCCGGATCGTGAACTCGCCTTATGGCCGCACCCTGCGCGCGATGCGCGACCACGAGCTCGCCGCCACCGCAATCGGCAAGAACCCGGTTCAGCTCAAGATGACGGTTTTCATCGTCGGCGGCGTAATCGCGGGCCTGTCGGGCGCCATCCTGGTCGGCTACATCCAGAACTGGGCCCCCTCTGTCTGGCTTTACCCGGAGACGATCATCCTCTTCGCCGCAGTCATCGTCGGTGGCCGGGGCAACAACCTGGGCGCCATCCTGGGCGCGCTGCTGGTGCCGGTCGGGTTCGAAGAGGTGACGCGCCTGCTCAACAAGATGGACCTCGGGCCGCCCGGCCTGATCTCCGCCTTGCAGTGGGTGGCGATCGGTTTGCTCATCATCGGGTTTCTGTGGTTCAGGCCCGAAGGCGTGCGGCCTGAGCCACGGCGCGTGTTCGAGGGTGCTCCCGTGCGCGAGGAGCTAGACGTTGCCGACAAGTCCTGAGCGCCCGCTGCTGGCAGCCGAAGACGTGCACCGGCATTTCGAAGGCATGCATGCGGTGGACGGCGTTTCCATCGAGGTCCCGCCTGGCAAGATCACAGGCCTGATCGGGCCCAACGGCGCCGGCAAGTCGACGTTCCTGGCGGTCATGGCCGGCACGCTGCCGGCTTCGAGCGGCACCATCATCTTCGACGGCAGCGACGTGACGCACCTGCCGCCCTACGCGCGGGCCCGCCGCGGCCTGGTCCGCACCTTCCAGCTGCCATCCGAGTTCGCACGGCTGACAGTCCTGGAGAACCTGCTGGTCGCAGCCCCCGGCAATCGGGGCGACTCGCTGTGGGGCGCGCTCAGGGGCAGGGGCTACTGGTTGGGGGACGAGCGCCGCCTGGTCGAAAAGGCGCGCGGGCTGCTCAAGCGTTTCGGAATGACAGCCAAGGAGTCGGACTACGCGGGCACCATGAGCGGCGGCCAGAAGCGCCTGATCGAAATCATGAGGGCGCTGATGCTCGGGCCGCGGCTCCTATTGCTCGACGAGCCGATGTCGGGCGTTCACCCGTCGATCGTCGAGGAGATCCAGCAATACCTCCAGGACCTGCGCAGCGAGGGCCTGACCGTCCTGATGGTGGAGCACGAGCTCCACATGGTCGAGCGGCTGTGCGATTCGGTGATCGTGATGGCCCAGGGGAAGGTGATCGGCAGCGGGACGATGGCGTTCCTGAGGCAGCAGCGAGAGATTGTTGACGCATACCTTGTCGGATAGCCAGGCCCGCAACGTGGACCGGCCTGCACCCATCCTGAAGGCGGAGAACGTGACGTCCGGTTATGGCGGAGTGCCGGTGATCCGCGAAGTCTCCATCTCGGTCGGCACTGGCGAGATCGTGGTGGTGATTGGGCCGAACGGGGCGGGGAAGAGCACCTTGCTCAAGAGCCTCGTCGGGATCTTGCGCCTGGACAGCGGCCGCATTCTGCTCGGGGAGGAGGACGTCACGGGCCGCGCGCCCGAAGAGCTGGCCAAACGCGGCGTCGGCTATGTGCCGCAGGTCCAGGACATCTTCGAGCCGCTTACGGTGAAGGAGAACCTCGAGATGGGCGGCTACCTCCTCAAGGACTCCCAGCTGCCCGCGCGCATCAAGGAGGTGTGCGAGGTCTTTCCAGCGTTGACCGCTCTGCTGAACCGGCGCGCTGACAAGCTGAGTGGGGGTGAGCGGAAGATGCTTGCCATCGCCCGCGTGCTCATGCTCGATCCGCGGGTGTGCATCCTTGATGAGCCGACCGCCAACCTGGCTCCAGCGCTCGCCGACACGCTCCTTCGGGAGCACGTACGACGGCTGGCGGAGGTCGGCAAAGCCGTGCTCCTGGTCGAGCAAAGGGCTCGTGCCGCTCTCCAGATAGCGAACTGGACGCTCGTCCTGGTCTCTGGCGTCACCCGTCTGGAGGGACGCCCGAATGAACTCCTCGAACGACCGGACTTCGAGGCACTTTTCTTAGGAGCCGGAAACCCGGTTCAGGAGGGATGACCACATGCGCTTCTTGATGTTCAAACACGGCGACGGCCGCCGGCTCGGCGTCCTGGCGGAAGGCCGGCCGGAGATCGTGGTCGACCTCACAGAGCTGCGAAAGGCCACCGGCGCCGCCGCGCCGCCCGCGGACCTGCTGGCCTTGATCGACGCCGGCGACAAGGGCTTGACGGCGGTGAAGGATCTTGTTGCTCGTCTCGATCGGTCCGCCGCCGCCCCGATCATCCGCCCACTCGCGGAGCTCGAGCTGCTTGCCCCGCTGGATCCGCCACGTGGGAACGTGATCGCCCTCGGCCGGAACTACGCCAAGCACGCGGCGGAAACCGTGGGGGAGGGCGAAAAGCCGAAGCCGCCCACGATCTTCACCAAGGCCATCACGACCATCGCGGGGCCACACGATGACATCCCGATCGATCCCGCCGTCAGCGAAGAGATCGATTGGGAGGTCGAGCTCGGCCTGGTCATCGGCAAGGCGGGCGCCAACATCAAGCGCGAAGACGCGCTCGACCATGTGTGGGGCTACATGGTGATCAACGACGTCACCGCGCGAGACATCCAGAACTCAACCGGCCGGTGGCAAGGGCAAGGGTGGGGAGGACAGTACTTCAAGGGCAAGAGCCTTGATTCCTCCTGCCCCAGCGGGCCCTACGTGGTCACCAAGGACGAGATTTCCGATCCGCAGTCACTGGACCTTCGATTGACTGTGAACGGAACGGTGAAGCAGCAATCCAACACCGCCAACATGATTCACCCGGTCGACCAGATCGTTTCTTGGATCTCGTTCGGTATGACCTTGCTGCCCGGGATGATGGTCGCAACCGGGACGCCCGAGGGGGTGGGCTTCGCGCGCAATCCGCCAGAGTTCATCCGTGCCGGCGACGTGGTCGAGGCGGAGGTGGAAAACATCGGAACCCTGCGCAACAAGTTCGTCGCGGCGGGCAAGTCGAAAAGAGCAACCTGACCCCGACCCGCGCCGTAACTGGTCGCGCTAGGCGCGCCGAGTCTGGTCGCGCTGGGCGCGCTGTATCTGGTCGCGCTGGCCGCGCCGTGTCTGGTCGAGGAGCTTGGTGAGGCCGTAAACCGTCCGCAGTGATGGCACCGGGACGCCCGCGCCGTCGGCGAGCTCGACGACAGCTCCCACAAGCGCATCGACCTCCAGCGGCCTGGCCGCCTCAAGGTCCTGCAGCATCGAGGTCTTGTGAGCACCGGTGGCGGCCGCGCCTGCCATTCGCTTCTCGGTGCTCAGCGGCACCTCGGCTCCCACGGCGCGGGCGACCGCGTCCACCTCTTCCATCAGCGTCTTGACGAGCTCGCGCGAAGCGGGCGAGGTCACGATCTCCGCGAGCGTCGCGCCGGTGAGCGCGCTCACCGGGTTGAGGGTGGCGTTGCCCAGCACCTTGAGCCAGATCTCGTTCCTGATGCGCGACTGAATCGGGGCCTTCAGCCCGGCGCCGGTCAGCCTGGACGAAATCGACAGCACGCGCTCGCTCCTGGACCCGTCAGGCTCGCCGAGCGTGAATCGATTCCCCTCAACGTGCTCGATGACGCCCGGCTCGACCACCTCGGCCGCCGGGTAGGCGATGCAGCCGACGACGCTCCTATAGGGAATGCTGCGTGCGATGATTCCGCCCGGATCCACGGTCTCCAGGTGGCGATCCTTGTAGTACCACCAGGGGATCCCGTTCTGCGCTCCGACCACACAGGCGCCGCCCGCCAGCGCTGACCCCAGTGCCTCTGCCACTGCGGGTATCGAGTGGGCTTTCAGGGTCAGGAAGACGACGTCTGCGCGGCCGATCGCCCTTATGTCGTCGGTGCACTCGGGGCGCGTGGTGAACTCGTCGCCGCCATGTCGCACCGTCAGCCCGCGCTTCTGCATCGCGGCCAGGTGCGGTCCGCGCGCGATCAGGACCACCTCCTGCCCGCTGCGCACGAGGTACGCGCCGAGGAGTCCGCCGATCGCCCCCGCGCCGACGACGGCGATTGTCACTTTGTGTTGAATGCTGCGGCGACCGCACGGCGCTGGATCTTCCCGGTGGCGGTGGTCGGGATCTTGTCGACGATGTACAGCTTCTTGGGCACCTTGTAATCGGCCAGACGCTCGCGTGCGAACGCGATCAGCTCCTTTTCAGGCACCGGGTGCTTGAGCACCACGGCAGCGACCACCTCCTCGCCCCAGGCTGCGTGCGGGGAACCGAATGCCACCGCTTCGCCCACCGCGGGATGCTGCATCAAAACGTCGTCGATCTCGCGTGGTGCGATCTTCTCGCCGCCGCGGTTGATCATCTCCTTGATCCGGCCGACCAGCGACAGGTAGCCGTCTGCATCCAGAATGCCCTGGTCGCCCGTTCGGAACCAGCCGTCGACGAAGGACTCGGCATTCGCTTGCGGGTTGTTCGAGTAGCCGTCGATGACATTCGGACCCTGGATCACGACCTCACCGGCGTGCCCTTGAGGGACGAGGGCGCCGGAGTCGTCCATGACGCCCAACCGGACGCCGGTGCCGACCCCCACCGTCCCGGGGCGGCGCTCGCCCGGGGGCAGCGGGTTCGAGGCCATCTGGTGCGACGCCTCGGTCATGCCGTATGCCTCGAGCACCGGAGCGTGGAACCTCGTTTCGAGCTCGCGCATGGTGTCCGGCGACAGGGCCGACGATGCTGAGCGAATGAACCGGAGCTTCTCCGCGCCGGCGGGAAACTCGCCCCTGTTTCGCATGACGAGCATCTGGTGCATGGTCGGGACCGCGGAGAACCACGTCGCGCCGTGCTCCTTCGCTAACGGCCAGAAGGTCATGGGGTCGAACTTCGGCGGCACGACGACGACACCGCCCGAGCGAAATGTGGCCATCGTCGATGCCATCAGCCCATGAATGTGGAACAGCGGCATCACACACAAGGCCACGTCGGCCGGGCCGAGCTCGTAGGAGGCAGCGATGTTGTCCACCGCGGCGGAAAGGTTTCTGTGCCGCAGCGGCACAAGCTTGGGACGGCTGGTGGTCCCACTCGTGTGCAGGACCAGCGCTACGTCGTCGGCATCCGGGGCTCCGGCCGTCCGCGGGCCGCCCCTGGGAATGGCGCTTTCAATGTTCAGCTTGCCGTCAGCGCCCATCGCAGCCTCGACGAGAACCACCCCGGCAGGTAGCGCTTTGCGGGCGGCGTCGCCCTGCCCCGGCGGGACGACCAGGACCCGCGCCCCCGTGTCCTGCAGATAGAAGCGAAACTCATCCTCCTTGTACCCGGCGTTCAACGGAGCCGCCGTGCCGACGGTCGCGGCGGCCAGGAACAGCACCACAGCTTCAGCGCTGTTTGGAAAAACGAGGGCCACCCGGTCGGCCCTTCCCACCCCGAGCTCGGCCAGTCCGTCCGCAGCGAAGGCGACCTGCTCTCGAAGCTGGCGGTAGGTCAACCTGACCCCGGCCGGGACGACCAGGGCTGGATCCGAAGGCTCGCCATGCTGCAAGACGTCGACCAATGTCCCGCCGGCCATCCCTTCAATCGTACGTTGCGCTCGCAGCAGACCTCCTCAACGTGCTTTCCGAACGGTGTGCGTTGTCTCGTAGATGGGGATATCCCTGCGACCGGAACACCTGAAGCGGTACCGCGACCTGGCGGTGCTGATCGCCAAGTACGGCCGGCCGGGGCTGGTCAAGCAGGTCGGGCTGGACGAGGCGATCTTCGAGAGCGAGCCTGGCAGCGAGCCGGCGCAAGACAGTACGGCCCTTGGGAAGGCGCTCGCCCACGACCTCGAGAAGATGGGTCCTACGTATATCAAGCTCGGCCAGCTGCTGTCGACGCGATACGACCTGTTGCCCGAGGCCTATTGCAATGCCCTCGCCCGGCTGCAGGACGACGTCGAGCCCTTCTCGTTCGCCGAGGTCGAGCAGATCGTCACCGCGGAGATTGGCCTGAGGATGTCCAAGGCCTTTCTGGAGTTCGAGGCCACCCCGATCGCCGCCGCAAGCCTTGGACAGGTACACCGGGCCAAGCTTCGTGACGGTCGACAGGTTGCCGTAAAGGTGCAGAGGCCTGGGATCAGGCAGACGATCTTGGATGACCTCGATGCGCTCGAGCAGATTGCCGACTGGGTGGACGAGCACACCGATTTCGGCCGCGCCCATCACCTTCGCGGGATGCTCGACGAGTTTCGCAAGAGCCTCATCCGGGAGCTGGACTACCGGCGAGAGGCGCAGAACCTGATGACCCTCGGCAAGAACCTGGAGCAGTTCAAGCTCATCGTGGTGCCGAAGCCGGTCGATGACTACACGACCAGCCGGGTCCTCAGCATGGAATACGTTCGCGGCGTCAAGATCACCAAGCTCAGCGACATGGCCAAGCTGGAGCTGCCGGGAAAGCGTCTGGCGGACGAGCTCTTCCGCGCATACCTGCAGCAGATCCTCATCGACGGCTTCTTTCATGCCGACCCGCATCCGGGCAACGTCTTCATCACCGACGACGGTCGGGTTGCTCTGCTTGACCTAGGACAGGTCGGATACATCCGCCCGCAGGTCCAGGCCAACCTGACTCAGCTTGTGTTTGCGATCAGCGAAGGGCGCAGCGACGATGTGGTCACCTATGCGCTTCGCGTGTCGGAGAAGACGCCGGCGTTTGACGAACCGGGCTTCGCGCGGGCCGTGGCAGACCTCGTCGCCACGCAGAAGGATCGAACTCTCGAGCAGGTCGAGGTCGGAAAGATCGTGCTTGCGATCCTCCAGGTCTCCGGCCGTTACGGTCTCATCGTCGCCCCTGAGCTTTCGATGCTCGGCAAAGCCCTGCTCAA
This sequence comes from Candidatus Dormiibacterota bacterium, assembly GCA_030948325.1. The sequence continues at coordinate 7,406 of JALZAL010000054.1, forward strand.
CCTCGACCAGGTGGGCTACATGCTGGATCCGACCTTCAACCCCAACGACGCGATTCGCGAGAGCGCCGCTGAGATCATGCAAAGGCGAATGGCCGCGAGCCTGTCGCCTGGCCACGTGTTTCAGAACATGCTGGAGATGAAGGATTTCATCGAGCGCATGCCCGGCCGGGTCAACAGGATCCTGGATGCCATCGCCAACAACGAGGTGGAGATCAGAGTCCAGGCGATCGATGAGAAGAAGCTCCTCAGCGGTTTTCAGAAGATCGCCAACCGCATCACGATGGGCCTGCTGATGGCTGCGCTGATCGTTGGAGCCGCGATGCTCATGCAGGTGTCCACGAGCTTCCGGCTGTTCGGTTACCCGGGGATTGCGATCATCTTCTTCTCCATCGCGGCCATCGGCGCGGTGGCGCTGATGCTTCAGATCCTGAGGGACGACCGCGCGACCTAGCCCCGCAGGCGGTCTCGCAGCCCGCTGAGGATGGGATGAAGCTCATGGGCTCCGTGGACGTTCGTGGTGTCGAGGCCCCACTCGCGCTTGGCGAATAGAAACGGATGGGCTTGCTCGCCCCCGATTGAGCCATGGCCGCCCGCCTGGTTCTCGAAGTTGACTTGCTTGCCGTTCTTGAACGCGCCGAAGATGACCAGGTCACCAGACGCCTCGAACGTGTTCAAGCGGGACAGCTGGGACAGCAGGATGCCCGACTCGTCGTACTGCTCAAGCACCGGCTTGATCGACTCACCGCGAAGCTCCCGCCCGTCGGTCAGGAAGACGTCCTGCCCGCCGTCACGAGCCATCACCAGCGCCACAGCATCGACAGCGGCGATGTTTCTCGCCAGGCTGGGAAATTGCGCGGTCAAGTCCGAATAGCTCAGACGCTTGGTCCGATCCGCCAGGTAGAGGTGCGCCAGGCCGCCTGAGTTGGCGATGTTGACATGGCCGGCGGCCTGCTCCTCGGGAGGCCCGTACGTCTTGCCCTTCATCTCCCGCACGCGATGGCCAGGCAGCCAACTGGCGACCAGCTGGCCGAACGCGACCTTGCTGACCTGGTTGAACGGAATCGTGTCGATCTGTCCGTGGTCGGACAGCACCACCATCTCGTATCGCTCTTTGCGAGCTTCGGCGATCGCCCTGATCGAGTCGTCCACATCTCTCAGGATTCGGAGCGAGTACCGGTCGTCTGGACCGAATGCGTGGCCAGTCTCGTCGAACGCATAGAAACCTGCGTAGATCGTCGGATACTGCTCGCCCATCGCCTTCAGGACGGCGTACCGCGTCAGGTGGTGGACGAACATCTCCTCCACCGCGTCGGCCGCAACGTATGAGGCGGCGGGCCTTCGCCCTGCGAGCCTGTCCGCAACATATGCCTGGGCGGTGTGTGCGAGCGAGACGATCCCGTGCCCCAGCAGGTCGCCGACATGTATGGGGTTGGCCAGGTATGGGAGGACGACGCTCCACGCCGAGCGGGCGTGATCGCCCTTCGAGTAGTCCCGGTCCTGGTATGCGATCCCGAAGGTCTCGGCCGCGCCCGCCGGGTAGCACGTGGCGATGCACGCTCCGTCCTGGGTCAGTGGATGGCAGCCGTGGAAGTACTTGTGCGCGACTTTCTTGAACGTAGAGCCGGCTCCGAACTCAACGTCGACGCGCTGCTCACGGTCCCACCAGCGAAAGCTGGGGATCTCGGAATTGTCGCCATAGAGGATGCCTGCCTGGACGAATGGCGTAGTCGATGGGATGCCGCAGCGATAGCGGTGCGCCTCGTAGCCCTCGGATTCCACCAGGTTCTTCATGAAAGGCATGTCGCCTTCTCGCAGGGCTTGATCGAAGGAGTCCGCGCCCAGGCCGTCGACGTGAATCGCCACGAGTCCGCGGCCGGCGTGATCCATCACTGAGCCCCCGCGCCCAACAGGTCGATCTCGGCGAACACTGGCAGGTGGTCGGATCCCCTCACCCTCAGCGCCCAGGCGCGATAGCTCAAGGCGGTGTTGGCATGCGCATAGATCGCGTCCAGCTTTTGCGCGGTCCAGTGGGTTCTGCGCACGGATCTGGTCACCTCGACCACTCCCGCCGTCCTGGCCGACGCTCGTATGCGCCGCCACAGCTGGAGCCGCGGCGGCCCAAACGTGTTGAGGTCGCCGGCCACGAGCGTGAGTGGGACCGGGGGCTGCGCCTTCATGTCGCTGATGACTGCCCTGAACTGCTCGAGCTTGTGTGTAAAGCCGATCACGTCTAGATGTATCACGTAAACGCGCACCGCCTCCGATTCCGCGCGAATGGCGATGCGCCTCTGCGGTGGGATGGCGCGGAGAAGGGTTCGCTCCGCGCGCGTCATCTGTCCGCTGTCACCTCCCGACAGGGTGAGCACCTGTGGGGCGGTGGGCTCGAACACTCCACGTCGCCAGATGAGAGCGTTGCCCTGGTCGCGACCACGGATCATCTGAGCGGTGGCCTGGGAATATCGATATTCGCTTCCCAGCGCCTCCGCGATCGCAGACGCATCCTCGCGCCCGTCGTGAATCGACGCCTCCTGGACCGCGAAAAGGTCGAGCCCGCTGAAGTCGGAATTCGCCTTCACCGCCTGCACCACCGCTTCGAGCCGGCGCCCGAGCTGGATGTTCCAAGTGCAGATGCGCACGCCGCCAGCATCACACCAAGGCCATCAGGTGTGCGTCCTACGAAAGAAGTAGGGAGGCGGCGAGAATACTGGGCAGATCGTGGTCGAAAAATCCCGGGTCCTCCTTCGCGGCCAGGTCCATGGCCTGTCCGGCGACGTCTCCCTGCTGGTCGAGGGCGGGTTCGTGACCTGGATCGGCGCCGGCCGGGCGCCGCGACCTCCTGACGAGACCATCGTCGCCCGTCCGGGCGAGCTGATCAGCCCTGGATTCGTCGACCTGCAGGTCAACGGTTTTGCCGGGCACGACGCTGCAAGTGGGGCAGACGCAATCGCGGCCATCTCCAAACGCCTCCCCGCGACTGGCGTGACGGCTTTCTTGCCAACGCTGATATCGGCTCCCGTCGAATTGGGTGCCGCGTTCGTGGAGGCCGGCGCGGCCGTCGGCTCTGAGGCACCGGGCGCCAGGGTGCTCGGGGCCCACCTCGAAGGTCCGTTCATAAACTCGTCGTATCGAGGCGCGCACGAGCGTGCATTCATCATTGATCCCGAACCTGAGCTGGTGCGGATCGTCATCAAGGCGAGACCGCGCCTAGTCACACTCGCTCCCGAGCTGCCAGGCGCGCTCGAGGCCGTCGAGCAGCTGACGGCGGCCGGCATTGTGGTGAGCGCAGGTCACACGGGCGCAGACTTCGATTGCGGGCGCAGGGCGATCGGTGCCGGTGTGCGGTTCGGGACCCATATCTACAACGCCATGACGGCCGTCCACCACCGGCGGCCTGGCATTGCGGTCGCGCTCCTGCTCGATCCAAGGAGCACGCTCGGGCTCATCGGGGACGGCGAGCACCTGCATCCCGCCATCAGCGAGCAGGTGATCCGGACCAAGGGCGCCTCGCGCGTCGCATTGACCAGCGACCAGACCGCGGCCGCCGGCATGCCGCCCGGTCCATACGTGCTCGGCGGCCGCCGCGTGGTCAGCGACGGCACCGCGGTCCGGCTCGAGGACGGAACGCTCGCCGGCAGCGCGGCGACCATGGACCAGGTGGTTCGGCGCATGGCAGGGCTGCCGGGCATGAACGTGGCGCGCGCGATCGCGATGGCAAGCACCGTCCCCGCCCGCGTTCTGGGTGAGCGGTCGCTGGGACGGATCCGCGTTGGCGCGCGCGCAGACCTGGTCGTCCTCGACAGCGAGCTTCGTGTGCGCCTCACGATGATCGGCGGCGAGGTGAGGTTCCGCCGATGAGCCGTTTTCGGGACGAGATCGGCGAGCAGCCGGCGATCGCGGCCGAGATGCTGACCGCCGGCCGCGCCATGATCGATTCGATCGGGGAATCGATTCGGGCGGCGACGCCGCGTGGCTTCCTGATCGCTGCGCGCGGGAGCTCTGACCACGCCGCCCTTTACGCCAAGTACCTTTTCGGCCGGCGCAATCGCGCTCTTGTCGCGCTGGCCGCGCCATCGCTTTTCACGCACTACTCGAGCCCCCCAAGACTCGATGGCCAATGCGTCATCGGCATCTCGCAGTCAGGCTCCTCGCCAGACGTGATCGCGGTGGTCGAGGAGGCGCGCCGGCAGGGCTCTCTGACTCTTGCCATCACAAACTCGGTTGAGTCGAAGCTCGCCGCCTGCGCGGACCTCGTGCTACCCCTCGGAGCCGGCGCCGAGAAGAGCGTTCCGGCATCAAAGACCTACACCGCGAGCCTGCTGGCGCTCGCCCTCCTCTCGAATGCGTTCGATCCAGACCCGGCTTTCGCGCAGGCGCTGACACAGGTGCCGCGCGCTCTCTCCAAAGCTCTCGAGCATGAGGCAGAGCTCGACCGGCTCGCGCCTGCCCTGCTCGGGCCGAGGGCGATCATCCTGGGCCGCGGCTTCAATCTCGCGACGGCCGAGGAGGTGGCGCTGAAGCTCACCGAGACCAGCTATGTACTCGCCCGCGCGTGGTCGGTCGCCGACTTCGAGCATGGCCCGATCGCGGTCGTGGACGAGGGCTTCCCCGTACTCCTGATCGATGGCCGTGGCCCTGTCGCCGCCGACCTGGAAAGCGTCGCCCGACGCCTGGACGGCTACGGTTGCCGCGTGATCGGAATCTCGGATGGCAGCACCGGCAAAGATCGGGATCCAGAAGCGGCGGTCGGAATCGACTCCGGCCTTCCGGAGGAGCTGACGCCGCTCACGCTCGGAGTGCTCGGACAGCTGCTGGCTTACCGTGTAGCGGTCGCGCGGGGTATCGACCCCGATCGCCCGCGGTCCCTGAACAAGGTGACCCGCACCTGGTGAACGCGGGTCAGCCCGCCGTCCTCGGCATCGACATTGGTGGCTCGTCCAGCCGCGCGCGGCTCAGCGCCGGCGGGAAGGTGATCGCCGAGTCAGAAGGCGCCGGGGCCAACGTCGCAGTGCTGCCGGCCGCCGTGATGGAGCGCCGTGTCACCGCGCTGCTCGCAGAGCTTGGGCCGGCGAGCCCTGTCGCGTGCTGTGCCGGCGCGGCGGGGGCGGAGGTGCGCGACGCGCGGGTGCGCCTCGAACAGCTGCTGGTACGTCTCCTTCCCAACTGTCGCGTCGAGGTGGTTCACGACACGAACCTGGTCCTTGCCGCTGCCGGCATGGACGCCGGTATCGCTCTCATCTCCGGCACAGGCTCGGTCGCATACGGCCGCGACCGCAGCGGCAGAGAGTCGCGCGCCGGCGGCTGGGGCTGGCTGCTTGGCGACGAAGGCAGCGCGACGTGGCTTGCGCGGGAGGCCGCCCGCGAGGTGCTCAGGCGCGCGGAGGCAGGGGAACCGGCCGGAGCGCTCAGCGAGGGGTTGCTTGCGGCGGTTCGAGTGCGCGGCGCCCGAGAGCTCACGGGCCGGCTGCATACCTTCCGGGAGCCTCGCCGGTGGGCCGCGTTGGCACACGTCGTGTTCGAGGCCGCCGGCGCCGACGCAGGCGCGGAGGCCCTGGTCGACCGAGCCGCCGACGGACTTTCCGACCTGGTCGAGCGGGTGCGTGCCGAGCTGTCAATCCAAGGGCCCGTCGTGCTGGCCGGAGGCCTCCTTTTGAACCACGCGCGGCTCGAATCGGCAGTTCGCCTTCGCCTCGGGCCGGCCACGCTGCGGCTCGAGGAGCCGCCTGTCGCCGGGGCCGTCACGCTGGCAGGACGAAAGAACGCCTCCGGCGCGATGGGAGGCGGGCAGTGAGGCGCCTGCTCACGCATCCGTCCCTTGAGTGGATGCTCGTCTTCGTCCCGGCGTCGATAGTGGCCGACATCGTTGGTCAGCCGATCTTGGTGTTCATCACGTCCGGCCTCGCCATCATCCCTCTCGCGGGCCTCATCGGCAGGTCGACCGACCAGCTGGCCGCCCGGGTCGGCCCGCGCCTGGGCGGGCTGTTGAACGCGACATTCGGGAATATCACCGAGCTGATCGTGGCCGTCCTTCTGATCAGGGCGGACAACTTTCTGATCGTGAAAGCCTCGTTGATCGGATCGATCCTGGGAAATCTGCTGCTCGTCCTCGGAGTCGCCTTCGTCGTAGGCGGCTTTCGACACAAGGAGCAGGAGTTCAGCGCCCGCGCTGCAGGGGTGCATTCTTCCTCACTGCTGCTCGCCGTCGCCGGCCTGCTGCTGCCCGCCCTGCTTGTCCTCACGACGCCGAATGTGGGTTTCGTCGAGAAAGAGGTGGTGAGTGGGGTGGTGGCGATCGTTCTGATCGTCCTTTACCTCGCCGCCCTAGTGTTCACCGAGATCACGCACGCCCACCTCTTCGAGAGGGATGATCGCGAGCACACGGCGACGTGGTCGACAAGGCGGTCGGTCGTGGTGCTGGTGCTCGCCGCGCTGTTCGTCGGACTTGAATCGGAGCTGCTGGTCGGCTCGCTGACACCGGCCATCAGTGCCCTTCGACTTTCACCGATATTCGTCGGGCTGATCGTAATCCCGATCATCGGCAATGCGGCCGAGCATTCATCAGCGGTCTTCTTTGCCATCAAGGACCGCGTCGACATCACGCTCGAGATCGCGGTCGGATCATCGACTCAGGTCGCGATGTTCGTCGCGCCGATTCTCGTGTTCATAAGCCTCGCGCTCGGACACCCGATGGACTTCATCTTCAGCGCGTTCGAGGTCGCGGTCGTTTCTCTGGCGACTGTCATCGTCGCCCTGATCGCGCTGGAAGGCAGGAGCAACTGGCTGTCGGGCTTCCAGCTCGTCGGCGCCTACATCCTCATCGCCACCGCTGGCTTCTTCATCAAATCGGCGGCCTGAGCGCCGAAGCGGCATCACGCCTGCGTGTCGTCAGGCCTGCGGGCCTCCAGCCAGGCCGGGACGAGGTGGAAACGGGTTCGAGCATGAGCCGCGCGGAAGCGGCAAACGATGTACAAGGCGGCGGCGAGCGCGACAAGGTAGATGAGGTACTGGGCGATATCGGCGGTTCCGGATACCCGGATCAGGTCCATCCCCCACACGGCATGTCCCTCCCGAACGGGGAACTGCTGCAGGGCCACGCTCTGGTCCATCACGGCGACGCCCGGCAGCGGATCCATCAAGGGGCGGGGCGCGACCCAGGCGATGGCCTGCTCGGCGGAGAACGGGCCGCTCGGATCGATGAAGTGGTCCGCAAGCGCCGCCCGCTGATAGGCGGCGTCAGATCCGACGGACATGAGCACAAACGTCACAACCAGGCTGACCACACGGCCGAAAATGGCCGTCAACACCAGCGCCAGCATGAAGACCGGCACCGCGTTGGCCAACAGGACGACCAGGTGCACAGCCTCCTCGCGCTGATAGCGGCCGCCGAGGTCCGTCGCCTCCACGGTCAACCCGAGCACGGCCGTCATCAACAGCAATGCACTGGTGCCGATCAGGACGCGGCCGGCTGCAAACGTGAGCGGTCGGGATCCAGAGCTCGCTCTCATGCTCTCGAACTCGTCATGGAGGTCGGGCGCCAAGAGCAGGTATGCACTGAGAAAGGCGAGGATCATCAGTGCAAAGCCGATGATCTCGTTCGCGGTCTGCAAGCGCGCCAGCTCGGTGTGAATCGCGCCGGCGGGGACGGGGGCGACTGCCCGCGCTCCGACAATGAGCAGCAACGACGCGCCGAAGAGTATCGGGACGAGGCGCCCCGCCAGCAAGCGCGGCCAAACGGCGCGAAGCTCTCTCGTGATACCGATCACCCGGCGAAGAGGGCTAAGCTCGTTCCTGCAAGGCCTGGCAGGTCACGCAGCGCGTCGCCTCTGGGAGGAAGCTGAGCCGCTCCGCTGAGATCTTCGCTCCGCAGTCCTCACAGATTCCGTATTCGCCCTCAGCGCGGCGGCTCGTCGCGCGCTGCGCCTGCCTTCGGTTCTCGTCCAGGAGGCGCTGAACGCTCTCACTGGTGGCGCGGTCACTCTGGATCTGCGCAAAGTCGGACTCCCCGAACCCCTTGCTCATACCTCCAGCGTACGAGGTTTGTCCAGGGCGGCCGCTAACCTTGCCACCGTGGAGCTTGAGAGGCATCAGGTCGCTCGTGCGCAGGCGGCCGGCGCGCCAATCGGGGTGCTGCCGGCGGCCTGGGCGGCCGTCGCGCTTGTGCCGCCCTCCGCCGTCGCGTTCGCATGGATCCTCCACACCCAGCTGCAGCGCCTTTACGGGCTGACCGCCCCTTCATGGGACCTCGGTCAGGGCCAGCAGGTTCTATGGAGTCTTGCCAGCGGCCACGGCTGGGCGAGCAGCTTTGAAGGCGGCCACAACTTCCTTGGTGTCCACATGGAGCTGATCTTTCTGCCGATTGCCGCTGTCGAGCGTCTCTGGCCGCATCCCGCCGTGCCCCTCGTCTTTTCGGCCATAGGGCTCGCAGCGACTGCGCCCGCGGCATATCTGATGCTCCGCGCGCTGCTGCCCGAACATCCGAACGCGGGCTGGCTTGCCCTCGCCCTGGCCGCCCCGATCCCGATCTGGGCCGCTACGCAGGAGGCGGCCCGAGACCAGTTCCATCCTGAGAACCTGGCTTTAGCGCCGGCGATGCTCGCTGCCTGGGCAGGACTGCGCGGGCGCCGCGTGCTGCTCTGGATGCTGGTGGTGGTGGTGCTGTGCTGCAAGGAGGATCAGACCTACACCGCGTTCGTCGTCGGCATGCTCGTGTGGCGGCTCGCGCCACCGACGATGAGGACTCAGGGCAGGGCCGTGATGATCGCGTCGGTCGCATGGCTGTTGACCGCCGAGGTGATCCAGCAGCTGATCCGCGCGGCTGGCACCTCGCCTGTTCTCGCGTATTACGCGTGGGTATTCGAAGGAGGCACGAACTTCTTCATCACCGCCATATCGCGTCCAGATCCATGGTTGGCCCTGGCCGGCCTGCTCGTGAGCCTGTTGGGCTTGCCGCTGCTGGCGCCCCGTTGGCTTCTCCTGGTCGTCCCGCCGCTTGCGGCGAACCTGTTCAGCAGCCACGATCCGCAGGAGCGCCTCCAGCTCCACTACGCGCTCCTCATCATGTTCCCGCTGGTCGTCGCCGCCGGTTTCGGTGCGCGGCGACTCCTGACCGAGCGCATGATCCCCGCCCGGTTGTCCGGCCCGGCGCTGCTCGGCGGGGCCGCGCCCGCCCTGATCATTGCGTTCGCCGCCGGCGGCTTACCGCCGGCGTTGGGCGCCAACGAGTGGCTGTATGAACGTGCACCGGCGGTCGATCGCTTGCTGGCCGCGACCGCAGTCATACCGCCAGGCGCCCCCGTGTACGCCGACGACGGGGCCGCTGTCTGGCTCACAGATCGGACGAGGCTTGGCATCCTGTACGATCGGCCCCAGCCCGACTTCTACGTTGTCATCGACCGCCAGGCCTGGGGTCATCGCGGTGACCTGGCGACGGGCCGGTCCGACGCGATCGCATTGATGTCCGCCACCGGCCGCCGGCTGCTTTTCGACGATGGGCGCTTCCAGGTGTGGAGTCCCGGCGCTTTCCAACCCTAGCTGTGTATCAGGTCGAGATTGGCGTGCTCGAGAGCTCTCCGTCGTCGTCCCAGCCATGCCAGCCTTTGGGTTCGATCCAGGCGCTGACCCGCTTGGCCGAACGGTTGGCATATGCCTTACCCGTGTAGCGGCGGGACAGATGGTCGATATCCGCCAGCTTCACGTCGTTTACGAAGCGCACCACAGAGCCGAAGAGGCTGACGTGTCGATACCAATCCTGGTCGAGCGCCGTCAGGCTGACCTTGGGGTTGCTACGCATCCAACGCAGCCTGCTGCGTTGCTCGGCCATGTTGACAAGGATCAGGCCGTCTTGCCAGTCGTACCAGGTGGCGACGGTCATCGGAAAACCATCGGGCCGGATGGCAGCGATGACAGCCGGGTTGGGCCGCTTCAGGAACTCGTCAACTGCCGGCGGCAGCACGAGGGCGGGTTGATTCAAGGGTGATGAGAGTCTGACAGCGAGCGACGAGTGCGCTCGCGCGCGTCATCTTTTATGGAGGGCGGCCACGCCCTGGGCGCTGCCGGATTGGTTATCGTGACCGCCGATGGAGTCGGGCCAGGAGATCGGCATCATCGGCGCAGGCATACATGGCGCGAGCGTCGCCTTCCACCTTGCCTCGCGAGGGCTCAGTCCGACAGTCTTCGAACAATGGGCTCCGGCCGGCGGGCCGACCGGCCGCTCATCGGCCATCTGTCGCGCCTACTACACGAACCACTACCTCGCTCGCATCGCGCATGCGAGCCTGGACATGTTTCGCACGTTCGGCGGGCTGACCGGCGGCAGGGAATGTGGCTTTCACCAGACCGGCATCGTCTACCTGCACCCGAAGACCGACGTCAAGGCCCTGCGCGAGGCGGCGCAATACATGAACACGATTGGCACGCGGATCCAGATCCTTGGTCCCGACGAGGTTCGGCGAGACTTTCCACTCTTCGAGATCGATGGCGTGGGTGTTGCGGGCTGGGAGCCCGACGCGGGCTACGCAGACCCGGTGGCCACGACGGCCGGCCTCCTGGCCCGCGCGTGCGAGCTTGGAGCGAAGCAGCGGCTCTACACGCGAGTGGCGCGCCTCGAGCCGCGCCCCGGCGGCGGCGCGAAGCTGCATCTTGAAAACGACGAGGCCGTCGAGTGCGAGCGGCTGCTGGTCGCGGCCGGTCCGTGGACGAGGAGCCTGGCGGTTCAGCTGGGAGTCGACCTCCCGCTGACCGTCGAACGTCATTACGTGGCCACAGTCCGCTGGGCCGGCGCTGCCGAGATGCGCTACGCGCACGCCGACATCGAAGCCGGTTACTACTGCAAGCCCGAGGGAGATGACCTCTACTGCCTCGGGCCTCTCACCCCCGAGCCCGAAGTCGATCCGGACGAGCCTGTGAGAGGCATCGACATCGAGGAGTCCGACCTGCTGGCAAGGCTCGCCACACGCCGGATCGCCCGCCTGAAGGAGGCGGTGTCGACAGGCGGCTGGGCGAGCCTTTACGACGTGAGCCCGGACTGGATGCCCGTGATCGGTGAGATCGCGCCTGGCGTCTTCGTCGACGCCGGCAGCAGCGGACACGGCTTCAAGCTGGGCCCGGCCCTGGGCGCCGACGTGGCTGCGCTGCTGACCGGGGCCGACGCCGATCCGGGCATCTTCGAGTTCGGCCCCGGGCGGTTCAAGGCTGGCGCCCCGCTGGCCGCAGGCTACGGGAGCGCCCGGATCCTCGGCTGACGCTCGATCGAGCCTTCCCTCTTGTCTCGAATATAGCTTTGTGATATATCTTTAGGTGATATGGAACTCACAAACACCTCATACCTCTTGCTGGGGATGGTCGCCCTCGGACCGAAGTCCGGCTACGACATCAAGCAGATGGCCGACGGCTCGACCCGCCATTTCTGGCAGATCAGCTACGGCCAGATCTACCCCGAGCTGAAAGCGCTTGAGAAGTCCGGGTTGGTGCAGGGAGCGCAGGCCGCTCACGGCTCCCGGCAGCGCACCCTCCACCAGCTGACCCCCACCGGCAAGGAGGCGCTGACGGACTGGGTGTCCGATTCCACCGTCTCCCCGATCGAGCTTCGCGACGAGATGCTGCTGAAGCTCTTCTTTTCCGACTCGGTGAGCAAAGACGAGCGAATGGCATTGGCGCGGAACATGGCCGGCCGCCACAGGGACGCGGCCGCCGGGCTCAGCTCGCAGGAGCCCCCGCACCTCGACACGCCGTACCCCATGCGCAAAGAGGTACTGAAATTCGGTATCGGCCTCCATACGTGGTGTGCGGACTTCTACACGCAGCTCGCCGACCGGTTGAACGCTGAGGGGGAGACGGCAGATGTTTGACGCTATCGCTCGTACGATCTCGCGCCACCCGTGGCGCGTCGTTGTCGCAGGGGTTGCATTTGCCGCCGTTTGCGGGGTTTTCGGCGGTCCGGTCGCAGGCCTGCTGCAGGGTGGCGGGTTCAACGACCCGGCCTCCCAGTCCACGTCGGCGGCCAGCCGCCTCGAGGCCGCGACCGGGATCCGACCCGATGGCGGGGTCATCATCGTCGTCAAAACCGGGCAGGCGGTCACGACCGAGTCGACGAAGCAGGAGGTCGATCGCGTCACGGCGATCGTGGCCGCAGACCCGGGTGTCAAGGTCGCCTTGAGCTACTTCACCACGCAAAGCTCCGCACTGGTCTCGAATGACGGGACGGAGACGCTTGTGATCGGCGAGCTGCGCAGCATGTCAGACACAGAGGCGGGGGTGACATCCGCCCGGATCCAGCGCGCGCTTGCAGGCGACCCGGCTGTCAGGGTCGGCGGCTTCGGCCTCGCCAACACGCAGGTCCAGTCGCAGGTCAGCGCAGACCTGGCGCGCGCCGAGGAGCTGGCATTCCCGATCCTGTTCCTCCTGTCCCTGTGGGTGTTCCGCGGTGCGGTGGCGGCCCTGCTGCCGCTGCTGGTCGGCGGAGTGACCATCCTGGGTTCGTTCCTCGGTCTGCGATTGGTCACGTTGCACACGCCCATGTCGATCTTCGCCCTCAACCTTGTCACCGGGATGGGGCTGGGGCTGGCCATCGATTACAGCCTGTTCATGGTGTCGCGCTTCCGCGAGGAGCTCGCGGCAGGCCGCACCACCGACGAGGCCTTGCGACGCACGCTCAACACTTCGGGCCGCACGATCCTCTTCAGCTCGCTGACAGTGGCCGCCGCCATCGCTTCGCTGACGGTGTTTCCGGAAAAGTTCCTCTACTCGATGGGCGTGGGTGGCGTCCTCGTCGCGTTGGTCGCATGCGGCGTGTCGCTCCTGTTGCTGCCGGCCGTGCTGAAGTTGCTCGGACCGCGGGTCAACGCGCTCGCACCGCGCTCATGGCAACGCCCGCTCGAGGTGGGCGAGGGCTTCTGGTACCGGCTGTCGCATTTCGTGATCCGGCGGCAATTGCCGGTGGCGATTGGTGGTGCCGCCCTGCTGCTGATCCTTGGCCTGCCGTTCACCGGAATCAAGTTCACGACTGTCGATGCTTCGGTGCTTCCTGCAAGCGCCAGCAGCCGGCAGGTCTCCGACATTCTCGGGAGCGACTTTCCAGTTTCCGCCAGGTCGACCGTCTACGTGATCGCGGACGCGCCCACCGAGGCCTCCGCGCAGATCCAGGCTCTGGTCGATCAGATCAAGGCCCTTCCGGCGGTGACCGGGGTCGACTTCGCCCCGGCCGGCACCGGCCATTGGCGCCTGGACGTCCACACGCGGGACGGCGGTCTCGCAGCTTCCACTCTCGAAGTTGTCAAAGGCATCCGATCGTTGCAGACGCCTTTGCACCTCGAGGTGGGCGGATCAAGCGCGGCCTTCATCGATCTTCAAGCCAACCTGGCCGCGCGCTTGCCCGCGGCGATCACGATCGTCATCACCGCAACAGTGCTGTTGCTCTTCCTGATGACGGGTTCTCTGCTGCTCCCGTTGAAGGCCGTGGTGATGAATGCGCTCACGCTCAGCGCGGCGTTCGGCGTGCTCGTGTTGATCTTCCAGGACGGCAATCTCACGGGCCTGCTCAACTTCACCAGTCAAGGGGCGCTTGAATCGACCCAGCCGGTGCTCCTGTTCGCAATCGTGTTCGGGCTGTCGACCGACTACGGCGTCTTTCTTCTGAGCCGGATCAAAGAAGCCCACGATGGGGGAGAATCCAACTCGGAGGCGGTGGCGATCGGACTCGGCAGGACAGGTCGGGTGGTGACTGCCGCAGCGCTGCTGTTCTGCGTCGCCATCGGTGCCTTCGCCACGTCGCAGATCGTCTTCATCAAGGAATTGGGGATCGGGGTGGCGGCGGGCGTGATTCTCGACGCGACGATCGTGCGGGCGCTGTTGGTGCCTTCACTGATGGGATTGCTTGGGAAGTGGAACTGGTGGGCGCCATCGCCGCTGCGCAGGCTGCACAGCCGCATCGGCTTCAGCGAGGCGGTGGCTCCGACCTGATTTCCGCGCCCGCCGGCTGAAAGCCCCTACACGAAAAGCGGTTGGGACTCGGACCGTTGGACAAGGTCTGCCATCGCTGAATCCTCGGGGCGTTTTTCGTAGCGCTCGGCTGCGTCGAGCACCAGCGGCAAAAGATCGACGTCACCCACCGTGTTCAGGAAGACGCCAGGCCGTCCCAGCACCCACCAGACCGCGAGATCGATATCCGATTGCTCCTCGAGGGGCTGGTACCACGTCGACCGCGTACGTGTCCGGCCCAACCATGGCCTGAGCGCGATCGACTTGATCGTCTGCACTGCGGTTCCCCGCTGAGCGCAGGTGGCGACGAGGGCTTCGAAGTTCTCGGCGTAGTACGCCGATTGCATCGTCACGAAGTTGTACGGGAGCAGGACTGAGTCGAAGTTGAAGCGCGCGACGCTGCGTCGGTGGGTCGCTGCTATCTGCGCGCCGTGGCCGGTAACGCCGATGAAGCGGACGAGCCCCTGCTCACGAGCCTCGACTGCGGCTTCGATTGCGCCGCCGGGACTCAGCGCAGTGTCCCATTCGATCGGGTCGGCGAGATTGTGCAGCTGCCAGAGATCGATGTGGTCGACACCCAACCGATCGAGCGATCGGTGCAGCTCCTCGCGCGCATCCTTGGACTGTCGCGCATCGGTCTTCGTAGCGACGAAAAAGGAGTCCCGCCTCCCGCGCAGCCATGGCTTCACCCGAATCTCAGCGTCGCCGTATGAGGCCGCGACGTCGATGTGGTTGACCCCGTGCTGCAGAAGAACGTCGAGCGTCCGATCGGCGACCTTCTGGGTGACCGATGAGAGGGCAGCACCGCCAAAGATCACGCGGCTGCTGCGGTGCATCGTGCGCCCGAAGGCCTCGAGAGCGATCGGCATCGATATCAAATCTTAGGCCGGTGGCGGATGTAGATTGCGGCCCCTTTAAGCCTAGAATCGCCCAGATGTTTGGCCGAGTTGCTGTTTTGGGCCTTTGCCTCCTGGCCGTGCTCTCTCCCGACTCGGTCCTCAATGGGACCGCTCCGGCAGTGGTGGCGGAGGTTCCCTTCGCGGCGCCTTCCCAGCTCCAGGCCGCGCCTCCCCAGCCCGCGCCCGCGGCTGCCAACACCTCCCCGAGCCGCCTGCTCATCCCGAGGATTGGCGTGGATGCCGTCATCGAAGCCCGCGGGCTCGACGCAAGTCGGAATATGGAAACACCGAGAAACTTCCACGATGTGGCGTGGTATGACCTCGGGCCGACGCCGGGCGAGACCGGGAACGCCCTCATCAACGGTCACGTCGATTGGTGGACGGGCTCAGCGGTCTTCACACGCCTTCATGAGCTCCGCACAGGCGACACGGTGATCGTGGTGCAGGGAGACGGCTCCCGCCTGAGCTTCAGGGTGACGGGCCGCACCACGGTTGCGGCGGGGGCGAGGGTGGCGTCTTTGTTCGCGCCGAGCCCGGTGGCGAAGCTGACCCTCATCACATGTGCCGGCGTGTGGGATCCGCGGATCTTCACCAACACCCAGCGCCTCCTTGTGAGCGCGGTCCTTGTTTAAGCACGCGCCCGCGCACGGGGCGCTGGCCGTGATCTGCGCCGCCTTGACGATTCTCGGT
>JALZAL010000070.1 GCA_030948325.1 Candidatus Dormiibacterota bacterium
GCGTCTGCATCGCCTGGACGCGGCCAGACTGCCCTGTCGACTCGTTGGCGAAACCGTGAAAGAGA
Organism: Candidatus Dormiibacterota bacterium; assembly: GCA_030948325.1. The sequence continues at coordinate 66 of JALZAL010000070.1, forward strand.
ACCGAGGGGTGATTCATGTCGCGCAGCACCATCTCGGCCAGCATCTGCTGCGCAATGCCGCGCCGCAGGGCGATGTCGAACGTCTCGGGCGTGTAGTGATAAAGAGGAATCTCCTCCCACAGGGCAAACCCAAGGCGATCCGCAAGTAACGGCAGCCAGGGGTTGGGGGGATGGTGATCGGCTCTTATCAGTGTCAGGTTGACCGCCTTTGCATTGTCGAGTGAATGCATGACGTCTGCGGCGTCGCGCCATGGACCTCCGGCCGGCTGTTTGGGGTCAGGGTTGAAGGAGCGCTCGTCGTGCAAGGCGGCACCCTCGAAGTAGGTGGGCACACCATTCAAGAGGAGCTTGGGGGCGCTGGTGTCCACGGTTATCGTGCGAAACCCGAACGTGTCCCAGTAGTCGTCGACTGCTGCGCCCGCCTGGCTCACGATGATATGGAGCAAATAGAGGGCGGGCCGCTGCGGGGTCCAGAGGTCGGGTGATTCGAATGCGAAGGTGGCCTGGCTGCGGGTGACCTGACCTGGATCGAGCTGGCCTGCGTCGAGCGTGTCGGACGCGACCGGCAGCGCGTCTGGGGGCAGCTGTGACTTCGGGTCGGGATCTGTGACGTTGTTGGGCGTGACACCTGCCGGCAGGATCGAGATGTCGAGACTCGCACCCGCCGGCGTGCTTCCGTGGTTACCAAGAACAACCGATATGTCTGCAGAGTCAAGATGCGGCGTGACGTCGGCGCGCACCACGTAGAGGTCGGGGTGTGCTTCGAGCCAGACCGGCTGGATAATGCCCCCGTAGTTCCACCAGTCGGCCAGGCCCCACGGCACTATGTCGTTGCGTGATCCCCACGGTGGATTGTCGACGCGTACCAAGAGCAGGTTGGGCTGGCCTTGAAGCACGTAGTTGCTGACGTCGAACGCGAAGGGAGTCGACCCACCTTCATGAAAGCCGAGGTAGGTGCCGTTGAGCCACACGTCCGCGATGTAGTTCACGGCTCCGAATTTGAGCGTTGCCGCGAGGCCGGCCCATTCTGAGGCCAGGGCGAATTGATGGCGCAACCAGGCCCCTCCTGACTGCGGGCCTGGCGGCGGATTCAGCGATCCGGGGATGTCGATCCGGCGCCATTTGCTTGTGTCATAACCCGGTGTCTGGCGCCCGGCGGCTTGCGCTGTCAGCGCGTCCCCTCGACCGCCAGCCGTTGCGAAGCCCGCCACGGGCTCGAAGTTCGCAGGCTCGAGCTCCCACGAACCGCCGAGGTCGAGCCGAAGCCTGCTGCCCTGGTATCCGAAGGAGGGCACCGGCTGCCCGTTCTCGTAAGCCACCTCGCCGCCGCGAATTGAGCGCAGAGACAGGGTGGTCGGCAGCCCGCCAGTGGTTTGGGTTTGGCAGCTGCCGAGCAGTGTCAGATCGAGCGCCACGAGGATCACGAGCGCGACCCGATGGCCAAGAGGCTTCTTCACGCTCCGCTTTCATTTTCCACAAGACGCCACTTGCCCGTTCCGACTCCGCGCCGAGACATCGGACACAGCTGTCTGCAGGCATCCGTGGCGATCGATCCGGCGCCCTTACACGGCGGGCAGCCGGAGAGGTTTAGGTGCTTGAGACCGTAAACACCACGGTGCCGCTCATGGTCGCGGTACCGGTCGTGTCCAGCGCACGCACCTGCGCGCCATATGTGCCGGAGTATGTCTCTCCGACGAATGCGAAGGTGAACGAGCACGACGTGAGGCTGTTACAGACCGGTGCAGCGAAGTTCCAGATCCTCGCGTTGACCCACGCCGAATGGCCGCCGTCCCACCACAGGTTGGTCGCGGAATTGTGTACCGCAACCTCGAGGTCGCCAAGGCCCACGTTGTCTGTCGCGGTGCCGGAGATCGTGACCGTGGCGGCGGGCACCACCTGATTCGCCGTGGGAGAGGTCATCGCGACGGCGGGTGGGGTCGTGTCGCCAGACGGGACCGGTACCGATTCCGAGAAGACCTGGATACGGCCCTGGTTGGCCGAAGCGACGTATATGTTGCCGGCCGCGTCGTGCGCAATCCCAGACGGCTGGTTGAACTGGAACGCTCCGCTGCCTGTACCGCCCCACTGCCCGAGATAGTTGCCGCTCAGGTCGAACGCCTGGACGTTGTTGCGCTTGGCGTCCGTGACATACACAACCCCGTTGTTGACGTCGATTCCCCAGGGAGTGAGGAACTGGCCGGAGCCGGTGCCTTTTCCGCCCCAGGTCCGGATCGGCGAGCAGCTCCCAATACACGATGGGCTGTATTCGCGCACCTGAACCGCGTTCCAGTCAACGATGTACGTGTTTCCCGTCAAAGGATCGACTGCCACGCCGTTGTTGCAGCCGTTGATCTGGCGCGAGTACTGGTACGTCGTGGCGTTCCAGACCGTCATCGTGCAGGACCAGTAGTCGCCCACATACGCATATCCGGCGTAGAACTGGACGTCGACAGGCGCCTGGAAGCTGCCAGGTTGATTTGAGTTCAACCCAGTTCCGATGGTGGTCAGGTAGTTGCCCTTCGAGTCATAGATGCGGATGACGAAGTCGCGCGTGTCGGCAACCCACACGTTGCCGGTTGACGGGTCGGCGCCGATGCCTCGGGGATAGTCGAGGCCATACGGTGGCTTGCTGCCGCGGCCGCCCCACGTGCCCTGGAAGGTGCCGTCCGAGCCAAACTTCTGGAACCGATTGCTCCACGAGTCGGCGGCCCAAACGGTCCCATCGGTCGGGTTCACTGCAACGTCGCGAACCTCTGAGAGAAATCCGGGCGCGGGCGGCTCGGCCGGAGCAGGGTAGACGGCTAGGAAGGTGCCGGTGGAGGTGAACTCCTCGAAGCGCTGGTTGCCATAATCCGCGGCCCACAGGTTTCCGGAGCTGTCCACGGCGATCTGCCGCGCGCCGTCCGCGAATTGGCCAGGACCGCTGCCCTGCGAACCCCAATGAGTGACTGGATGGCCGCTGGTGTCGAACTTCTCGATCTGGTAGCCGGCTGCGTCGGAGACGTACACCCAGCTGTTCGCCTGGTCGATGGCGACCCCGCGGAGGTCGCCGCTGAACTGGCCGACACCAGTGCCTGCCGAGCCGAAATCTCTGATCCATGCACCCGTCGGGCTGAACTCGCTCACCCGCTGATTGCCGGCGTCGGCAACGTAGACATTGCCTGACGAGTCGGTGGCCAGTCCCATCGCCTGGAGGAAGCCGCCAGGCCCGCTGCCGTAGGTGCCCCACGACCGGATCTGCGGGTATGAGGCCTGAGTGAGGTCGTACTCCTGCACCTTGTTGGGGTTGCTCGTACTGCCCGAAAGATGCCCGTTGACGACGAAGAGATGGTGGAAGTTGTCGACGGCGATCCAGGCGGTGTACTGCGATCGGGTGTTGATCTCAGCGATGTAGGTGCCGCTCTTGTCGAACCGGGCGATGTATCCGGCCGCTTTCTGCGTGCCGTTCTCGGCGACGTAGATGTCGCCGTTGGATGGGTCCACGGCGAGAGACTCAGGCTGTCCTTGACGGGTTGAGGCCGATTGGTAAAAGGCGGCTGTTTGCTGACCCGTGGTCGAGTAGCTGCGCACGAAGAAGTTCCAGTAGTCGCTCACCTCGACCTGGCTGGTGGCTGCGTTGTAGGCAATCCCCCACGCGTACACGCCCGCGGTACCGGTACCGCCGATGGACCGAACGTATCCCGGAGGTTGCCATGTCGAGGCGGCGGCTCCGGTAGCCCGTGCGCCGAGGGCAAATGGTGCTAGCAGGCAGGCGCCAAGCAGCGTCACCGCCAACCTGGCAGAACAGCGCATGAATAAGGTTCTCATTGTTGGTTCCCGCGAGAACGTGTTCACGCGCAACCACCTGCAATCATCGGGGATGCCGCCGATCGGCGCTACGGGACAGATGTCGCGAGGGGCTGGGCCAAAGACCGCAATCCCAGCTGATTGCAGGGCGCTTTGCCGGCAGCGCGCTCCTTATATGGCGGCGCCCTGATACGCCCCTTTGGCTGGAAGGCGTTTGCGGGCGCTGCTGCTGCGGCCGCCGCCGCCACTGTCGCGTTTGCAGTTGTCGTTGGCTTTCAACTGGGCGGTGAGCGCTTTGTCATCGCTGTGGACGACTTTGGCGAGGCGATGGCAGCCCTGATTGCTGCAGGTGCCTGTGCCTGGACGGCGAGCCGGTCTGACGGCAAGTTCAGACGCGGGTGGGCACTCTTGGCTGCCTCCGCCGCGGCCTGGTGCATCGGCGAGGGCGTATGGAGCGTCTTCGAGGTCGTTCTTGGGATTGCGTCGCCATTGACCGTCGGTAGCCGACGTCGGCTTCCTGGTCGCAGTTCCCCTCGCGATCGCCGGCGTTCTGTCTTTCTGGACCGCCCCCAGAGGGACGGCAGAAAACTGGCGCCTGTGGCTGGACGGGCTGACCATCGTTCTCGCCCTGACCTTCACCGGCTGGTCGTTAGGGCTCCAGCAGGTCGAGCTCAGTCCAGGAAGCCTCGTCGAGCGGGCAATCGGATTGGCGTACCCGATCGGCGACATCCTGATTGGGACAATCCTCATCCTGGCCATCCGCCGAGCGACTCGCCATCACCACGCTCGCATGCTCCTGCTGCTCGGCGGGCTGGCCGCAAATGCCATCGCGGACAGCGTCTTTGCCTACATGACCGCAACAGGAAAGCATCCGACCCTCCTGATCGATACAGGCTGGGTCGTCGGGTACCTGATGATTGCACTAGCCGCCCTATGGCCCTTCCAGCCGGCTGACCGGGCCGCCGAGAGTCGCCCGATCGATCTGTGGCAGATCGCGCTGCCCTGGGCGGCAGTGCTGACAGCCGCCGCGAGCGGCATCGTCGTGGTGTTAAGAGGTCAGCGGACCGATCAATTTCAGATGGACCTCGCGATTGGTATGGGGGGTCTGTTGATGGTCAGCGAGGTTCTCATCCCATGGTTGACCATGTGGCGCGCCGGGCCACGATCGGATCAGCACTTCGAGGCGGATGCGTGATCCTCAGGTAGCAATCAAGCGGAACAGCGCGATTGCGCCGTTGATCACTCCCAGGATGATGAGGATCGCAAGCAGGGATCGTGGGCCCTCCCGTCTGGCCGCGGAGGCGGTGCCCAGGAGCCAGATCGCAGCCGGGATGGTCTCCAGCGTCTGCCACATCCCCACCACCACGACGCGGTACAGCGTCCCGAAAACGGGTACCAACGCCAGCTTTTGAGTAGGGTCGCCAGCAGCGTATTGGTTGATCAAGGGCGGGGCTGCTGTCGCCATCGCGACTGCGCCGATCGAGCCGATGACGACCACTGCCAGGCCGGCCGTGGCATAGAAGTCGACGATCTTCGCTGATCGGAAGCGCTCGCGGAGATAGAGGCATACCGGGGCGATGCACAGGTACCCAAACATGTCGATCATGCTGCCCCACCGGATGAGCGACGCCCCGGTCGAGCCTGATCCGAGAATTTTCAAAGGGTCCACATTCAAACCGTTGGGGAATCCGGCGGCGGCCCAATAGAGCTCGCCCGCCAAAGCCTCCAGGCCAATAGCGGCAGCTGCGAAAAAGATTGCGATGCGAGCCCGATACAGCGCGACAGGCACGCGGTCAATATATTTGCTTCGCGATCGGCGCCGACCGCAGCGCCCGGCCTCCGAACAGCTTCCACGTACAACCTGCCCGACGAGTTGGCGTTCAAGCAAATTGGGTCCTTGACTGGGCAGACCGCCTGTGTCAATCTCGCCCGCGGGGAAGTAATCGATTGCGCAAGCGATTTCGTGGAGGGCCGGAACGCGGTGATCGGGTGCGCCTGTCCGATGTGGCGCAACGGGCGGGAGTGTCCACGGCCACGGCATCCCGTGCTCTGAACGGACGCGGCGAGCTCGCGGAACAGACCCGGGCGACAGTGTTCCAGGCGGCCGCCGAGCTGGACTTCCGTCCCTCACCGCTGGCCCGGTCGCTGCGGACGCGACACACGTCAACTGTCGGGCTGGTGGTCCCTTACACGGCGCACTCCTTTTACGCGTCCTTGATCAAGGGGGCGCAATCGGTCCTGAGCGAGGCGGGCTACCGGCTCATCCTCATCGACTCCGGGGTGGAGGCGGAAAGCGTGGCGGCCGCCATCGCGACCCTGCTGGACCACGAGGTTGACGGTGTGCTGGTGTCGACGTCGCCGTTTGGGGCGGACCGATTCAACCGCCTGCTGGGCACAAGGCCATGCGTGTTCCTCGACGAAATCGTGTCCGGCGCCGGGAACGGAAGTGTCGCGCTCGAGAACGCGATGGGCGTGCGAATGCTGGTCGACCACATGGCCTGGCACGGCCATCGGCGGATCGCATTCGTCGGTGGCCCCAACGGCAACACCGCCGGCCTCGAAAGGCTGGCCGGTTTTCGCAGCGCGATGGAAGAACACGACTTCGAGGTGTCCCCTGATCTATTCCGTTCTTGCGAATGGACGATCAGGGCCGGGTTTGCAGCCGCCCTGGAGATCCTGGCCGGGCCGAGCGCTCCGACTGCGATCGTCACCGCGAGCGCAGAGCTGGCCCTGGGTGTGCTTGCGGCGGCCCGCAGCTTGCGGCTGACGATTCCCGATGACGTGGCCCTTGCGACCTTCGACGATCGATACTTCGCGCCGCTGCTAGAGCCCTCGCTCACCGCCATCGCCTACGACGAGGTGGAGATGGGTCGCCGTGGCGCGCGGATGCTGGTCGGCGCCATCGACGAGCCAGACGCGGGTGGCCAGGACGTGCGAATGGACGTCCGGCTGGTGCCGAGGCGATCGTGCGGGTGCAGCCGAGAGCTGAGCGCTGATCTCGACGAGGTCATCGGGTGATCGAGCACGCGCGCCAGCGGGCGGCGGCCGACGTGCCGCAGTCGAGGTCGCCAAGACACACGATCGAGCTGCGAGGCGTTTCCAAGAGCTACCGAGGAGCTGAGGCATTGGCGCCGCTGGACCTTGAGATACGCGAGGGGGAGTTCTTCTGCCTGCTGGGGCCGTCCGGCTGCGGCAAGACCACGACCCTCAACTTGATCGGTGGATTCGTCGAGGCGACCTCGGGCGAGATCGTGATCCAGGGCGTGAACGTGACGACGGTTCCGCCGCACCTACGAAATGTCAACACGGTCTTCCAGTCCTATGCGCTCTTTCCGCACCTGACGGTCCGCGACAACGTCGCTTTCGGATTGAAGATGAGTCATGTGCCCGCGCGCGAGGCTGACCTTCGTACCCGAGATGCGCTGGAGCTCGTCCGGCTCACCGAGTTTGGAGCCCATTACCCCGCCCAGCTCTCAGGCGGTCAGCAACAGCGGGTGGCGGTTGCGCGCGCCCTGGTCAACCGCCCAGCGGTCCTCCTTCTGGACGAACCTTTGGGCGCCCTGGATCTGAAGCTCCGAAAGCAGCTCCAGGTGGAGCTCGCGCGAATCCATCGCGACGTCGGAACGACTTTCGTTTTCGTGACCCACGACCAGGAGGAAGCGATGGCGATGGCCGATCGGATCGCGGTCATGAACAACGGCCGCATCGAGCAGGTCGGCACACCCGAAGAGATCTACGCGCGGCCCAGATCGCGCTTTGTGGCCGACTTTGTCGGGGAGTCGAACTTTTTCGAGGTCGAAAGGCGGGCGAGTGGGGACGTGGTAACCGCAGGGGAGTCGCCCGTGCCGTGCCCGGTGGATCGGAGCTCCGTTTGGACGCGAGCGACGTTGATGGTGAGGCCGGAAGCCATCCGCTTCGTGGTGCAGGACGACGATCGACTCTGCCTCAAAGGAGAGGTTCTGCAGTCGTCTTACCTGGGCAGCTTCACCCGCGTCGCCGTGGCCTGCGCTGCAACGCAGACGCCGGTTTTGGCCACCCTTCCGTATGGAAAGCGCCACCGACAGGATCTGCGCGCCGAATCGATCGTTTCTTTCACCTGGGACTCAGAGGATGCCGTCGTTCTGGATGTGCAGTAGGGACAGCTTTAAAAGGAGGAACGCATGACCTTTCTCGACAGGACGATTACGCGTCGTGAGGCGATACGAGCTGGACTGGTCGGCAGTGCCGGCCTTTACCTGGCCAGCTGCGGTGTATCGACCGGGGGCTCATCGAACGCGGTCACGCTCAACTGGATTACCTGGAACGACCACTACCTCGACGACCAGCTGAAGGCGGTCAACTCCACCAACCACATCGGCGCCCGTGTCACGTTGGAGTCCGACGACTCCGACGGCTACGTGAAGATCAAGCAGACGAAGGGCCAATTCGACGTGGTGTCCACAGATGCCCTCTGGGCGCCCAAGTTCCATACAGACGGGTTGGTCGACTCGTTTGACATGTCGTCGATTCCTGCATCGAGCCAGCTGTATTCCTTAGCCCGCGACGTCTTTCCCTTTTGGAAGGACGGTTCGAAGTCGATGGCGTACCCGTTCGGGTGGTCGACCATCCAGCTCTACTACAACCCCGCACACGTTTCGCCGGCGCCAGACTCGTGGCACGTCCTGGCAGACCCGAAATACAAGGGCAAGGTGGTCGCCGAGAATCAGCCCACCGACCTCATGGCGATGGCGGGCCTGGCCACCGGCGCCAAGCAGCCTTACGGCATGACGACCACCGAGATCGCGGCGGCGAAGCACTTCCTGCAGACGGTGAAGCCCCAGTTCCAGAAGCTCGTCTCACAAAACTCAGACTCGGTTAAGGCCCTCGCAGACGGTTCGGCCTGGATTGCCCTCGAGAACCTTGGCACGGACTTCCGGGTCAAGGATGCAGGCGGCCCCGCCGTCAAGTTCGCGACCCCGAGCGAGGGAACATATGGGTTCATCGACGGGGAGATGATCGTCTCCGCGTCAGCGAACAAGGCTCAATTTTCCAAGTTCATCGATTCGATGGAACAAGCTGAGTGGATTGCCAAGAACTTCATCGCCAATGGGCGTCCTCTCTTCAACGAGAAGGCGTACAAGCTCCTGGTCAACCAGGGTATGCAGGAACGCGCTGACCTGCTTCTCTACAACAAGCCCGAGGAAGCGTTGAAGATGACGCTCAAGGGGCCATCCAGCAACGAGCAGGCATACATCGACGCCTTCAACGAGGTGTTCGGGGCCTAGTGAGTCGCCCGGCAGGCAAGGCCGGGTCAGCGGTCCGAGGTGCGGGTGCGTCGCGCTCCCGCCCTCGGGCCGCGCTCGCGTCCCGCTTAGCTGAGTACGCAGGCTTCGTCCCTGTGCTGGTCCTGCTGGGTGGGTTCTTCTTCGCTCCCCTTGTCCTGATCGTCGCCTACAGCTTCTGGCAGGTGATCGACTACCAGGTCGTCCAGCACTGGACGCTCGACAACTACCGCTACTTCTTGACCGTCCCGACTTACGTCCGCACGTTTGGCGCAACGCTCTGGATGACGGCGCTGGCCACGCTCCTGACGATCGCCATTGCATTTCCGTTCGCGTACTGGCTGACCCGTTATGTCTCGCGCGCCTGGCAGCGGCCGCTCCTGTTGCTGGTCATCATCCCCTTCTGGACCAGCTACCTCCTGCGCGTGGCTTCGTGGATAACGATCCTGGGTGAAGGGGGAGTGCTGAACCAGACCCTGGAGCGCATCGGGCTGATCCACCAGCCGCTTTCCTTCCTTCTCTACAACAGATGGGCCGTCATCTTCGTCCTCGTGTATCTCTACTTTCCATTCGCGGCCCTGACCCTCTTCTCGGCCTTCGAACGCTTCGACTGGAACCAGCTGAAAGCGGCGATGGATCTAGGTGCACCACCCCTGACCGCGATCTGGCGCGTCATGATTCCGCAGGTCCGACCGGGCGTGATCACGGCCGTCATATTCGTGTTCATTCCGATCCTGGGCGAGTACCTCACCCCGCAGCTCGTGGGCGGCATCGACGGAGTGATGATCGGCAACCTGGTCGTTAACTTCTTCCAGGGAGCGCAGTACACGCGTGGTGCGGCCGTCGCGCTGTTGATCACGACGCTGGCCGTGGCCATGTTGATTCTCTTTCGCCGCTCCCTCGTCCTGGAGGATGCGTATGGCCGCTGAGAACGCAGACGTCGTTGCGCGACACCGCCGAATCGTCCGAACAGGGCTCGGAGCCTGGGCCATCCTGATGTACGCGTTTCTTTTCGTACCGATCACGCTGTTGGTGCTGTTCAGCTTCAACGCCAACCGGTACGCCACTTTCCCGATCACGGGTTGGACGCTGCAGTGGTACCAGGAAGCGCTTTCGAATTACCAGATCCAGGATGCCGTTCAGACCACGCTGCAGGTAGCTCTCGAGGTCACAGCGATCAGCACCGTCGTGGGCACTGCTGCCGCATTTCCGCTCGTGCGATCGCGGCTCCCGTTCCGGGGTGGCGTTCGAGCCTCTATGACCCTCCCAATCCTGATTCCGGGCCTCCTGATCGGGGTCGCCCTGCTGTCGTTCTTCGCCAATCTGTTCAACCTCCAGCTGTCGGTTCAGACGGCGGTGATCGGGCAGGCCGTCTACGCGACGCCGTTCGTCATTCTCGTCGTCGCGTCACGGCTGGAGGGCTTCGACCGTCTGCTGGAGCGCGCGGCCAGCGACCTCGGCGCTGACACGTGGCGTCGCCTCCGCTACATCGTGTTGCCACTGATCGGTCCGGCCGTCCTGGCGGGCGCTCTATTCGCTTTCACCCTCTCGCTGGACGAGTTCATCATCACCCTGTTCCTGATCGGCAACCACAACACACTTCCGATCTACATCTACACGCAGGTCAAGTTCGGGATCACGCCCGAGGTGAACGCGGTTGCGAGCATGCTCATCGCAGCGTCTCTGTCGTCGAGCTTGCTGGCGTTCGCCACTCCGGCCCTGGTCCGGGCCGCACGCCGCCGCCTCGCTCGAACCGGCGGACTGCGCGCCGGCAGGGCGGCATGAGGTCGCGACTCCGTGTCGGTGTGATCGGCTGCGGAATGATCTCGCAGGTGATGCACCTGCCCCATCTTTCCGAGCTCGATGATCGCTTCGACCTTGCAGCCCTCTGTGATCTCGACCAGGGGTTGGCCGACGCTTGCGCAAATCGATATCGCGTACCGAAGGTGTTCACAGACTGGAGGGACCTGGTGGCGGAGTCGCTCGATGTCGTGATGGTGCTCACGTCGGGCAGCCATGCTCCTGCGGCCATAGCGGCCTGCCGCTCCGGCGCCAACGTCTTCGTTGAGAAGCCCATGTGTCTAACTGTCGCGGAGGGCCGCGAGATGGTGGCCGCTGCCGCGGAGGCATCGGTGCGGCTGATGGTCGGAACGATGAAGCGCTACGACCCCGCATATCTTCGACTGCTCGAGCTGCTCCCGGACGCCGGAGAGGTTCGCCTGGTCAGGGTCACCACGCTCGAGTCGCCATTCGAGCCCTACATCGCGGCCTATCCACTGTTGCGTGGAGCCGGCCCGCCCAAAGAAGTGATTGAAAGGCTGCGCGCCGCGGAGGCGCAGGTGCTGGCGGACCTCATGCCCGAAGCCGACGAGAACACCCGCTATTGCTACCGATGGATGCTGTTGGACAACCTGGTACACGAGCTGAACATGCTTCGAGGTGCACTCGGGGAACCTGATCGGATCAACTTCGTGAGCATGAATCCGCAGGTGGTCGAGCTGAGTCTCACCTTCGGATCGACCGAATGCCATCTCTCCTGGGTCGATCTGCCAGGGATGGCGCGATACAGCCAGGAGCTTGTGTTCTTCGGCCTCGATAAGCGGCTCACGCTGGCATTGCCGTCGCCATATCTCCGCGGCATGCCTTCCGAGCTTCGCGCCGAGGGAGGGCGCCCCGGCTCGCCGCATTCACACCAGACGACTGAGACGGTTTCCTATGAGGAGGCGTTCAAGCGTGAGCTCCTGGAGTTCCACGATGCCATCGTCACAGGACGCAACCCACGCACCGACGGGAATGACGGTCTGCGGGACGTCGCCCTTTGCTTCGCAATCGCGCAGTCGCACCATCGCGGGGCTCCAACCCTCCTCGGCCAGGAGACCTCAAGTGCTGCGTCCTGAGGCGGGGACTCCGGCCATCTTGGTAGCCAACGCACCTTGCAGCTACGGAGCGTTCGAGATCACGATCGAGGATCCCAACGTGGCCGCGCCGCTCGCAGTGCTCGATGCCGTTGCCTCCGCCGGATATGCCGGGATCGACCTCGGCCCCGCCGGCTACCTGGGAGAATCGGGTGAGCTCGCGAGCCGGCTTCGCGAGCGCCGCCTCGCGCTTGCCGGTGGGTATCTGGCGTTGCCCTTCTCGAACGCGGGCGACCTCGCCGCGGACATGCCCCGCCTGGAGCTGCTGCTGGACATCTTCGACCTGGTGCCGGAGACGCGGCCCCGCCCCAAGCCGACGCTGGCCGATGCCGGCTCGCCCGAGCGCTGGCGCCGGCCAGGCGCCGCCGCCAGGGACCGCAGTCTCGGCTGGGACGGTGCGGGCTGGCGGCAATTTGGCGAGGGTATCGCCCGAGTGGTCGAGCGCTGCCGCGAGCGAGGCTACGAACCGAAGCTCCATCACCACACCGGCACGCACCTGGAAGCTGTGTGGGAGATCGAACGCGCGCTGGAGGTGAGCGATGTCGGCATTTGCCTCGACACTGGTCATCTCTTGGTGGGAGAGGGCGACCCGGTGGAGTGCATCCGGGCTTGGGCCGGTCGGATCAATCACTTCCATCTGAAAGATGCGAGGAGCGAGATCCTCGCCCGCATCGCCGCCGAGGGTGCGCCGGTGGAGGCGATCTGGCGCCGCCGGGCGTTCTGCCGCCTGGGACAGGGCGATGTCGAAGTGGGACGGGTCCTGGACGAGCTCCAGGCGATTGATTACTCAGGCTGGCTGGTCGTGGAGCAGGACACGATGCCGGACCCGGCATGGCCGCTCGAGTATGCGGTCGCAGACCAGGTCGCCAACCGGGCCTTTCTCAAGACGCGCGGTATCTGACGGACTCCGAGACGCGACGATAATGGCCGCGGACGCCGGCGGATGCGTGAGGTGAGGAGAGGATATGGGCGTCGAACAATCGCGGGGAGTTGAGCTGCCGGCCGTTGGCCCGCAATCGGTATCGGGCGCGGGCGTCAAGATGCAGATTCTGGCAACCGAGCACTGGAGCCTGCTGGCCACTCGATCGCTTGGCTATACGGACTCCTTCAGCCGCGCGAACATGTTCTTCTCGGTGCTGTCGGGGGCCGTTATCGCGCTGGCACTGATCGCTCAGGCGGGCCGATTCGACACCACGTTTTTCACGGCCGCGATACTCCTGCTGGCGATCGTCTTCCTTGTCGGCATGATGACGATCGCACGGATCGGCCATCTCAATGATGAAGATGCTCACTGGGTGATGGGAATGAACCGGCTTCGGCATGCCTACCTGGAGCTGCAACCCGAGCTCGGCCAGTACTTCATCACTGGAGAGCACGACGACATGCACGGCGTCTTCACGACGCTCGGTCTGACCGCGACGGTGCCCGGCCAGGGCATTCTCAGTGATCTCGGTCACGGTCTTCAGACCTTGCCAGGCATGCTGACGGTAATCGTCGCTGTCGTAGCGGGCTCTTGGGGCGCGGTGGTCGCAGTCGCATTGGGAGCCTCGGAACCGATCGCAATAGGCGCGGGTGCCGCGTGCTTCATTCTCACGGTCATCGCCAACGCCACCATTGGAAGGCGAGCCATTGTCGCCGCCGCAAGAGGACTGAAGCCGAAGTTTCCCTCGCCCGGGTGACCTAGATGGGCCGGCCTTGCCCGCGGCTGTCGCGGCGCGCCGGGCTCACATCGTCCAGGCAACCGAGGCAGCGGCCGCTGACCCTTCCGAAGGGGTCGACAAACCAGCCTGTGGATGCGTGCCCTCTGCCACAGATGGCGCAGCTCGGGGCGGCCGTCAGATCCGCCGCTACCCGGCGTAGAACGGCTCCGAACCCAGGGACGTGGGCGTGACGGCCAGTAGACATGTCAGCCGCCAAAGTATCCACCCGCGGGCCCACGAGTGACCGTCTGAATTTGGCACGGGACCCTCAGCCTCGACAGCCATGCCAAGCCCAATTTATAAACGGGAGGTATCTGGCTCCTAAACGCCAGATGTCCCTACTCTAAAGACACCGGTCCCAGCCGGGCGGGACTGCGGGCTCATTGCCACGCCAGAGCGCGCCTCATACGATCCAGCCACCGGTGAAGGAAAAATCCAAACCCGTCGGTCCTGAGGCCCTGGCTTTCGGAGAAGACCTCTTAGCGTGATACGACAGATCTCGACGCTCGTTCTGAAGTTCCGAGTCCTCGTGGTCGGCGCCGCGGCGGTGGTGGTGGCACTCGGCGTGACACAGCTTTCCGCAGCACCGGTTACCGCGTTACCGGAGTTCGGCCCGGTCCACGTTCAGATCCAGGTCGAGGCCCTCGGCCTGTCCGCGGCCGAGGTTGAGCAGCTGATCACGATACCGTTGGAGCACCTCCTCAACGGTGTCGCCTGGGTTGACCAGATCCAGTCGGAGTCGATGCCCGGCCTGTCGTCGATCGACCTGATCTTCCGGTCCGGCACCCCGCTCCTGAAGGCCCGGCAGGTCGTCATGGAGCGAATGGGCCGAGCGGACACACTCCCCAACGTGGGCACGCCGCCGGTGATCATCCAGCCGCTCTCGGCCATGAGCCGGGTGATGATGGTCGGGCTCTCGTCCCAGGACCTGTCACTTGTTGACCTGTCCATCCTCGCGAGATGGAAGATCAAGCCGCGCCTGATGGGGATACCTGGCGTTGCCGGCGTCACCATTTGGGGTGCGCGCGACAGGCAGCTGCAAGTTCAGATCGATCCGGAGCAGCTCCGTAAGAATGGCGTGACCTTGAGCCAGGTCATCTCCACCACGGGCAACGCGCTGTGGGTCTCGCCCCTGACCTTTATCAAGGCTTCGACACCCGGAACAGGAGGCTTCATCGACACCGCCAACCAGCGATTCACCATTCAGCACGTTCTCCCGATCACCACAGCCGGCGACCTCTCGTCCGTGATCGTCGAGGACACTGTCGGGCGGACCTTGAGGCTGGGCCAGGTGGCAACGGTGGTCGAAGGACACCAACCGCTCATCGGTGACGCGGTCCTCTCCTCCGGTCCTGGCCTGATGCTCGTCATCCAGAAGTTTCCGGACGCCAGCACCGGCGACGTGACCAAAGGTGTCCAGGAGGCTCTGGATGCGATGCGCCCAGGCCTGCCCGGGGTCGCAATGGACACCAGCGTCTACCAGGCGCAGACCTACGTCCAGAAGGCGTTGCTGGATCTCGCCAAGCTGGCGCTGGCCGGCCTGGTTCTCCTTGGCGCACTGCTTCTCCTGCTTCTGCCTTGGCGCCTTGCAGTGATCAGCTTCGCAACCATCGTGATGACCGTGGTCACTGCGGCATTCGTCGTGTACCTGACCGGCACGACGTTCAACATGATGGTGCTGGCCGGCCTGGCAGTCGCCCTTGGTGTTGTTGTCGGCGACGCGCTGGTCGACGTCGCCAGCATCGAGCGCCGGCTGCGCCAGCATCGACTGGTGGGCGGCCCTCCGCAGTCCACTCTTGCTGTCGTTACGAACGCTTCCAGCTCAGTTCGCCGGCCGCTCGTGTTCGCGACTCTGATCGTCCTGATCGCCCCGCTGCCCCTGCTCTTCCTCGATGGAGTGGCTGGGTCGTTCTCGAGGCCTGCGATTCTCGCCTACGTCCTCGCCGTCCTCTGCTCGATGGTGATCGCCATGACCGTGACACCGGGATTGGCCCTCCTGCTGCTGCCGAGCGCGCCACTCGGGCATCGAAGCGGCCCGCTCGTGCGCTGGGCCGGCCGGCTGTTCGACGCGACAGTTCCGCGGTACATGCGCCAGCCCCGCTGGGCGTATGCCACGATGGCGGTTCTGCTGCTGGCGGCGATCGCCGTCGTTCCCCAGCTCAACGGCCGATCGCTACTTCCGTCTCCCCAGGATCGGACCCTCCTCGTCAATGTGCAGACGGCGCCGGGCACTTCGCTGCCGGAGATGCAGCGTGTTACGGCAGCGGCCGTCCAGCAGATCCGCTCAGTCCCGGGCATCCAGGGAGTCGGTGGCCACCTCGGACGAGCCGTGACCGGGGACCAGGTCGTCGATGTCAACAGCGGTCAGCTCTGGATTACAGTCGCCGACTCAGCCGATTACGACGCCACGGTAGCGGCCGTCCGGCGCGTTCTGCGCAGCTATCCCGGCGTGAGCTCCGAGCTCATGACCTACTCGCAGGACCGAATCAACGCAGTCCAGGCGGGTACGAGCAGCGCCCTGGTTGTGCGCGTGTTCGGTCAGGACCTCGATGTGATTCGCAGCAAGGCCGAGGAGCTTCGTCAGCTCATCTCGACGGTCCCAGGCGTCGTCCAGCCGACGGTCCAGAGTCAGATCGCCCAACCGACCCTGGAGGTCCAGGTCGACCTGGGAGCTGCACAGCGCTACGGGCTGAATCCGGGCGACGTTCGCCGTGCGGCCACCACCTTCTACCAGGGCCTCCTGGTCGGAAACCTGTACGACCAGCAGCAGGTGATCGATGTTGTGGTGGTCGGCTCCCCCGCGGCGAAGTCCAGCACCAGCATCGCGGACCTGCTCGTCGACCTTCCTGCAGGCGGTCACGTTCGCCTGGGAGATGTCGCAAGCGTAAAAGTGACGGCGTTCCCGACCCTCATCACGCACAACGCATCCTCGCGCAGCCTCGACGTCACGGCAGGCGTCAGCGGCCGGGACCTCACCGCCGTCTTGAGTGACGTCAACAACCGGGTTCAGTCGGTGCAGATGCCGATGGAGTATCACGCCGAGGTGCTGAGCGGCCTCCAGACGAAGCAGGGTCAGGATCTGCAAGCAGCCGGTCTCGCTCTGGCGGCATTGATTGCGATCTTCCTTGTGCTGCAAGCAGCATTTGGCAGCTGGCGGCTGGCCGCGCTGATTTTCGTAACGCTTCCGCTGGCAGCCGCGGGCGGCGTGGTCGCCGCGTGGTTGGTCGGCGGCATCATGACGCTCGGCGCCCTTATGGGCTTATTCGCTGTGGAAGCTGTCGCGGCCAGGAGCATCGTCCTGCTCGTCCGCAGGTATCGCCGCCTCGAGTCGCTCGAGGGTGTCAGCCAGCGTCATGAGCTCATTCTGCGCGCCACCCGAGAGAGTGCCGGGCCGGTGCTCATGACCGCTGCCGCCACGACCGCTGTCCTCATACCGCTGACGGTGTTCGGCAGCGCGGCCGGAACCGAGGTGCTCTACCCGCTGGCGGCAGTTGTCATCGGGGGCCTTGTCAGCGCCACCGTGGTCACCCTGCTGCTCATACCCGCGGTTTACCTGCGCTTCGCGCCTGCTGACCGCAGTGAGCAGCCCGGTTTCGAGCCGGCCAAAACTTTGGCGGCTCTGACCCCCAAAGGTGCGCCAGCCCAGGGCGCAGGAGGGATGTCATGAATCGACTCAACGCGCTGATCGTTGGACTCATTGCGGGCCCCTTGATGCTTACGGCATGCGGCCCAACGCAGGCCGAGAACGCTCCAGGCGACACGGACAAGCCTTCTCGCGTTGAGCCAATCGCCGGCACTACTACCAGCCGCGTGATCCTGAGCGCCGTGGCGGCCGAACGGTTGGGGATCCAGGCCGAGCCTGTCCGCGCCGCATCAACTGCCAGCCCTGGGCAGGCCAAATCCAGCGCCACGAGCACAGTCGTGCCTGCCAAAGCCCTGGTGTATGACAAGAACGGCGGTGTCTGGGTCTATGCGGCAGTTCCGGGAGCCCCCACAAACGCCAAGGGGCTGCCGCTCACGTATGCACGGAATTCAGTCAATGTGGAGCGGATTGACGGCGACATTGCGGTCCTCAAGTCCGGCCCGATTGTGGGCACCCAGGTAGTGACAGAGGGCGCCGAAGAGCTGCTTGGAACCGAGTATGGCGTTGAAGGCCAGCAATCGTACGCGGGGCCCGCGCTCGCCGCGGTTGCCGATTGGTCAAGCGCCCCGGCTGCGAAAGGAAGCCGGCAGAACGCCAGCAGTCCACAGCGGCGATCCGGCAACCAGCAGCCCGCACAGCTCCAGGCGGTTCAGGCACGTGGGGCCCTCATCAGAAATCAACAAGGCGTTCAGCAGGGCAGCTCTGGCGTAGCGTCACAGCAGGCTTCGGCGAGCAGCAACCTCTAGCCATGCCGGAGGGCCGCACGCTCATGCGGTGGATCGTTCGCTCCAGCCTGAAGTTCCGGTTTCTGGTGGTTGCGGCCGCAGTCGGGATGATGGCATTCGGCAGCCTTCAGATCCCGAACATGCGGGTGGACGCTTTCCCGGAGTTCGCCCCACCGCTGGTCGAGATTCAGACGGCATGCGTGGGCCTGTCCACGGCTGACGTGGAGTCCCTCGTCACAGTCCCCCTGGAACAAGCGCTGAACGGCATCCCGCAACTTGTGAGCATGCGCTCGAAGTCGGTGCCTCAGCTCTCATCGATTCAGCTGATCTTCAGTCAGGGCAGCGACCTGTTTCAGGCGAGGCAGCTGGTCCAAGAGAGGCTGCCGAACATCCAGAAGACGCTTCCAACATGGGCGTCCCGTCCGACCATGCTTCCACCCGTTTCGGCTACGAGCCGGCTGATGCTGATCGGCATGTCGTCGAAGCAGCATTCCCTGATTGAAATGTCCATGACCGCGCAATGGACGATCCGGGAGCGGCTGCTGCGCGTGCCAGGTGTTGCCAACGTGGCCATCTGGGGTGAGCGGATGCAGCTGATGACGGTGCAGGTCGACCCCAAGCTGATGCAAGCGAACCACGTCACTTTGGACGCCGTCATGGAGGCCACCGCGGACTCGGTGGACCTGGGCAAGTTGTTGTTCACCAACGCGTCGGTGCTCGGGACGGGGGGCATGCTGGAAACCGGCACCCAGCGGATAGGCATTCGGCACGTGCTGCCGATCGTGACGCCTGCGGACCTTGCGCGAGTCAGCGTGCAGAAGATTGACGGCACGCTGATCCCGATCGGTCAGGTGTCCCAGGTGAAGGACGATCACCAGGCGCTCATCGGCGACGCGATCGTAGGTGACGATACCGGCTTGCTGTTGATCGTCGAGAAGCTACCAGGGGCTAACACCCTGGAGATCACCAAGGGCGTCCAGGACGCGCTCAAGGCGATGCAGCCTGGTCTCCCCAACATCACTTTCGACACCACGACCTTCCGGCAGGCGGACTTCATCGAGTCTGCCGTCCACAACCTCACTCAGGCCCTGCTGCTGGGCTTCCTGCTGGTCGTCATCATCCTCGCCTTCTTCCTTTTCGAATGGCGTGTCGCGGTCATCAGCCTGGTCACGATTCCGCTGTCTTTGATGGCGGCCATGCTCGTCCTGTACCTGCACGGGGACACCGTGAATACCATGACGTTGGCCGGGCTCGTGATCGGCCTGGGCGCTGTGGTCGACGACGCGGTGATCGGAGTCGAGAATATCTTGAGGCGCCTCCGCCAGCATCGCAGGGCTGGCAGCAGCGAGTCCGTGGCGGCGGTCATCCTCGAGGCCTCGCTCGAGGTGCGCAGCCCAATCGTCTACGCAACCCTGATCATCGTCGCGGCCGCGGTCCCCGTGTTCTTGTTGGATGGACTGACCGGCGCGTTCTTCCGTCCGCTGGCGATTTCCTACACGCTGGCAATCCTGGCCTCCATGGGAGTGGCGCTTACCGTCACGCCCGCGCTTGCGCTCATCCTGCTGGGTAAGGCGCACGTCGAGCGGCACGAGTCACCACTCACGCGCTGGCTGCAGCGGGGGTACACCGCGGTTTTGTCGAGCATCATCCGCCGGCCGTATCCCGCCTACGCCGCATTCCTGGCGCTGACGATGCTCGCCATGGTGACGCTACCGTTTCTCGGGTCGAGCCTTTTTCCAACGTTCAAGGAGCGTGATTTCCTGATCCACTGGACCACCCAGCCTGGGACGTCGGTAGCAGAAGAGTCGCGAATGATCACCCTCCTGAGCGCAGACTTGCGGGCGATCCCCGGTGTCCGCAGCTTCGGGGCGCACATCGGCCAGGCATTCCTCGGCGAGGAGGTCGTGGGAGTCAACTTCGGGGAGAGCTGGATCAGCGTTGATCCGAATGCCGACTATGACAAGACGCTGGCTTCAATCCGCGCGGTCCTTCGGAGCTATCCTGGCCTCTACCGAGACGTCCAGACCTATCTGAACGAGCGCATCGAAGAGGTTCTCACCGGCGCCAAAGAGCCGATCGTCGTGCGCATCTATGGACAGGACCTGGCCGTGCTGCGTACCAGTGCAGCGCAGGTGGAGAAACGACTCGCTGTGATCCCCGGCATCGTGGACGACCACGTCGATCTGCAGGTTGACACTCCCCAGGTGGAGGTCACTGTCGACCTCGTAAAGGCCGCCCTTTACGGCCTGAAGCCGGGAGACGTCCGGAGGGCAGCTTCAACGTTAGTGGCCGGCGAGGACGTCGGCACGATTGTCCGCGACCAAAAAACCTATTCCGTGGTGGTCTGGAGCACGCCGTCCACGCGGGCCAACGTTGAAAGCATCAGCGCCCTGCTCATCGATACCCCATCGGGCATCCCGGTGCGGCTCGGGGACGTTGCCCAGGTGGTCGTCGCGCCGGTTCCGAACGTGATCCAACGCGATAACGACTCGCGGCGCATAGACGTTGTCGCCAACGTTCGCGGCCGTGACCTCGGGTCGGTGGTCAAGGATGTCAACCAAGCGCTCGCCGGGGTGAAGTTCGCGGCCGGCTACCACTCTGAGCTCCTCGGAGAGTTTACGGAGCGACAGGCTGCCCAGAATCGCCTGTTTGGCATAGCCATCATCGCCGCGATCGTGGTATTCCTCCTGCTCCAGACCGCATTCGGCAGCTGGCGCCTGGCGGTCCTGGTCTTCATCACCCTGCCGATGGCCCTCGTCGGCGGCGTGTTGGCCGCCTTCGCAGCCGGCGGGGTGATCTCGATCGGCTCGCTGTTGGGATTCTTCACAGTGTTCGGAATCGCCGCACGCAACGGCATCCTGCTGATCAACCACTGCCAGCACCTGGAGAAGTTCGAGGGCGAGCCATTTGGGCCCGCGTTGGTTCTACGGGGCGCGCGCGAGCGGCTCGCGCCGATTCTGATGACTTCATTGGCAACCGGACTTGGAGTGGTGCCGTTGGTCGTGTTCGGAGACCGGCCCGGCCATGAGATCGAGTATCCGCTGGCGATCGTCATCCTGGGCGGGCTCGTCACTTCGACCTTGCTCAATCTGTTCGTCGTGCCGTCCCTCTATCTTCGCTTCGGACAAGGCCAGCAGCGGGGCGCTTTGGCCACTGAGTGAGGCTCCAGATTCCTTGGTGGGAGCCGCCATGGCGTGGCTGGGCCCGCCGTGTGGGTCACACATAACGGAATCGTTCTGTGCTGCTTACAGTCACGGTGAGCCCGTCTGGTCGGATCCGGGCCTCCACCGAGATCTTGATTAGGGATCCCGTCCAGTTCGCCGCTACACTGCCGGCTGGACGGATCCTGGGTACGGACGCCCATGCCCGTTTCCTGATGGCGTGCCCGGGAACCGCCCCGGGAAAGGACCCAGTTGATCGAACACATCATCGACGCCAGGGGAGTCTGGAAGAGGTACGACACCGGGCGCCACAAGGTCGAGGCCTTGAAAGGGATCGACTTTGTGGTCCGGCGCGGCGATGTGGTCGCGGTCATGGGCCCCAGTGGTTGCGGCAAAACCACGCTTCTGAACTGCCTGAGCGGCCTCGACGTGATCGACAGTGGGTCGATCAAGATTGCCGGGCGCGACCTGCATGAGCTCACTGACAATCAGAAGACCGACTTTCGCGCACGAGAGATGGGCTTCGTCTTCCAAACATATAACCTGCTGCCGGTACTTACCGGCATCGAAAACGTAGAGCTGCCGATGCTGGTGGGTGCCGTCAAGCCATCCGTCGCCCGCAAGCGCGCGCAGGAAGCCATCGACATGGTCGGCGTCGGCGAGTGGGCACGCCACCGCCCGGCCGAGATGAGTGGCGGCCAGCGCCAGCGCTTCACAATCGCACGCGCCCTGGCGACCAAGCCTGCAATCGTCTGGGCCGATGAGCCAACCGGAGCTCTCGACAGTGAGACGAGCGCAGGGATCATGGACCTGATGGTCCGGCTGAACCGGCAGAACGACCAGACCTTCGTGTGGGTCACGCATGCCGAGGAGGTCGGCGCTCTCGCACGTCGCTTGATCCGAATGCGAGACGGATTGATCGTTTCCGACACCGCGACCGCCGACTTCGAACCGGTCGCGATTCCCAGCGCGTGACTTCTTCCTTCTTCGGGATCCCAGCCCTGACCGTGGCCGGCTGGATGGCAGCCGCCGTCGGCACCGTCCTCCTCGCCCTGCTGGTCCTGGCCGCGTTCAATCGCATCTTGCTGAAGATGGCGCTGCGGAACATCCCGCGACGGCGTGCCCAGACGGTGCTGATCCTGTTCGGCCTGATGCTCGCCACGCTCATAATCACGTCCTCGCTGGCGGTCGGAGACACCTTGAGCTATTCGCTGGTGGCGATCCAGCTGCCGCAGCTTGGCGCCGTCGACGAAGCCTTCACACGCCATGCTGACTTCAGCCCCCAGGGAGCATCGACGAGCGATACCGACTTCTTCAGCTCGGCCCAGACCGCTGATGTCATCGCCCGCTCGAAGACGGATCCCAATATCGACACGGCGGTCGGCGTGATCGTCGCTGCGGGTTCGATGGTCGACAACACGACGAACCAGTCTTCTTCCAAGAACGTGGCGATTTTCGGCGTGCCGCTCGACTTCGGCACGGTGTGGGGCGCGCTGCGCAGCCGGGCCGGCACAAAACTTGACGTGGCAGCCCTGGGCCCAAATGAGGTCTACATAGGCAAGTCCCTGGCCGACCAGCTGAACGGCCACGGCGGAGACAGGCTCCAGCTGTTCGTGGATGGGCATCTCGCACCGGTGACGGTTCGCGACGTCCTCGACACGGAGATCAACCCGAGCATTGCCGGCCACGGGCCGATCGTGAACTCGGTCTTGATGCCGCTCGAGGTGATGCGAACGATCGAGCAGCGTCCCGGCTCATCCAACCTGATCCTGCTGCACAACTTCGGCTCCGGCGGCCTCGACGACCTTGGTCCGGGCGGGATCACCGGCAGCGAGATCACGCGGCGGCTGCGGTCAGCCTTCACGGACCAGCAAGCGGCCGCGGAGCTCTGGACCTATCTCAACACCCCGATCATCAAGGCTCAGATCAAGGTGATCCATGACACGGCCAGCTTTCTTGACCCGACCCAGGACCTCAGCCGCCGCCTGCTCGTGGAGCTGAATCAGCCCACGGTGACAGATGAGTTCAAAGCGCTGGTCGGCGACCAGTTCGTGGTGCAGTTCCTCTCCACTGCCGTGACGGCTTCGGTGCCGAAATCTGCGAGTACCGACACGCTGCGTGCTGCCCAGGATGCCTTCAGGGAGAGGGTCGACTCGCTCCAGGTCGACAGCGCCGCAGCCGCCGAGATCAAGGTGCTGCTGGCCCGTCCGGATGTTAGGGCCCCGCTCTTACAGCTCGCCTCATCGTTACCGCCCTCCGACCCGACTCGCGGCACCATCGCCAGCCTTTTCGCAGAGGTCGCGCTGGCTGATGTCAGTCCCAAGTTTCGTTCGATGGTCGGCAACCCCGGCTTGCAGAAAGCGCTCGGTCGCGCGATCGCGGCGATCGCCCCGAAGCAGCTTTCACAGTTCAACCAAATCGCGGGCCGCCTCGACCTATACCAATTCAGCGCCTACAAGGCAGACGCAGTGACGTTCGGCCAGGTGGGCGGTCAGTTCGCCACCGGCGCGCTGCTCGGCGTCAGCTTCTTCTCGATTGCAGTCGGCGTGCTCCTGATCTTCCTGATTTTCGTGATGCTCGCGGCCGAGCGACGGGCTGAGATGGGCATGAGCCGAGCGGTCGGGCTCAAGCGCAGGCACCTGACGGAGATGTTTCTCTTCGAAGGCACCGCTTACACGCTGGCGGCCAGCGTGATTGGGGTCCTGCTCGGAGTGCTCGTGGGCATGCTCATGATCCGCGTCCTCTCGGGCATCTTCACAGGCTTCTACAAGGGCCTCGATCTTCAATATCACGTCGAGTGGACCAGCCTCGTCGTCGCCGTCTGCCTGGGCATCTTGCTGACCTTCATCGTCGTCGCCTTCTCCGCTTACCGTGTCAGCCGGCTCAATATCGTTGCGGCCATCCGGGACCTCGACGAAAGCGAGCACCGCGACGAAGGCATGCTCAGCATGTTCACCGCCCCCTTCCGTGTCGCGTGGGCGGGGATCAAGCAGCTTCGCCACGGGCATCCGCTCGTGTTTCTCAACCGGATCACGCTCGGGATCCTTGGCTCGATCAAGACTTTCTGGTGGGCGCTGTTCCGGCGCGGGCCGATGACAATCGCGCTCGGTGGGCTGTTGATTGTGCTCAGCCTCAACAACCATTCCGAGATCGTCTACACAGCCGGGGTTTCCCTTGTCATCGTCGGTTCCGGCCTCTTGATCAGGTGGATCCTGACGGCCGCGCACATGCGCCAGCTGGTGGCCGGCCGTATCGGCTTTACAGCCGCCGCCCTCGGCCTGCTCGTGTATTGGGCGCGGCCGTTTGGACGGGTCGAGGACCTGCTCCACATCGCCGATGCCGTGCAGCTGAAGAAGCTCACCGGCGGGCCGGAGGTGTTTGCCCTTACCGCACTGATGGTTCTGCTCGGCGCGATCTGGCTCGTTATGTACAACAGCGATCTTCTGATTCGCGGCGTGATGTTCTTCACGGGTCGCATCGGCGCACTGGCGCCGATCACGCGAACGAGCATGGCTTACCCGATGGCGACCAAGTTCCGCACGGGGATGGCGGTGGCGATGTTCGCAATCGTCACGTTCATGATCGTGTACATGGCCGTGTTCAAAGACGTTCTGACACAGAACTTTGGACAGGCCGACGTCGCCTCCGGCGGCTGGAAGGTCGTCGCGGGATCGCCCGACCAGAGCTTCCAGACGACTGACAAGACGGTCTTTCCAGCCGATGCCTCCGCTCTCGTCCGAGTCGATCCAGTTGTTGCGAGTGAGATCAGAGGTGTTGGTTGGGAGAACGTCGGCCTGTCTGTCAACCTGCACCAGGTCAGGGCGAACGGTACAGTCGATTCGCGTCGGCAGGGCCAGTTCGAGGGCAGCTTGCTGCACGTGGTCGATGACGGGTATCTCACCACCACCGGCTACGCAATTCAGCCGAAGGCTGCCGGCTACGTGTCGGACCGGTCCGTGTGGGAGGCGGTGCGTGACGGCAACGGCTTCGCGGTGATCGATGCGTCGAACCTGGACTCGTTCGGCGGCAACCCTGCGATCGTCGTCGGCATCAAGCCAACTGACGCGTCATTCCAGCCGTTTCAGGTCCAGGTGACCACTCCAAGCACAGCGATCGGTACATCGACCAAGACGTGGACTCTGACCGTGATCGGCTTCATGACCCGACCTTACTGGAGCGGCGTTTACGTCTCCACACGCACTGCCATGGACAGCGGGTTCTTCGCTGCACCTGCTTCGTCAGGCCCAACTTCGAGCGGGCCTCCGTCAAGCGCGCTCGGCACTTCGCTCCGGCCGCTCTCGCCGACCGGATACTACTTCGCGCTCAATCCCGGAGTGGATTCGAACAAGGCGCGCCTCGACCTCGGCAGGATGCTGGTGAGAGACCAGCTGGAGCCGGTGATCGTGGCCGACCAGCTGGCCCTCCAGCTGAGCAGCATCCTGACGCTGCTCAACCTGGTTAGCGGCTTCCTCGCTCTCGGTCTGATCGTCGGCATCGCTGGACTGGGCGTGATCAGCACCCGCGCGGTGGTCGAGCGATGGCAGCAGATCGGGATGCTTCGGGCGCTCGGCTACCGCCGTTCCCTCGTGCAGCGGTCATTCCTGATGGAGTCGAGCCTCATCGCAATTCTCGGCCTCGTCGTCGGCGCGCTTGTGGGTGTGTTGGAGTCGTATCGCTTCTTTGTGACCGACAAGACGTTTGGCACAGTTGATTTCCATGTGCCGCTGCCGGAGATCGGTCTGATCCTGGCCGGCGCGTACGTCGCCACGCTGCTGACGACCTACCTGCCGGCTCGCGCTGCATCCCGCGTCGCCCCCGCCGAAGCCTTGCGTTACGAGTAGCAGATTTCCACCAGGACGGGGCTAGGCTAGCGGCGAGCATGCGCAGCAAGGCAAGGCTGGAGGCCTTCAGCGACGGGATCTTCGCGATCGCGGCCACGCTCCTCGTCCTGGACCTCGGGGTCCCCAAGACGGGCTCGTCGTTGCTGGAGGGTTTGCTTCACCAGTGGCCCGCTTACGCGGCTTACGCGACCAGCTTCCTAACCATCGGCATCATCTGGGTCAACCACCACGCCGTCCTCGAACGCCTCGAACGTGTCGACAGGGGTCTCCTCTTTCTGAACCTGATCCTCCTGCTGTTCGTCGCCCTGATCCCGTTTCCGACCAAGGTCCTGGCTCAGTATCTCCAGTCCGGGGGCGCGGACGCCCACGTCGCCGCCGCTGCATACGGCGTGGCCATGATCCTGATGGGGCTGAGTTTCAGCATCCTCAACTACTACGCGACAGCACGCGGCCTGATGGCGGGGCAGCAGCGACTCACCTTCATGCAGCAGGTCCGGTTCTCAATCGGCCTCGTCATGTATGCCGTCGGGACGGGAGTTGCCTTGATCGACGCGCGCATCGCCCTTCTCATCTACGCGGCCCTGGCTGTGTATTACGTCATCGAGCCTTTGATGGCAGCGACTCTCGATGGGGACGCCACGCCGCGCATCGATAGCTTTAGGTAGTTTTCGCCATAATTCGTCTGGGTGAGGACTGTGGCAGCACGTACCGGCTCTCCGTGGCTTCGCCTGGGGGAGGCAAGCAGGCTCCTCGGCATCACCCCTGGAACCCTGCGCCGGTGGGCTGACCAGGGCGACATCGCCGCCTTCGTCACACCGGGGGGTCACCGTCGCTTTCCTCGCACCGCAATCGAGTCGCTGGTGCCGCGGGCGCGCCGGCGCCGGCCGATGTTGACGGGGCTTGGGGCGAGCGCTTCGCGTGTGGCGCGTGTCTACCTTCGGACCCAGCGCACGGGCCGCCCGGCCAACGATCCTGGCCTCGCCGTCTTGACCGAAGCCGAACGGGCCGAGCTGGGACAGCGGGGCCGCCGCCTGCTGGTGCTGCTGCTGGACCATCTGAACGACACCGCGTCCGGCGAATCAGGCAAGCTCGCAGAGGCTGAGGCGGAGGCTGCCGAGTACGGCCGCCGCGCCGCCGGCCTGGGTGCAAGCCTTTCGGCCACCCTCGAGGCCTTCGTTCGATTTCGCGGCGCGTTCATAGGCGAGCTGGCGGCAATCGCCCGGCGCCGACGCCTGGACACTCGCGAAGCCACGGCGCTGCTGGTCGAAGGCGAAGGTGCTGTCGACCGCCTCCTCGTGACTCTCACCAGCGGCTATTCGGCCGAGCGGGCATGACCATCCGGCTCGGCACACGTGGGTCGAAGCTCGCGCTCGTGCAGAGCGAGCTCGTGGCGCGGCGGCTGCGCGAGGCGGGCCATGCGGTCGAGCTCGTGCCGATCGTGACGGAAGGCGATGTGCGGCCAATCGACATGTCAATAGGAGAGGGTGTTTTCGTGGCGGCGATCGGCCGAGCGCTAATTGCCGGCGAGATCGATATCGCCGTGCACAGCGCCAAGGATGTTCCACTCGAGGAGGAGCCCGACCTCCTGATAGCGGCTTATCCCGAACGCGCGGATCCTTGCGACGCCTTGATCACCCGGCACGGTGGAGCGTCCCTGGAATCGCTGGCCGGGGGGTCGGTCGTCGGAACTGACAGCCCGCGGCGCACCGGCTTTCTCCTGGCGAGCCGCCCAGATTTGAAGATGGTGCCCCTTCACGGCAACGTGGAGACGCGCCTTCGGCGCCTTGACGATGGCGAGGTCGACGGGATCGTGCTGGCGGTGGCGGGAATCGAGCGCCTGGGTAAGGAGGCGCGGATCGATCAGCGCCTCGACCCCGATATCGTGGCACCGGCTCCCGGGCAGGGTGCCCTGGCCGTGCAGCTTCGCCGGACGGACGCGCGGATGCTCGAACTCGTTTCCGGGATCGACGACCAGGACATTCGCCTGGCGGTCGAGGCGGAACGGGAGGTCTTGCGGGCGACAGGCGGCACGTGCCGAGCCCCAGTCGGAGCGTTGGCCTCCGTCAACGGTGAAGCCTTCACCCTGCTTGGCGCAGGGGTCAGCAGCGACGGCACGGACCGGCTTGTCGAACGAGTGAACGGGAACCGGACCGTAGCGCGGGTCCTCGCCGCAGGCCTTGGGCGGCGGTTGGTCGAGAAAGTGGTGCTGAGATGATCGCCGTCCTGGTCACGCGGCCGCGCGGGCGGTCCGACGTCTTGGTGCAGGAGTTGAGGCAGCGCGGGTACCGGGTACACGCAGTGCCGACGATGCAAACAGAGCCGGCCGGCCTGAGCCGGCAGTCGCTTGCGGGCTATGACTGGATCGTGCTCACGAGCGCCCGCGGTGTGGACGCCCTTGCCGAGCTGCCGGACGGCCCTCGGTTCGCTGCGGTCGGGCCCGAGACGGCGCGCGCTCTTCGAGCTCGTGGTGTCGAACCCGCATACGTGCCGGAGCATGCCGACGGCCGGGATCTCGGCGATACCCTTCCCGACGTCAGCGGCAAGCGTGTTGCGTTGGTCCGAGCTTCGGCTGCCTGCGCCGATCTGCCTGACCGTTTGCGAGAGCGAGGCGCAGCGGTCGACGAGGTCATCGCGTACCGCACAGTTGAGGCGCCGGCTGCGTCGGCCGAGCTGCTCATGACAGCGCTTGGAGATCCGGATTTGAGGGCGGTGCTCTTCGCCTCCGGGTCCGCAGTTCGCGGATACGTCACCCTGGGTGGCGGCGTGGACCTGCCTGCCATCACCATCGGGCCGCGCACGACGGCCAGCGCTTTCGAGCTCGGCTTCAAGGTGCTTGCGGAGGCCGAAACCCAGAATGCCAACGGCCTTGTGACTGCCGTTGCCCGCGTCTTACCACTGGAGGTCGAAAACAATGCGTGAGCTGATTCGCACCCGGAGCGTGCCCGTCCCCGAAGCCGATCGACTTCGGCGGCTACGCGCCAGCTCCGCGCTGAGGGCTCTGTTCCGAGAGACACGACTCGACGCAGCTCAGCTCGTGGCGCCGATATTCGTGGTTTCGGGCAGGCGCCGGCGGGAGGACATCTCCTCGCTCAAGGGTCACGCGAGGCTGAGTCCCGACCTTGCCGTCGCCGAGGCGCACAGGCTGGCCATCCTCGGGGTGGGGGGGGTGCTGCTCTTCGGCATACCGGATTCAAAGGACTCTCGCGGCGAAGGGGCTGCCGACGAAAAGGGCCCGGTACCTGAAACCCTGCGCTTGCTCAAGGCGGAGAAGCTGCCGATGGTGCTGGCCGCGGATGTCTGCCTGTGCGAGTACACGACCCACGGGCACTGCGGCGTGCTGGACGGCGATCGAATCGACAACGACGCGACGCTGCCGCTGCTGGCGGGTGCCGCGGTCGTTTATGCGGAATCCGGAACGGACATCGTGGCTCCGAGCGCGATGATGGACGGCCAGGTGGCCGCGCTTCGATCGGGCCTCGACGCCGCTGGATTCACCGGCACCGCCATCATCGCTTACGCGTCGAAGCAGGCATCTGTTTTATATGGACCGTTCAGAGAGGCGGCCGGCTCGGCGCCGAGCTTCGGCGATCGCAAGTCCTATCAGATGGATCCGGCGAACGGCCGTGAGGCCATGCGCGAGATGGAGCTCGATGCACAGGAGGGAGCGGACGTCCTGATGGCCAAGCCGGCGATCACCTCGCTTGACCTGCTCGCGCGGGCCAGGGATCGTTTTGACTTGCCGCTGGCCGCGTACCAGGTGAGTGGGGAGGCGGCCATGATCGAAGCAGCTGCCGAGCGCGGTTGGATTGACCGGCGCGGTGCTGTCTTCGAGTCGTTGACGGCGATTCGGCGTGCGGGGGCGGACATCATCGTCACCTACTTCGCGGCTGATGCAGCCGCATGGCTGAGCGAATCGAGATGAGCGACAGCCCATTCGTCCACGCGCTCGCCCTTGGCCTCGAGGCGGGCTGGCGCCGTCTTCCGGTCGCAGAACGCTGCCAGACCGCCGACGAGCTCATCGCCGCGATCCGCATGGAATCAGGTCTGACCACCCACTGCTACTCGATGGTCGGACTGCAACCCGGCGCCGACCTGCTCCTGTGGAGCCTGGGACCGACGCTGGAGTCGCTCGAGGAAAGGTCAGCGATGGTGCTCCGCTCGGGCATGGGCCGGTGGATGCACGTGAAGGAGAGCTTCCTGGGCATCATCCAGCCCTCGAATTACGTTAAGAAGCCCACGCCACAGGAACAGTCGCTCTTCAGCGGCGAACGTTCCCGTTATCTGATCGTGTATCCCTTCACAAAGAGCAGCGATTGGTATTTGCTCGGACGCGAGGCGCGCCAGGGGATCATGAACGAGCACATGCGCGTCGGGCACGAATACCCCGAGGTCCGGCAGCTGCTGGCCAACAGCTTCGGTCTCGACGACATGGATTTCTTGGTGGCTTACGAGACGGATGACCTGCCCAAGTTCGGCGAGCTGGTGCGCGCGCTGCGCGGAACCGAAAGCCGCAGGTCGACGGTTCGCGACACGCCGATCCTCACAGGAGTCCACCGGCCGATCGAGCAGATCACCGCCTTGCTGGGTGCGATGGACGGCGCCGGGTGAGTCGCTTTCTCGATGCCGCGAGGCACCGGTCTGTTGACGTGACACCGATCTGGCTGATGCGCCAGGCCGGTCGCTCGCTGCCCGAGTACCGCAAGCTGCGCGAACGCTGGAGCCTGGTTGACATCGTCGCCCAACCCGAGCTGTGCGCCGAGGTCACCTTGCAGCCTGTGCGCCGCCTGGGAGTTGATGCGGCCGTGATGTTCGCAGACATCATGCTGCCGCTCCGCGGGATGGGCGTCGAGTTCGAGCTGGTGGAGAACGTCGGACCCGTCATCGCCCGGCCCATCTCCTCGGGAGCCGACGTCGACCGCCTGATCGTGCCGTTGGGCGAAGAGGCGGCACCTCAAGTCATCACGGCGATTCGCAACGTCGTGGCACAGTCGCCGGTCCCCGTCATCGGTTTCTCCGGTGCTCCATTCACGCTGGCAAGCTACCTGATAGAAGGAAGGCCGAGCCGTGACTTCGCCAGGGTGAAGGAGTTCATGTACTCGGAGCCTGCGGTCTTCGACAGGCTGCTCGCGAAGCTGTCGGCGACCATGGCGGGCTACCTCAAAGCGCAGGTCGCCGCCGGCGTAAAGGCGGTTCAGCTCTTCGACTCATGGGTCGGCGCGCTCGCGCTCGAGGACTATGAGGCCAGGGTGCTACAGCACACCCGGACGATCCTCGAGGCGCTGCGACCTCTCGACGTCCCGCGCATCCACTTCGGGACGGACACCGCGGCCCTGCTCGAGTCCATCGCGTCCGCCGGCCCGGACGTGGTGTCGCTAGACTGGCGCGTCCCGCTCGACGTGGGTTGGGCAAGGATCGGCCACGATCGTGGAATCCAGGGCAACCTTGATCCTGCGGTGCTGCTCGGGCCGCCTGAGCTGGTAAAGGAACGCGCAAGCGCAGTGCTCCGTCGAGCCGGTGGGAAGCCTGGCCACATCTTCAACCTGGGGCACGGGGTCCTGCCGTCGACCCCCCTTGAAAGCCTCCAGCTCCTGATCGAGACAGTGCACGAATGGCAGGTCGCGCGTGTCGCCTGAGCCGGCAACCGGGGTCCTGTGCATGGCGTATGGCAGCCCGGAGAGCGAGGCGCACATCGAGGATTACTACACACACATCCGCGGCGGACGGAAACCTTCAGCGGATGCGCTGGAGGAGCTGAAAGGACGCTACAGGGTCATCGGAGGCTCACCCTTGACGGCGATCACCCGGGCGCAGGCCAACGCGATCGGCGAGAGACTCGGCCTGCCCGCATTCGTCGGCATGAAGCACGCGGCGCCTTTCGTGTCCGACGGCGCCGCGCAGGCCGAGAGAGCCGGGGTGGAGCGGCTGATCGGTCTGCCGCTCGCACCTCATTTCGCCGAAATGAGCCTGGGCGCGTACCAGCACGCGCTCGAGGAGTCGTGGCATGGCGAACTGGTGTTCGTGCGCGGGTTCCACAACCACCCGGCGTTCATTCGCGCCGTGCGGGGGTTGCTCTCGGAGAGTCTCGCGAAATCCTGGCCGGAACGGCTGTTTTTCACCGCCCACAGCCTTCCGGCTCGGATCGTGGCTGAGGGCGACGGCTACGTGGACCGGCTGCTTGAGAGCTGCAATCTGGTCGAGGCGGGGATCAAGCTGCCGGATTGGGAATTTGCCTTTCAGTCCGCGAGCACAACCGGTGAGTCATGGCTCGGACCCGACCTGCTTTCGGCGATCGAGCGGTCCGGCGCCGGCGATGTGCTCGTGTGCCCGATCGGCTTTGTCGCCGACCATCTGGAAATCCTGTACGACCTCGACGTCGAAGCCCAGAGTTTCGCCCAGGCGCACAAGATCGCGATCCGAAGGACGGCCTCCTTCAACTCCCGGCCTGAGTTCATCGAGGCGATGGCCGAAGTCGTCTCCAATGCCGCCAAGATGGCCGCTCGCTCCAGGCAATGACAAGTAGCCAGCCGGTAATCGGTCACCAACCCCCAACCTTCGTTAGGCACTCGTCCTCCCGTCCGCGTAGAGTCGAGATGAGGACGCCCGAAAGGGCGACCCACTTTGCCGTCGGACGTCTGAGCCCCCCGCAGGGGGTTGCCTATGGGCGAGGAGATTGCCGTGTACGGAACCGTAGCCAAGATGAAGCTGAAGCCTGGTGCCGAAGAGAAGATCAAGACCTTTATGGAAGGGGTCAATCCCGCCGGGCACGTCGCGACTTACGTGTTCAAGACAGATGCGGACCCGAACACGCACATCGTCGCTACGATCTACGAGAGCAGGGACGCGTACAGGAAGTTCGCGGATTCACCTGACCAGGACAAGCGCTTCAACCAGATGAAGGAGCTGCTCGCTGGCGAACCGGAGTGGAACGACGGAGAAGTCGTCCACACCAACACCAAGGTCGAGGCGACCCGCTAAGCGACTCCCGGCTTGAATCCGCCTCGGGTGGCCGTTCGCGACATTCGCGACCGGTGGCCCGGGGCGGAGCACTAACCCCAGCGATGCCTTGCTGTGGGACCACAATGCCCCGACCTCAAATCTGGAGGCGCCGGCCAAGTCGACTTCGCGGCTGGGGGTTAAGGTGTTTCGCGCCGGCCTGAGCACGGCGCTGATGATGTATCCACGCCCGGCACCGGAGTCATGCTCGTCAACATGAGGCAGCGCGCTCAAAACGCCCCGAGAAGGGTGGTCGCGGAACGTGTTCCGGCTGACATTCCTGGCGAGCTGACCAGCTTCGTCGGCCGGCGTGGGGAGCTGGGCGAGGTCAAAAGCCTGCTGGCTGGTGCGCGCCTCCTGACGCTGACCGGCACCGGCGGAGTCGGCAAGACGCGGCTGGCGCTGCGGGCAGCGCAAGATGCCGCTCGCAAGTTTCGCGACGGGGTTCGGTTGGTTGAGCTCTCGGCCCTCGAAGAGCCCGCTCTCTGCACCGACGCGATCGCAGGCGCGCTCGGCCTGCGCGACGACACCGGCCATTGGTCGGCGGATGCCCTGGGCGCCCACATCGGTCCGAGGCAGATGTTGCTGGTCCTCGACAACTGCGAGCACGTCGTCGACGCCGTAGCAGGGCTGACCGCCTCCCTGCTTCGTGCTTGCCCGCAGCTGAAAATCCTTGCCACCAGCCGTCAGGTCCTTGGGCTCCCGGGAGAGGTCGTATTCCGCGTGCCCTCTCTCTCAGTGCCCGATGAGGATGCGGCCGTGGGCCGGGAATTCCTGATGCGTTTCGAGGCGGTGAGGCTCTTCGCCACACGCGCCGCAGAAGCGCGTCGTGGTTTCACGGTCACTCCGGCCAACATGGCGAACGTGGTACTGCTGTGCCGCCGGCTGGATGGCATCCCGCTTGCAATCGAGCTTGCGGCCGCCCGCCTCCGGTCGATGACGCTGGAGCAAATCCTGGAGCGTCTCGATGATCGATTCCGGCTGCTGTCGACAGGAGTCCGTTCCGTTCCTTCGCGTCAACAAACCCTTCGCGCCACGATCGAATGGAGCTATGGCTTGCTGGGTCTCGAAGAGCGCGGCGCCTGGCGCCGCCTGTCGGTCTTCAATCCCACTTTCGAGCTGGCCGCGGCGGAAGCGGTAGAACCTTCCCCTGGTGGATCCGCTGCCTTTGTTCTCGACCTTGTAACCGGACTTGTCGACCGCTCGATCCTGGTCTTTGAAGAACGACGAAACCGCCGCCCGGTCTACCGGATGGGGGAGACGCTTCGCCAGTTCGGGCGCGAGCAGCTCATGCAAGCAGGCGAGGAACGGGAGACGAGGCGGAAGCATCGCGACTGGTATCTGCGATTGGCGACTGAGGCAGCCGGCTCATGGTTGGGGCGGGGCAATGTCGAGTGGCTTGATCGCCTGCACGTCGAGCACGACAACCTGAGGTTGGCGCTCGAGTTCTGCCTGAGCGAACCGGGACAGGCACAGACAGGCCTTCAGCTCGCCTCATCCCTCTGGATGTACTGGTCCGCCCGCGGACATGTCGGGGAGGGACGCCACTGGCTGACGGTCCTGCTCGCCGCGGACTCCGAGCCCACGCTTTCACGGACGTCGGCCCTGCTCACCGCCGGCGTCCTCTGCCGCGTGCAGGGCGACTACCCGGCTGCCCGCCATTTCCTTGACGAGGCTGTCGGTTCGGGCGAGCGCCTGGGCGACATGGAGTCGATCGGGCTCGCCAAGGCCGAGCTGGCGATAGTGGCCGCCGAGACCGACTCCCGAGCACGGTCAATCGAATTGTTGGAGGAGGTCCTGGTCTTCCACCGAAAGCCGGGCGACCGAGTCCATCGGAGCTACGTGGAATACATGGCCAGCCTCATGAACTGGGCCAGGCAGCCGAACGAAGCGGTCCGGCTGCTGGAGGAGGCCCTACGGCTCAGCGAAGAAGCAGGTGACGACTGGCGAAGGTGCTGGGCCCTGCGCATGCTGGGGGCGGCTGCCTGGATCCGCGGAGATCGGCGACAGGCGCAGGAGCATGTGACCACCAGCCTCAGCCTGGCAAGGGACAACGACGACTGGCGTGGGATCGCGAGCGCCCTCGAGCTCCTCAGCTGGATCGCGGCCGAGGGTCAGGATGCGACCGAGCGGGCGGCGCGACTGCTGGGTGCGGCCGACAAGATCTGGGCTTCTGTCGGGGCGTCGTCATCGGCCAGCTGGAAGCCGGAACGCGTTCGCGCTCTGGAGACGATCGAGAGTCGGCTTGGCGCCGGCGCGTGTCAAAAGGCCCTTCAACGGGGAAGCGAGATGACCTTGAAGGAGGCGATCCGGTACGCGCTCGAAGAGAAACTGCCGACCGCGACCTCGGCAGCGCGCGGCGGCCCCGAGCAAGCTGTGCTCAGCCGCCGGGAGAAGCAGGTGGCGGATCTTGTCGCAGAGGGTCTCAGCAACAAGGCCATTGCGGCCCGTCTCTTCATCTCCGTGAGGACGGCTGAGACGCACGTCCAGAACGTCCTTATCAAGCTCGGCCTCAACTCGCGGCTGCAGCTCACCCTCTGGCGGACGGAGCTCGAGGGTTCCGCCGAGCGGACTAAGTAGTTATTACGTAGTTGTCCGGATCAATTGCGGCTTGTTGGATGCTAGCCTTGCGCATCGCATAACAGATTCGGGAGGGGAGGTTCGTACTCATGCTTGCTCGTCTTTACCTGGCCGCTGCGTGGCTCTTCGCGGTCCTGATTCCGGTGCAGTTTTACTTCGCCGCCGCCGGTTCCTTCTCCAACCTGGGGTTCTCGCCCCACATGTGGCTCGGCCTTGGCCTGCATGGCCTGTCAGTCGTCCTGATCGTGATCGCCCTCGTCGGCCGGCTGCCGCGGCGCGCGATCGAGTGGGGCGTGCTGCAGTTCATCCTGATCTCGGCCCAGGTCGGCCTGGCGCGTCTGCAGTTCCCGGGTTCGACGATCTCGGCAGAACCGCAGTTCGTGCGCGATATGGTGAGCTCGATAATGGTGCCGATTCACAACGCGTTCGGCAACGGCTCCGGCATCATCGCGTCGCTGCACGGGATAGTGGCCCTCGGGATTGCGGCGGGCGCGGTCTTGACCATCAGGTATGCGCGGCAGCTCCCACAGCTCGCCGCGGAGGGCGCGCTCCACACTTCACCGGTGGAGCGCTGACCAAGGCCGCGAACCAACGAATGGAGCGTGCCCGGCTCGCGGCAGCTCGGCTGAGGAGGGCGTGACGTGAGGGGCAAACCAATCCGGGTCGACCTCGCCAAGATGCGAAAGGCGTACGGCGAGGTCCGCGAAAGCGTCGGTCGCGCACCTGTCCTCACGCAGCGCGCCGTGGCGCACATCGACAAGGACCTGCACATGGTTGGGCGCGTGGGACGTTTTCAGCTGGAATCGGACGAACCTCTCGAGCGCGGTGGGGAGGACTCTGCGCCTGCACCTCTCCAATACCTTGTGGCCGGCGCCGCCTTTTGACTGCTCACTCAGCTGGCGAAGTTTTCGCCTCTCTACGAAGTACCGATCGAAGAAGCTGATATAGACGTGCGGGCCACGTTTAGCGTCGCCGACAAGTACGACCTCGGCGGCCCACCTGGCGCTTTCCAGCAGGTGACTTTCGACCTGAAGGTTGAGACGTCGGCGCCGGAGTCCAGCGTGACGCAGCTGATCGCACACGCTGAACGTGCCTGCCATGCAGCCCAGACTTTCCGGGCCCCGGTGCCGACCACGTTGACTGCAAGCCTGAACGGAAAGGCGCTGAATCTCCCCTGAGTGTGGCTCGTTCGGGGTTGAGCGGCCTCAGGAGAATTCGTTCCACCCGGCGGCTGTCTGGAACGAACCGGAAAATTCTGTTGCGCCTGTGCCGATGACCACCCAAACGGTCCCGTCTGCCTTGCGCGCCAATAGGTCTTGGTGGCTCCCGCTGCTCCACGCCCCTCCACCGACGATGGTCGAGTACTGATCCCAGCCATCCGTGTGCGGCATCTGAACCGGCGTGACCAGCGTGTGATCGGCGCGCCCCAGCGCGATCCACATTGTGCCATCTGGCTTGCGCGCGATCAGGTCCGGCAAGCCGTCGCCGTTCCAATCCACCGGGGCGATTATCTGATCGAAGGAATCCCAACCGGTGGCAAGCAGCTGAGGGGTCGGATCAACCTGACCGTTTCCCGTTCCTCTAAAGAGATACAAGGAACCGGCCGGCGTTCGCGCGATGAGATCAGGGATGCCGTCGCCATTCCAATCCCCAACCCCTGTGATGGTGTCATAGCTCGACCAGTTGACGGTCGGGCCTATCTGGATGAAGCGGCCGAAGCCTCCGGAGCCGTTGTTCGGCGCGGCAAAGAGGGCGCCGTTCGATGCTTTTCGCGCAAACAGGTCCGGCCGGAGGTGGCGCATCCAACTTCCCGCGGGGGCGATCAGGTTGAACTGAGCCCAGCCGCGGCCTGCCAGCCTCGAACCCATCCAACCGCCAAGCCCGTTGCCTTTGAACATGTACAGGTTGTCGCCACGTCGGGCGAAGAGGTCGGGGTATCCATCTCCGTCCCAGTCTCCTGGCGCGATCAGCCCGCCAAACGATGTCTGGCCGGCGTCGGTGAACTGCTGAAAGTTGGTGAGGGCATTGACCACGATCCGTGACAGATTTGCGTCGATCGACAGGCTGTTTCCGAAGGAGATGGATCCAACATTCACCGTCTGGCCGCCATCGCGCCTCATGTACCAGGCAAGGTCCGCTCCCATTTCAGGATTGGTGCCGGCTGCGACGATCTGGTAATGCCGGTTGAGGAGAAACGGAAGCCGCAGATCGATTTCCCACCCCGACGCCCCAGCGCCGACGCCGGGCGAGTTCAAGTAACACCCGGTCGGCCAGGTCTTTCCATCAGGTCCGATCGTTCGGGTAGAGACGCCGGCCATCAGCCAGGAGGTGGGCTGAAGAACCTGATAAGGGGCGCATGTGTCGATGGTCTCGTGAAAGGTCAACCCGAGGAGATTGCCGACTGCATATGCGTTTCGAATCGGATGGACGCCGCCCTGGAGCAGGCTGCTCCAATGCGCCCCTTGCGACGGCTTCGTAAGGTTCTCCTTTCGGTACATGGTGTTTCCGGACAGAGAGAGGACGCTGCCCCCGTTCTGCAGGTATCGCGCCAACGCGTTGTACATGGGATCGGTCCAGTACTCGCTGTGGGTGTTCAGAAGGACCGCGTAATAGTTGGCGGTGGACAGTGTCGAGGGGCTGTCATTGAGGTCGACGTCGGTGACCACCTGATAGCTGAAGTTGTGGGCCGTGAGCCACCTGAGGACCTGCATCTCTCCCCCGGCCAGGTGGCTCCCTTCGAAGAGGGGGCTGGCAGCAGGGTCTGGCCTCAGATAGCTCACCTGGGTCGGCCGGCCTGGAGAGTAAAAGCTTCCGCCCTGGGGCCAGTCGTTGTAGGCGGCCCACGTGTTCGTCGACGCCACCACGAGCAGCTGCCTCGTCGCAGGAGGTGACAATGGTCGCACCACGAACGTGACGTACGCGGTATAGCTCACCCAGGCTCCTGTCGCCCCGATCGGGGCTGTCGTCGCCAGCTGGGCTGCATACAGTCCCGAGCTCCAGGAGCATGTATCGGAGAACGCAGCCGACTGCTGCCAATTGGCACCCTCCCTGGCGGCGTTGGCTGTGATGGCCTGAATCTGGCCGTTGGACTGAGACATAGTCGCCACGCTCTGGGGGTCCGCGGGGCCGAATCTTTCGAAATTGATGCTGTAGCGCGGCGCCTGAGAGCTGATGTAGAGATTGATGGTTGAGCACTGGGTGAGGCTCATGGGATCGGTGTAGCCGGAGATCCCGCCACCCGTTGCCAGCCAGAGGCTCCCGTTAGGCGTGCGCGCGAGCATGTCGACCTGGTTGTCCTGATCCCACATGCCTGGGGTGACGATAGTGTCGAACGCGCCCCATCCAGTCCCGATCGGAATGCAGGACGTGTTCTGAAGACCGCCGCGACCATTACCGCGAAACAGACACAGCGTCCCGTCTGCGCTCCGTCCAACCAGGTCCGGGTAGCCATCGTTGTCCCAATCGCCTGGGGCGGCAAGCAACGAATACCCGGAGAAGCTGACCGACGAGATGAGGCTGTGACCGGAGAAGCCGCCGTGCCCGTTGCCTCGATAGAGCGTCAGCAAGCCGTCAGCAGCGTTGCGGACGATGATGTCCGGAGTCCCGTCTCCGTCGAAGTCGCCGGCGGCCAATACCGAATCAAATCCGCCCCAACCCGGGCCCAAAGAGACAGCCTGTCCAAAGACTCCGTGTCCGAGGTTTGGAAACAAGATCAAATACCCATCGTTCCTGACGGCCATCAGGTCATTTGGCAACCGGTGTCCCCGGAAGTCGGCAGGACCCAGGACAATCGTGTAGATGCCCCAGCCGGAAGCGATGTGCGTCGGTCCCTTGTACCCGCCCCGCCCATCGCCTGTGAAAAGCCAAAGTGTCCCGTCCGATGCGTTTCGGGCGATGATGTCCGGGGCCCCGTTCGCCGATTGGTTCCAATCACCCGGCGACGTGATCAAGTCGTACTTCTGCCAGCCCGTTCCGATTGGGCCGGCTGCCGCTGCCGTGACATGGCGGGGTTTGGATGGGGCCGGCCGAGACGCGATCGCGAAGATGGCGAGCGGAGCCAGCAATGCGATGGCCAGCAGCAGTCCTAGCCTGGGTGTGGTCAGGACCCTCGGACGCCGCGTCCAAAGAGCCATCCGAGGGTCACCTCCTGAGTAGGTCGAAAGCCGGACGGCCGGAGGGGTCTCCCCAGTACGCCGGCACGAAATCTACACCAGCTTCAGACCTTGACCTTGCAATCACCTTGAATCGTCGTCGTGCACGGCTTCTCAGCGAGCAGCGCTGCCCTGCACTGTGTTCGGCAAGGCTCACCCAGGCGGCTTTGGAGCCCGATCTGTCAAGTGGCCGCGCCGATTCAGACGCACGGCCCTGCCACGCTTCGCCACGCGTGAGGGTCGTAAGGGAGACCGTTTCCCCCGGGTTGTGGGGTAACTGTGGCCACCTTCTTGAAAGTCCCCTGCGGCGTGTACAGCCAGATGCTCCCATCGCCGCTGCCTACCCAGATCCCGTGCTGATCGGACACAGGCGTCCCCTGGCCGGGAAGGAAGTTGCCTCCATCCACCGGGAGGTTGGCGGCTTGCTTGGGGCCGCTGAGGACCTGCAGCTTCGTGATGGCGGCACCGTTCAGGGCACCAAGAATCGGGCGACTTCGCGAATCCACCCCGACCATCAAAAAGGGCGAAGGAGAGTCATACCAGGCGGTCAGCGACCCGTCGGCGAGACCTAGCTTCATCAGCTTGAAGGTCGGCGGCTGGGCGTTGGTCATAAACATCCCCCAAGCGGTGTCTTGAGTCACGTTCAGCCACGCCAACGCGGTTTCGTTCTTAGGCTCAGCTCCGGGCACGGGCCGGTGGGTGCCAGTGGCCGGATCGATCAGCTCCAGGTTGGACTTGCCGCCACCGCTTGAAGGCGTCGTCTCTACGTAGACACCGGCGGTGACATAGGCAAGCACATAGGCCATGTCGCCTTCAGGCGCGGTGAACAGGAGACGCTCGGATCTCGACCCGACGTCAACGAGATAGAGCTTGGTGGTCGGGGGCGTCGGGGAGGATCTCGGAGCGCGAGCTTGCACGTAAGAGCGCTGGTCGGGCGAGACCGCCTGGAATTGAACGGGCAGCCATACACCCGCGCTTGCGAGATAAGAGGTGTCGCTGCCCACGACGGGTGTGAATGAGCCGGCGGGCATGTTCAGAAAGCCGCCGGTTCCCTTCTGGTTGGACTGGCCGTCGGCGTTCACGCTGCTGTCGGGCGTGCCTTTTGGAGACGGGGGTAGGAATCCGGCCACCGGCAGGCGGCACGCCAGGGAAGACGCTCCGATCGCGGTTGGTGACATCGTGGGGTGACCCACCGCCGCTGGCACGGCCGCGCCGCATGCACCTAGCAACAAGGTCGAGAGCGAGGCCGTGGCAGCTAAGTTTTTCTTCATCACGGCTGGAGCTTGGCGCGGACCCGGTCTCACCGGCAGTCTCAGCGTGGTTTCAAATTAGGTCTCGACGGGTCCGGGCCTCCGGCGGACGGAGACCTGAACGATTGCGCGGCCTAGCGGACGGGTGCCGTCTTGACGCGAGGCTCGCGTGACTCGCCGCCTGGCGCTGCGCGGCGTTGGGCCACGACTGGAAGCCGGGCCCGCGCCGCATCGATGCGCTCGCGCGAAACATCGGCGACGGCGACCCCATCGAGCTCGCCCAGTCCGCCGACCACGACTCCAAGCGGGTCGACGATCACGCTCATGCCGGTGTAGCCGACCCCGGTCTGCCCGCCCACCGCGACATACATGGTGTTGTCGAGCGCGCGCGCACGCGCGATGACACTCAGGTGTGCCTCTTTGAGCGGGCCGGCGACCCAGGCAGCCGGCACCAGCAGCAGGTCGGCGCCGGAATCGCCGGCACGCTCGATGAAGCTCGCAAATCGAAGGTCATAGCAGATGACCACCGCGACTACGAAGCCATCGATGTGCACCAGCAATGGATCGTCGCTGCCGGGACGGAACCTCTCAGACTCGACCTCCCCGAAAGCGTCATAGAGATGGCGTTTTCGGAAGACCCCCACCTGACCTCGTTCCGGGTCCACCACTACAGCCGAGTTGTAGATGAGGCGGTCGTCGGGGATCGACTCGAACATCCCGGCCACCACCGTCATGTCGAACCGGGCAGCGAGCTCCGACAGGCTCTGGACAAACCGACCGTCGAGCGCCTCGGCAAGGCCGCGAAGGTCGTCAGTGGCGAGGCCGAAATCGCACATCGCAGCTTCGGGGAAGACGACCACTCGGGCCCCGGCGTCTGCCGCGCGTTCGATGAGGGAGGCGATTCGTGCGAGGTTTGCGGCCTTGTCCATCCCGGAGCTGAACTGAGCCACCGCGATCTTCATCGGCGCTCACAATACATCGGCTTGCGCTGTGAGCCTAGAGCCAGGCAACCTCCAACGGGCGCTCCAGGAAGTGGCTCATTCGCCGTCCGGCTTCTTCGACTGCGGCGGCCTCGCGGGGTGCGAGGTGGTCGAGCGTGCGGATCTCGACCCGCACGCCACCGCGTACCTGTGTCCTGCGCCATGAGCCGCGCACCAGGCCTCCGATGGTGACGACGTTGGCGAGGATGCTGCCGAAGGCGAACAGCCCCGCGTCGATGGGACGACCAGCATCGACCATCGCAGACCGGTCTCGGTAGGCCACCGAGTACTCGTCGAAGTTGGGCAGCAGGTGCGCGGCACCGCCCCGAGCAACTGCTGTGCTCGCCGCTGCGTCGAACCAGTAGTCCTTGCCCTCGACGGATTGGTGCTCCAGCGCCGAGCCAGAGAGCGCAATCCCCGACCGCGACTCGGCCAATGTCAGGCCTGACCACCAGGCGAAGTCCTGGACCTGGGCGGGACCGTGGCTTCGAAAGTAGCGCCGCGCGAGGTCGGCCAGCGCCTCCGTTCGATCGAGGACCTGCGCCTTCGGAACCCGCTCCTCCAGCAGCGCATACGTGAACTGCTTACCGTGCCGCGGACCGCTGATTATCAGGCCGTCCAGCTCGGCCTGACTCAGGAGGTGGGGCAGGCGCTGACCCTCAGGCGAGATGCCGGCCAAACGCAGCACCTCGCCGAGCTCCGGGCGCGTGAGATGGCGACCGCCTGCAAGCGCTGCAGCGAAGGCTTCGCGGGCGCGTGCTGCCACGTCGTCGTCGATCTCGAGCTCCCTGTAGCGGCCCGCGAGGCCCTGGCGGATCTTTCGCCCCGTCAGCTGGAGGAGGGTGCGGATGTCTTCCGGAAGCACGAAATGCCAGGTAGGGCGCATCACGTGCGTGCGTAGGATGGCGCCTTCGTCGAAGAGACGGTCGAGCTCGGCGTCGGTGACCCCGCGGCTGCGCTGCCCGAGCGCCCACTTCGCGGCGCCGTAATCCTGCGATTGCACGGCGGCCAGCCAGCGTACCGCGTCGACCGGAGATTCGAACGGCGAGCCGGTGAGCCGCTGGGCCTTGAGCCGCCGTGCGGCGATGCTGTTCGAGCTTTTGATCAAAATCGCCCCGGCGTCACATGTCGAGGAACGCGACGATGCGGCAGGGCGAAGCCTCGCCCCCCTCGATCGGGATGGGAAAGGCCCCGATCATGCAGCGCTGGTTCAGGGCTTGCTCGACGTCGCCGCCGAGGTTCTCCACATGCGTGATCCCCTGGCGGAAAGGAACCTTGTGCATCACGAAAAGGTCCTCCTCGGGCCAGATGTCGTTCACCTTCTTGCCCATTCGCTTCTCGTACTCACGCGTCGCATCCGGCCGTTTGGTCCTGATGCTCGTGTTCATCGGATGGTCGCCCGAACCGCAGTCAACGGCGATCCATGCCAGCTGCATCTCAACGATCCATTCGGCAAGGGAGCGGTCGCCACCAGGGTGGCGCAGAAAGTAGCGCTCCTCATCTTCCTCAGGTCGGCCGTTGAAGAAACGATGCCAGCCAGTGTGGAAGACGACGATGTCGCCCTTCTT
Organism: Candidatus Dormiibacterota bacterium; assembly: GCA_030948325.1. Next base: position 43,620 of record JALZAL010000070.1, read on the forward strand.
GACCTCCATACGATCCGTGATCTGCTTCGGCTTGATCACGGACCAATCTTCCATTTCGTCCGAGAGGTCCACGATCACCCCTTCTCGGCACAGCGTCGTCAGCGGCACCGAGGCGATGTCTTTCCCGCCTGAGATGCTGTGCATCTGGCCGTCGAAATGGGTGCCCGAATGCAGCGGGGTCTCGAGGTATTGCGAAACGATGCCGTTGGTGGCATGCCGCTGGAAGTAGCTCAGCTTGGGGGACGGAAAGCCCACCCAGCCCGGCGTGTGGATCGAGAAGACATGTGTGAGGTCGACCATCTTCATGCTTGCGGCTCCTTTCTGGATGAGTGGCCATCAGGCCTTTCGGTGGACCGAGCTGCCTGCGGGCTGCGCTGTGAGCTGTCCGTAGAGTTCGGGGCGCCGCCACTTGAGCACGCCCGGAATCGTTCGGTACGGCGCCGGCACAATCAGCTCCTCGTCGGTCTCGCGAAGCCAGCGGATCCGATCCAGGTCGAGCACGGCGCTCAGCACGCCGGGCTCATGGCTCTCGCACAGTACCCGTTCCGGTGAGGCGATCATCGCGATGCCAGCGGTAAGGTGGGATCCGGTCGGCGGCAGCTGCAGATCTGCCTGACGGTACTTGCGCCCGAATTCCTCGGGGAACAGGTGCACGGTGGTGGCGGTGTACATCAGGTTCTCGATCGCACGGGCGCGAACGAGCGTCCGCCAGTTGTCCGTGTAGCCGAGCTCGTCGATCAATAGGCCGGCGTGCATAAGGCACACCTCGGCCCCCTTCAGCGCGAGGATCCGCGCGATCTCTGGCACGAACACCTCGCTACAAACCAGCATGCCGAGCTTGCCCCAGCCCATGTCGAACACCGGGAACTCGTCTGCTTCCTCGTAGTTGAAATCCCACAGGTCGCCGCCCGGGTAGATGTAGGGACCTGCTGGGTGCGTGCGGTGGTAGTGACCCTTCACAGTGCCGTCCGACCCGATGACCACGGCGATGATGTGAAAGCGGTTGCTGCCGGGCTCGGTCTCCTCCGACGTGCCGGCAACAACCGCCACGTGGTTGTCCTTGGCCGCGGCCGACAGCGGGCCGATGGCGTCGTACCTGCCGCGTTCCCGGTACGGGCCGGGGAAGTTCTCAGGGAAGAGCAGGAGGTCGCACTCGGTCGCGCCCGCCTGGCGGACAAGCCGGATCGCCTCGTCGAGGTTGCGCCGCTCATCTGCCCCGTACCAGGTGCGGGGCTGCGCCACTCCGAGCCTGATCTGTGCCATCTCGTCCCTCCTTAGGGTCAACGTGCCTCGCGCTCATAGGGCAGCCCAAGGGCCTCGGGCATGCCCACGTGCCGGTGGCGCATACGGGTCCAGGTCGCGACCAGCACGACCAGGGTGAAAACGTAGGGCATCATGGCAAGTAGGTGCGTTGACACCGGCACGCCGATGCCCTGCAGCTGGAAGTTCAGGCCGTCGACGAAGCCGAACAAGAGCGCTCCAAGCAGGACGGCGATCGGATCCCAGGTCCCGAAGATCACCAGCGCGATCGCGATCCAACCGCGGCCGTTGGTCATGCCTTCGGCCCAGCCGCGTGTGTAGACGACTGAGAAGTAGGCGCCGGCAAGGCCGGCCAGACCCCCGCCTGCGATCACCGCGAGGTAGCGGATTAGAAAGACGGGCACGCCAGACGCGTCGGCCGCACCAGGCTGCTCGCCGGCAGCCCGGAGCCACAGGCCGAAGCGGCTTCGGTAGAGGAGAAACCAGATCGCCAGGGCCAGGAACGGCACCGCGTAGGCGAACACGTCGTGGGTGAAGAGAACTTTGCCGAGCACCGGCAGCGAGGAGAGGCCTGGAATCGGTATCGCCGAGATGTTGACCTCGGGCCTGCGGCCCGAATAGCCGGTGCCGACGTAGGCGGACAGGCCCGCCCCGAGGATGGTTAGCGTCAGCCCCATCACGATCTGGTTCACCCGCAGGCCGATCGTCATGAGGGCGTGCAGCGATGCAAGCGCGGCACCCGCGGCGATCGCGCCGGTAAAGCCTGCTACCGCGCTGTGCGTGCCGAGCGTGACGATGAAGCCGACGACCGCGCCGATCAGCATCATGCCCTCGACCCCAAGGTTCATCACCCCCCCGCGCTCGGCGATGAGCTCGCCCAGCGCCGCGTAGGCGAGAGGTGTGCCGAGGACGATGCCCGCGTTCAGCGAGTTCACCCAGAAGTTCATGGCCGCGCTCCGGCTTGAGCGGCCTCGGCGATGCCGGGATGCCGAACGGAATGCGGGCGGAAGGCGAGCACGGCGTCTCCGGCCAGGAGGAACACGATGATCAGGGCTTGGATGATCGTGGCGATCGGCTGGGCCACGCCCGTCGTCTGCAGCGCGTAACTGCCTACCACCAGGGCGGCGAATAGGAATGCCGCAACAACCACTCCGAGCAGCCGGCCCCGGGCGAGAAAGGCGATCAGCACTCCGGTATATCCGTAGTTGACCGAAATCCCCTCCTGTAGCCTATTGGTCACACCCGTGAGCTCGATCGCCCCCGCCAACCCCGCGATGGCGCCCGAAATCGCAAGCACGATCACCAGGCGGCGGCCGATCTTGAGGCCGAGGTACTCGGCCGTGCGGGGGTTGCCGCCCGATACG
>JALZAL010000339.1 GCA_030948325.1 Candidatus Dormiibacterota bacterium
AAGAGCTCCCGTGTGAAGAGAATGGTCGCGGCGGTGTTTCGGCTGTGCAGCTCGTCACCCATGTGCAGCGCCCGCTGGATCAGCGGCTTCATCGGCAGTCCTCCGGTCAGTTGAACCGCCTCCGCGAGCACCGGGCTGATGACCTGGGCGATGTGCTGCAGATTCTGGTGGACCTCATCGCTGTAGTACCCGTAGTTGAGCCGGTAGCGGCTGGGGCCTTCGTAGAAGTTGCAGAACGCGCGGGTTCCGCTCAGACGGTCCTCTACCACGAACACCGGCATCGAGGCCGTGTAGATGCCGGCTACAGAGCCTATGCAATCGTGCTCGTGACAAGAGCTCACCTTGATCTCGCCAGCGTCTAGCATCGCGATCGCGTCGTCATGTGTGCGTGCCAGGCCCTCATGCATCGCGCCTCCGATGATCGCGTCGCGCTGTCCACCGACATACTCAGCCCATGACATCGGGGGGCCAGAGGTCAAGACCGTATGCCGCGTCATGTGCGGAACAACCTCGATCGCAGGCTTGATGTCGATAAGTACCGGCTCCCCCTTGGTCAGCCGCTCGTAGGCGGTCTGGTTGGGTGCGCTCTTCACCGCCCGCGCCTCAGAAGAACCGGATCCAGCGCTGCCGCTCGGGATCCGTGACCTGGTTGTGAAATTCCGCCCACTCCATCCGTTTTTCCTTGAGGTAGGCTTTCTTGAGACCGGCGCCCAGGACTTTGTCGGCGAGCGGATCGTGGTCGAGGTGGTCCAGCGCTTCGAGCAGGGTCCGCGGCAGGACTTCGATGCCCCGCTCCACGAGCTGCTCGTCAGTGGCCACGTAGAGATTGTCGTTGGTGGGCGACCCGGGATCTAAGCCTTCGTCGATACCCTCGAGCCCGGCGGCGATTGTGAACGCCGCCGCGAGGTAGATGTTGCAGGACACATCGGGCGCGCGATTCTCCAGACAGGGCCTGCTCCCGGGCAGCCGAAGCATCGCGGAGCGGTTGTTTGATCCGTAAGCGATGAAGACCGGCGCCCACGTGATGTCCGGCATTAGGCCGCGGGCGATGAGTCGCTTGTAGGAGTTCGGCAGCGGGCACGTGAGCGCAGTCAGCGCCTTCGCGTGCTTGAGAACACCGGCGGTGAATGAGAGCGCGAGCTTCGAAGACTTGAGGCCGTGGGGGCCCTTTGGATCGATGAATAGATTCTTTCCATCGGGGTCGGCGATGCTCATGTTGAAATGAGCGCCGCTGCCGAAGTCGTCCGCGAATGGCTTGGGCATGAATGACGCCACCATGCCCATCTGCTGCGCCACCTGCCGCGCCATCAGCCGAAAGAACGTGAAGCGATCGGCCATGGTGAGCGCGTCGGCATAGCCGAAGTCGAACTCGAACTGGCCGCGGCCGCCCTCGTGGTCAAAGGAGTAGACGCCCCATTCGAGCTCTTTGAGGTGGGCGACCATTGTCGACAGGTACGGCATCGAGTCGAACGTGCTGCGCAGGTCGTAGCCAGGCATCTTGAGTGTGTCGGTGGGGCTCAGAGGCTCATACCGGCCGCCCACCTCGCGCAGCACGTAAAACTCGGGTTCGACGCCGAGGTTGAACGTCCATCCGCGCGCCTCCACGGCGCGCAGGATCCGGCGCAGGATGCTCCGGCTGCACAGAGGGTAAGGCTCGCCGTGCCACGACAGGTCGCATGCCGCCCACGCGTATCGACGGTCCCAAGGGCAAACGAGGGCCGAGCGGATGTCGGCCACCGCCGAGCATTCGTCCTCCTCCGGTCCGAGATCTCCCATGCCATCCAGTGCCCCGACCGTATAAAGCTCCGAGCCGCGGCACATCCGGGCAAAGCAGTCCGCCGGAACCATCTTGGCCTTGGTGACACCATGGACGTCCACGTACGCCCCGACGCAGTATTCGACTCCGCGCTCGATCAAGTCCGCCTGGATCGCATCGAGGTCGTCGACCGAGCGGCCGTCTGCTACCGCCAGTGACATCGGAGCCTCCTTCCTATATGGGGTGTCGAGATGCGAGGGATGCGGGCCGACCCGTCCAAGGGTTTCAGGCGCCAGGCCTCGGGGCTGCCACGCCGCCGAACGCGCCCGTTTCGTCGGGGATCTCCCACTCGTATGCGAACTTCGTGACCTTGAGGATCACGGAGGTGTCGGTCTTGACGATTCCCGGGATCCTCGCGAGCTTCTTCGAAAGCAGGTCGAGCAGCTCCTCGTGGGAGCGGAAGAAGACTTCGATGAGCAGGTCGTAGGGTCCGGTCGAGTACCCGACGTATCGGGTCTGCGGCAGGGCCTCGAGGGCCGCGGCCACGTGCTCGTAAGCGTTCATGTCCACCGTGATGCCGACGATCGCGCTCATCGTCATGCCGACTACCTCGGGGCTGGGGACGGCCACGATCTTGATCAGGTTCTCCGAGACCAACCGGCCGATCCGCTTGCGCACGGTGGTCTCGGTCACGCCGAGCTGCTGGGCCAGCTCGGTGTTGGGTCGGCGGCCGTCCTGCTGCAGCAAGCCGATGATCTGCCGGTCGAGCTCGTCGTACGGCTGGTTAGACGGGCGGCTGGACGCACGCACTCTGACTTTCGGAGTCATCTGGGCGATTCTAAGGCGAAATCACTCATTCGAGTAGCCCCCCAGGGGCGGATATCGGCGTCATCCCGACGTGAACTGGTGCCTCTCGACTCGACCCCCGCGCAGGCTCACCAGCACGCCGCGGAGGATTCCCTCGGAATACTCGCTGCCGGGGTTGAACGCAACGGTGCGGCCGATCCGGCTCATTCCGCGCGATTCGTGGATGTGTCCGTGCAACGAGGCCACCGGCTGCACTCGCGTGATGATCTCGCGCACGGCAGTGCTGCCGGCTGACGTCAGCTTGGGCTGGCCGAGCTCGCTCACCACCTCCAAGTGCTCGTTGACCTCGAAGCAGGTGTCAAGGCCGCTGTCCTTGGGGGGCACGTGAAAGTTGAAGATCGCCCGGTCGGGGTCGTCCACGCCGGCCACGATCTGCTCGAGCCGCGCGAGGAGCGCCGGTTCGTCCAGCTCTCGAGGCGTGTGCCATGGCGTGCGATTGGCCCAGCCGGTGCTGAGGAGCCGGTAGCCGCCGGGGAGCTCGATTTCGGTGGCTTCGGCGTTGACGAAGCTCCGGCTCTGGGTGAGGACCTCGTCGACGTACATCTCATCGTCGTTGCCGGGAGCGACATAGATTGGATTGCGCGCGCCTGCCAGCGCATCCCACGACTGCAGGCGGCCGGTGACCTGTTCCTTGAAAACGCGTTCCGGCCAAGCGGGGTCGTCGCTGGCGATCTGTTCCTGGGTCGTCCGGAACGGGTAGTAGCCAGTGTCCGAAACGGTCTTCTCGAAGTCGCGCACAGCTGACTCGCCCTCGAGGCGGACGGTGGACGACAAGTAACGTGCTTCCCAGCTGTCGGCCGTTCTCAAGATTGGGACGATCATCTTCCCGGTGAGGTCGCCCCCTAGCACAACGACATCGGCGTGGTAGAAGGCGGGTGCGGCGAGCACTTTCCTGAAGCATTGAGTCGATCCATGAATGTCTGTAGCGAAGAAGATCGTTAGATCGAGCTTCGGGCCGGGCCTCAGCTTGAACATCGATCTGCGCTAAGGCCCGGCGCCGGACTTCACTCGACGGGGATTTCCTTGAACGCGTATGTGACGTCAACACCTCGACTTGCACGGACATACTTGACAGCGAAGTAAGCGATCAGGCCAGCGGCGAACAGGCCGGCCTGCACCTCAAGGCTCAGGTTCGTATGCCCCGCTGCTATCGGGTCGTTCCACAGCAGGTAGATCACGTAGGCGAAGGCTGCTGTTCCCAGCAGCCCGGAAATCGTTATCAACGGGACGCCGGCGACCTGGTATTTGGAAGCAGGCGACTTCGCCCACACGTCACGCCGGATGTAAGGCATGAGCGCACCAAACACCATGCACGCGCCCCAGATGACGCTCAAGGCTTCGATGAGGCTGAGCGTCCCAAACCAGGGAGTGAACGCGTAGAGCGCGAGGAAAGCGACCGCCACCACCATGCACACCACGATCGCCACGACCGGCGTGTGGTAGCGGTCGCTCACGTACCCGAGCCTCTCGGGCGCCATGCGATCCAGCGACCAGGCCAGCATGCTGCGGTCGACATAAGCGAGCTCGAGCGGGACCCAGAAGAACGGCCACAGGCACATGGTGCCCGCGATGATGATGGTGATCAAGGGGCTGTTGGCGAGCAGGCTGCCAAGTAGCGTGAACCAGGGGGTGATCGGTGTCGCAGGCGTGACGGCGCTCAGCGTGTTGTAGGCGATCGCGCCCTGGAAGTCGATCCCGAAAACCCGATCCGATAGCGCGGCGACCGCGACCAGGAGCAAGCAGGCTACGGCCAGAGCGGCGAAGATGCCGACGATCTGACTTCGAGTCACGCGTTTTATCTCGCCGCCGATGCCAATCGACTGAATGGCACCGAGCAAAGGCAGGAGAGGCCAGACCAGCAGGGTCACTGTCGCCCCGAACGCCACCGGAGCGCTCGTCCATCCAGCCTTTGAGGCGGCGGCGATAACCGCCTGGTAGCTGCCCGCCTTGCCAAGGTAGGAGTCGAAGTTGCTCGTGAACGTCTCGCGTGATCCGGCGAAGAGAACGCCGATCGTGACTATGGTGCCGAGGAGCGCGAGCCCGAGAAGAATCCGCTGCACGGTGAAGTAGCGCGCCATGCCCGAGATCAAGAGCAGACCACCGATCACAATGATCACGGTGCCCACCAGCAAGATGCCCCATTGGCCCGCCACATTCGCGGACCAGGTGGTCAGTGTCGAGGAGCCGGTCTCGTAGCCGAGAATGGCAAGAAGGGGTGAGACCCCCATGGTCGCGACGAAAGCTGCAGCGGCGGCGCCGTAGAAGAGAAGGATGAAGCTCTCGGTGATGCTAAATGCAAATCCCAACATCGGGTGTGCGGCGCGGCTGAGGTAGACGTAGGGCCCCCCCGAGCGCGGATAGGTCACGGTCCAGAAATAGAACGTAAGGCCGATCGGGATCATGAGAATCGCCGCGAGAACGGTTGCGCCCGCGACGCTGCCTCCGGGATAGAAGGCAGGCCCGTACAGCTGATCGAGCGCGATGGCGATGCCAACGCTGATCAGGCCCAGGTTGAAGAAGAAGACATCGGTCGCTCCGGCGCTTCGGACCAGCCCGGACGACTTACGGAGAAACACCTGCTCTGACGCCGCTCCAGTCGGAACTGCTCCCTGCATGACCCTTCTCCCCTCGATCGACGTTGGTGGTTGGTCGGTACGCTAGCACTGAAGAGATCGAAGGTCAATTCAGCGGGCAGCCCCAAAGACGAGAATCGACCCTAGGGCCCACTTTAGTGTTGACAACCGGCGGTTGGCGGCCTAGTGTGCGGATACTGCGTCGAGGGTAGCGACGCGCTTGAGGGCGGGGCCTTGGGCCCGGGAGGGGAGCGATGGCTGAGGACCTGGTCCATGATGACGATGCCTATCTGAGGCAGTTTGGGATCGAGCCGAAGCTCAAGCGAGCGATCGGTTTCATATCTAGTTCGCTTTTCGCGATCGCCTTCCAGGGCCCGACCACCGGTGCGCTCCTGATCACAGGCGCCACCCTCGCCTTCGGGGGGCCGGCCTTCATCTGGGCGATCCCGCTCATCTTCGTGTTCCAGTTCCTCATCGCCCTCACCTGGGCGGAGCTCAGCTCGCACTACCCGCTCGAGGGTGGCATCTACCAATGGGGCAGACTGCTTGGCGGGGAAGGCATTGGCTGGGCCACGGGGCTCTTCTACCTCGTCGCCATCATTCTCGTCATGCCGGCGGTCGGCCTGGTCATCAACATCGTGCTGGCCGGTGTGTTTCCCGACCAGATCAAGTTCAATCCGACGACTGAAATTGTCATTTCGTTCCTCGTGATCATCGCCACGGCGTTGATCATGAGCACGTCGGTCCGCGTGGTCGCGTTGATCAACAACGTCGGCGTGACGCTCGAGCTGATCATCCTGGGCGGGACGGCGCTACTGCTGCTCGGACACGTGCACCAGCCGCTCAGCGTGCTGTTCTCCACGAAAGGAGTGGAGGGCACTGGAAGCTATCTGACCCCGTTCTTGATCGTGGTGGCGCTGGTGATCACCCAGTTCGTGGGCTTCGAGACCGCGGGCGCCTTCGCCGAGGAGACCAAGAACTCGAGAGTGAGCCCGGCGCGCGCCATCATGACCGCGCTGGGAGGCGCATGCCTCTTTGTCTTCTTCTTCGACTTCGCCCTGATCCTGTCTCTTCCAGACGTCGGAAAGGCGATGACGCAGCCCGAGACGTTCATTCCCGCCACCCTCACCGCAAACTTCGGCGACTTCGGGGCCAAGGTGTTCCTGGCCGGCGCCTTCATCGCCGTCTCGAGCACATCGATCGCCACCCTGGCCGCGATCGTGCGGACCATGTACGGCATGGCGCGTGACAACCAGCTTCCGGCCTCGCGGTACCTCACCCGGCTGGCGGGTAACGGCGAGCCGATCATCTGCATCGTGGTGGCCGCCCTGTTGAGTATGGTCCCTCTTCTATTCGTCCAGCAGATCCCGGTGCTCATCGCCGGCATCACGTTCATGATCCTGGTCCCGTACTTCCTGGTCCTCGCTTCGCTGATCAGGAAGCGACTCGGCGGCTGGCCGACGGCCCCGGCCCCGTTCAAGCTCGGCAGTTGGGGCATGCCGCTCGCGATCGTCGGCATCATCTGGGTCGCCTTCGTCGCAATCGACGCAGCCTGGCCAAGGGCCGCCACCAACCCGAACCTCGGGCAGTTCCCGATCCTCGAGGAGCTCGCGGTGATCACAGCCGTCCTGGGCGCGCTGTGGTGGTTCCTCGTCATCGGCCGAAGAGCTAAGACGCCAGTCGAGCCGGGTGTGCCGGCGAAGCCTGCGATGCGCTGATTCCGTCTTGATGGAACGGGGCAGGTCGTGAGCGTTCTCAACGAGCTGCTGGATACCGTCGAACGGTCGCGGGCCGATCCTGTCAAGCTCGCCGGGCGGGAAGCTTCGAATCTGGAGTTCCCGCTGGGCGAGTATGGATCGCGCTACGCGGCCGCCACCGCACTGATGCAGCGACTGGACCTGGACGCGCTCGTGTTTGCGCAGCCCACGACCATCCGGTACATGTCCGGGCTCCAGACCTGGCTCTGGATCCTGCCGCCGCTGCTGCCGGCTGCGGCGATCGTGCCGCGGGACCCAGGCCAGGCGACGCTGATCGCGACGATCGTGGAGAAGGGCGGCGTCGACGCGACGAGCTGGATGCCCCCCAGCCATTACGGCCTGGACGATGACCCGATCCAGGCGATCGTCGACGCCCTCGCCAAGCGCGGACTGGAACGCAGCCGGTTGGGTTTCGAGCTCGGTCTGGGCCAGCGCCCGAACCTGAGTCCGGAGGACCATCACCGCCTCATCGCCGGGTTGCCTGACGCCAAGATCGTCGATATCGCATTGCCGGTCTGGGCCATGCGAGCGCTGAAGAGCGATGAGGAGGTATCGCGACTGCGCGAGGCGGTCCGCCTGTCCGAGATCGGCTATCAGTCAGCCCTCGACGCCCTCGCGCCCGGGGTCACGGAGGCCGAGCTCACGCGAATCGCGGCTCAAGCGATGCTCGCCGCTGGAGCCAAGCCGACAGTCGTGCCGATGACACTGATCTTTCTGGCCGGGGCGGAGCGATACCGGCAGATCGTCCAGCCCGCAAGCGATCGTGCTGTTAGAGCTGGTGAGCAGGTATTTCTGGACGGCGGGTGCGCCGTCGACGGGTATCGGGCCGACTTCATCCGTTCGGGAGTGATCGGCCGTCTGAGCGACTCCGCCGAGCACTACTACGACGTCGCGGTCCAGGCCCTCGAGGCGGCGGTGAGCGCGCTCGCTCCGGGGCGGACGCTCGGCGCGTCCTGGACGGCCGCACAGGATTGTTTCGATGCGGCGGGGGCGGGCGGCTTCACGCTGATACCGGGGCAGATCGGCCACAGCGTCGGCCTCGACCACTGGGAGCTGCCGCTGATCGGCAAGCCTGGATCCGAGCAAGGCGAGGTGATCGCGAGACCTGGGATGGTTCTGTGCGTCGAGCCCACGATTGTGGGGATGGGTGGCGACGATGATTGGACGAGCGGCCTCTTCGTCGCCGAGGACCAGGTGTTGATCACCGACTCCGGAGTGGACGTGATGACGTCGCAAATCCCACGAACCTTGGTCAGGCGATGACTTCGGCATTGTCCGGTCGCGTCCTCTACTTGAATCCGATGGACTATGGGACCAATCCCGGCGTGGACGCGATCGCCCATGGCCTGCAGCATCGCCTGAAGGCCGCCGGGCTCGAGCTGCGAGTGGTTTTCAACGACTTTGCCAAGGCTGAATGGCGCGAGCGAGCGGCAACGGCCATCGACGCCGCGGTGGCGGCGCGCTTCCGCGCGATCGTGGTTTACGTCCTCGACCCGATGGAGCCCGCGGCGGCGGTGTCGCGGGCGCGCAAGGCAGGGGTTCGGGTCTTCAGCTTCGAACGGCCCCGATTTCCGGTGGACGGCTCGCTCGTTTATCCGAACTTCAACCAGGGCACCTATATGGCCGAGCACCTGGCAGGTCTCCTGCCCACCGGAGCGACCGTCGCCGTGATCGGCGGCCCCAAGATCATCGACGACGACGAGCTTGTGTCCGGAATCGTCAATGGCGTGAATCGGAGTGGGTTGAAGCGCGTCAACGACCCCACCGAGGACAAGTATCGGAACGAGACCGATCTGAGGCCCGGGGGGCGGGAGACGGCTCTGCGCATTCTGGCCGACTTTCCGCACCTCGACGGCATGGTTCCGTTCAACGACGAGACGATGCTGGGGACGCTCGACGCCCTTGCCGAGGCAGGCCGAGAGGGCATCAAGCTGGTATCTCGAAACGGCACTCCCAAAGCGGTGCAAGCCGTTCGCGATGGGCGCTCGACAGGAACCTGGGACATCGAGGCGCCGGGAATCGGAGGGGCCTTAGGCGCGATGGTGGTCCGTCACCTGGAGTCAAGAGACAGCATCGAGGGAGAGCTGGCCTTGGGTCCGATCGGGCAGATGATCGAGCTGTCGAACGTCGGTCGGTGGAAACAGTGGTCGGAGCGTATTCCGTTCGAACCGCTGGCCGAGGGTCTCGGTGGCTAGGAACCCGCGGTCGCGCAAGCCGCGGGCAAGGTTGGACCC
>JALZAL010000081.1 GCA_030948325.1 Candidatus Dormiibacterota bacterium
CGTCGAGCCTTTGAGCCTGCAAGAGCTCGCGGACAAGCTTGGCTTGCGAAAGTCAACGGTGCATCACCACCTTGCCGAGCTAAGAGCCGCCGGCCTTCTCAGGGTGCCCATGGGGACGAAGAGGTACTCGCTCCGCCGCGAACCGCTTGACCGTTTCGGGTCGTTGCTGGGGGAGCTGGCACGCCCTGGCCATCGAGGAAAAAGAGGTGAGTGAAATGTTCGATCTGCAGCTGGCGAAAGACCGTCAATCGGCGTTGCTGGCAGAAGCCGCCCAACGCCGGCTGGCCCGCAGTCGGCCGCGAGAGCCGCTGGTGCGAATCCGGCTCACGTTCGAGCTTCAGCTCGGGAAGCGCACCTTGAGGACCGCCGGTCTCTAGCGCAATGTCGCCGCATCGACGTAGTGGTCGAACTGCGCGTCCCCTGCCGCTACCAGGAGACGCCTGAAGTGCTTGGCGGCGTAGCCGGTGAAGTCAAAGTCGAGCTCGGAGATCCCGCTCTGCAGGACTCCCCACATCGCTTCGCGGAAATCAGACATGACGCGCATGAGACGGAGCGCAGCGAGATCCGCGGGCCTCTCCACACCGAAGTAGGCCGCGAGCAGCAAGGTATCCTCCTCGACTCCGAAGTCGTGATTGACCGACAGGTTGGCGAGGTCGAAGAAGCGGTCTCCCATCCCCGCGTATTCCCAGTCGACGACCCGAATCTCACCGTCGTCCAGGAAGTTGGCGTTCAAGAGGTCGTTGTGGCAGGGCACCAAGGGCTGCGGGCCGCGAGCGCTGCGGATCTCCTTCGAGATGAGATGAGCTATGGCGAACTCACCAGGTATCGGTACGAAATGGGCTTCGGCCTCAGTCCGATACTCCTCCACGACGGCATGCGCGTCGAAGTGTCCAGGGATGGCAGACGAGTTATGGATCCTTCGCAAAACCTCGGCCACCCTCCGGATGCCGTCGGGGCGGCGGATCTCCTCAGGGGACACGCCGCGCCCCTCGATGAAGCGCGTCACCAGCCAGCCTTCGGACTCGACAAACGCGACCACCTCAGGCCCGACTCCGATCTCGGCCGCCCTCAGGCTGGCGGCATGCTCCGTGACGCGGTCGATGCCGAGTAGGTCTGTGTCATTGCCGCCCACGCGCAGCACGTACGAGAACCCGTCGACCTCCACTCGGTAGTTCCTGTTGGTGATGCCCCCGGAAAGGGCGACAATGCTGGCGCGCCGCCCAGGCCAGAGCCGCTCGACCACGAGGGCGGGCTCCACAGTGCTCCGGATACTAATGCCAGAAAGAGGAGTGCGCGCCGCGGGCCACAGCCGTGTTTGAATGAGCCCTTCGAAGAGGGATGAGGAGGCCAGGTGAAATCGGGGCATAAGGCGGGCAGCGTTCACGCACCGGAAGCGTCGATCGAGAGCGAGCTGGCGGAGCTTCGCCGGCGCTACGTTCCGCGCGGCATCACCACCGCGCATCCGCTGGTGGTCGACCATGCCAAAGGTGCTGAGCTCTGGGACGTCACCGGGCGACGCTACATCGATTTCGCCGGCGGCATCGGGGTGCTTAACGTCGGCCACGGCCATCCCCACGTGATGGAGGCTGTAAGGGCCCAGCTGGACCGGGTCACCCACACCTCGTTCCAGGTCGTCATGTACGAGTCCTACCTGCGCCTGGCGGAACGCCTGTGCGCCCTGGCGCCCGGGGACAGCCCGAAGAAGGCGATCTTCTTCAGCACCGGCGCAGAAGCGGTCGAGAATGCGGTCAAGATCGCCCGTGCGCACACAGGCCGCCCTGCGGTCATCAGCTTCCACGGCGGCTTCCACGGCAGGACGCTCCTGGCGCTGACCCTTACGGGTTCGGTCATCCCCTACAAGCAGAACTTCGGGCCATACGCGACCGAGATCTACCAGGTGCCTTATCCGTATGAGTACCGCGGTTGGAGCTCGGAGAAGGCACTCGCCTCCCTCAACGAGCTGTTCGAATCGGCGGTTGCCCCACAGCGGGTGGCGGCCGTCATCATCGAGCCCGTCCTGGGCGAGGGCGGCTTCGTACCGGCGCCCGCTGCCTTCATGCGTGGGCTGCGCGCGCTGACCGAGCAGCACGGGATCATGC
>JALZAL010000102.1 GCA_030948325.1 Candidatus Dormiibacterota bacterium
TCATGAGTCCGATCTCCGCGATTGTCGTTTTTGGCGTACCCGAGCAAGAGGTCGACGCGCTGATCGACGCGTTTGCTGGTACACATGTGGAACCGGGGCGATGGGTCGTGTTCGGCGCCGATGCGAACCTGCTCGGGGCGCTGGATCGCCAATGGGGCAACGCGGTGGATCTTGTGCTCGTGCGGATGCCGCGTGCCGACATCGAGATGGTCGATGTGGCACTTGATTTGCTGGCAAATGAGCGACTCGAACCGGCGACGGTGGTCTGGTTGCACGGCGCCGAGCTGGCGTTCGATCCTCCCTCGGGCTTTCGGGCGGCGCTCAGGATTTCCCGAGGCGCAGTGGAGCAAGTTCCTCATCTGATTCTGGTTTTGCTCGACCCCGACTATGAGTCGTAGTTGGCCGGCCGACGATCAAAGCTGAAGCGCCAGGTCACGCCATGTAGGAGGATTCACATCAGTCTCAACGCCTCCTGTCGAGCCGTTCGCCCTTCGCTCGCAGGCGCACCACTGCCACAAACACGGCACCCCCTCGATGACGATCAGCTTGAAGGGATGCGGGACTCTGCGGCCGCTGGCCGTATGAGCGCAGCGCTGCTCGAGCGGCGCCCCGCTGCAGGAGAGAGCACCGGCGGGAGCTTCAGCGTCAACGGCGCGAGCAGAGGCGGACCGCGACGCTTGACGACGTGGATCTCGATGCTGTCGGCACCGCCCGGCCGCAGCGCCAGGCGCAGCGGCGACGCACTGGGCCGATCAGCAACGGCGGCTTCCCGGACGACGAACGCAACGCCGTCGTGGTTGCGGCGGCCACGACTGGACGTCCAAGATGAAGACGCTCGGGACATCGATCGAAGCACTATCCATCAAGTCTGGCTGGCTCCACGGCGAGATCGTCGTCATGAACAAGAAGGGCCTCCCCGACTTCAACGCCTTGCAGAACGCGACGGACAACTCGCGCAGCGAGAACATCACGTACTTCCTGTTCGACGGACCCTTCCTCGGGGACCAGGACCTGCGGGCGGTGCCCCTGTGGTCGCGGCGCGCCGTCCTCAGAAGGCTCCTCGAAGGCAAGGAAGACGAGCGAGTCCGATTCAGCTAGGACTTCCCTGCCCCGCCCGCGCAGATGCTCCAGGCCGCTTGCCAGATGCAGCTCGAGGGCATCATGGTCAAGCGGGCCGATGCGCCGTACGTCTCGGCGCGGACCGAGACTTGGCTCAAGCTCAAGTGCTCGCTGCGCCAGGAGTTCGTGATCGTCGGCTTCACGAACCGGAGCGGAGTGAAGCCGAGGTTGGTGGCCTTCTTCTCGGCTACCACGAGAACGGCGTGCTCCGTTACGCCGGCAGCGTCGGCACCGGCTGGGATCGAGTTGCTGATGATGGTCGTGCTGGGCTCGCTTTCTCGAGTGTCGGGCGCGATCGCGTTGATCATGCTGAAAACCAGCACCGACTTGTGGAAGGAGTTGGGCACGAGCAATGCGCAGATCGGGAACACGACCATCAGCACGAGGGTGAGCTTACGGTCGGCCGACCACGCAATGCCGGTTCGCTTCGCCTCGGGCGCCGGCACCGGAGCAGAAGCGGGTCCTGTCATTTCCATGGAGTTGTCCGGCTTCATAGCTTGTTGGGCAACCGCTGGCCGAGGAGGCCCTGCGGGCGCGACAGGAGGATGACGAGGAGAAGCACGAGCGAGACTGCATCCTTGTAGACGGAGCTCACATATCCGGCCGTCAGCGACTCAGTCAGGCCGAGGATCAGGCCACCTAGCGGCGCCGACGGGGTTGCCGAGACCGCCGAGGATGGCCGCCGCGAACCCCTTGACGCCGAGGAAGATGCCGTTGTCGTAGTGCGCCGACGCCACGGGTTCGAGCAACGCACCGGCCAGGCCACCGATCAGGCCCGCCAGCGCGAACGCGATGATCGCGGCACGCTTGGGCGAAATACCCATCAGCACCGCCGCGTAGTGATTGATGGCGACGGCACGCATGCCTTTGCCGACGCGCGTCTTCTGCAGCAACGCCCACAACAGGCCGAGCATCACGGCCAGCGATCCGACGATCCAGATCGATTGCTGCGAGATCGAAACCGAGGCGACGGCGAGCGGCGTGCCCGACGTGAACGTCGGCGGAAACTGCGTATCCTTGCCGATGAACACCTGCGCTAGGCCCTTGATCGTGATGCCCAAGCCCAGCGTGACCATCACCTGCGCAATGTGGTTGTCCTTGTTCATGCCCGCCAGGCAAAGCTCGTAGGACAGCCAGGCCAGGACGACGCAGCCCGCGATCGCGAGCGGGATCGCGGCCGCGACGGGAACCTGGTGAACGATGTTTAGCCATGCATAGAGGACGCCGCCCGCCATCACGAATTCGCCATGCGCGAAGTTCACGATGCGCACGGTCGAAAACACGATGGTGAATCCGATGGCGATCAACAGGCGAAGAAATCCCATGGCTAGAACATATTGCCTAACGCGCGTTCGTTTAGAATCGGCGACATGGCTTCGCTTTCCTCCCCCGTTCCCCGCCGGCTGATCCATACCCGCGACGTCCGCACGCGCGGGTTTCTGCGTGACGACGGCCTGTGGGACCTAGAGGGCGAGCTGCTGGACGAGAAGACCTACACCTACGACGACCGCGAGCGAGGGCAGCTGCCCGCCGGCTCCCCCATGCATCTCATGCGCGCCAGGCTCACCGTCGACCATGAACTGACGGTACACGCGGCCGAGGTCGACATGGTGGCGATCCCCTTTTCCAGGTGCGCGGGCGCGGCAGACCCGGCGAAGGGCCTGATCGGCAAGTCGTTGACACGGGGGTTCGGACGAGCGATCGAGGAAACCATGGGGCGCACGAGCGGATGCACGCACGTGCGCTACCTCATCCTGGCCCTTGCTAACACGGCATATCAGACGATCTCTGCTTACCGAGAGCAGTTCATGCCGGAACTGGGCGCGCCGAAGGCGGCAGACGGCGAACGTCCCTTCTTTATCAACCAGTGTCGGGCGTGGGACGAGAAGGGCGAGGTCGTGGCGCGGTTTCTGCCGCGCTTCCATAACCAGGGCTAGCGGCTCGGGCGCTTCCTCGCCGGCTTTGCATTGGAGGTCGGTTCGGCCGTGGCACCCAGCATCCGAAACGCGAGCTCGGTGTGCAGTTCGGTCATCTCGGTGGCAGACATCGGGCCGCCTGGCTGGTACCAGTTGCAAACGCCGGACAGCATCCCAAGCATGATCAGCGTGATCACGCGAGGCTCGTCCGCATGGAAGACGCCGGATTTCACGCCGTCTTCGATGACGCCCTGCAGCGCGCGGGCGTACTCCTCGCGCAGGTTGCTTATCGTGCGGTAGTGACCCGCTGAAAGGCTGCGCAGCTCCATGTTGCCGATAAAGACGTCCAGCCGCGAACGCAGGTGAAAGCCAAGGTGCACCTGCACGAAGACCCGCAGCTTCTCCGCCGGATCGTCGATCTCTTTCACCAGCGCACGGTATTCCGTGAGCATTGAAGTGAGCGGATCCTTCATCAGCTCATAGAGCAACTGCTCCTTGCTGCTGATGTAGTTGTATAGGGATGGCGCCCGGATGCCGACGTCCTTCGCGATCTCGCGCAGGCTGGCGGCCTCGAACCCATGCTTGGCGATCGCCTTGACCGCGGCCTCGCGGATGGATTTCTCAGTTGTTTCGCCGTTGGAAGTGCTTGTTGCCATTTATTGTGTTCCCTGACTAACCATTCGACTGCATTCTACTCTCGACTGGGCGAGGGCGCCGGACGACGTTCCCATAGGTGAGACGCCCGCTGCAATGACTCTTTGGCCTAACGACCGTTCGTTAGATAATTGCTGATCGATCCAACCGGACCCGTCTCATGAAGCCTACCTTGCTCGTCGCCAACCGCGGAGAGATCGCCTGCCGAGTCATTCGCTCAGCCAAGAAGTTGTCCCTCCGCACGGTCGCCGTGTACTCAGAGGCCGATGCGCAGCTGCCTCATGTGAGCTTGGCGACGGCCATCCGGAACAGGTTGTACGCGAGATAGAAGGGCAGAGCTTAGCGCTCGCCGGTTAAGGTGGCCGCGTTGTTAGGGGTTCCGTCGCTGTAAGGCAGTTGGCAAGAATCGCCCATGGTTCCCTTGCACGTCCAACTGACGAGCTCGACGCTTGGCCGCGTGATCAAACGGCTGCACTTCCCGCTGGAGGTCATGCTGGTGTGCGTGCGCTGGTACGCCGCCTACCCGCTGAGCCTGCGCAACCTCGAAGAAATGATGGCCGAACGCGGCGCGCTCGTCGACCACGCAACCGTTCACCGCTGGGCGCTGAAGATGCTGCCGGTACTGGCGGCAGTGTTTCGCGGACGAAGCTGCCTGTTGGAAAGTCCTGGAGGGTCGACGAGACCTATATGCTGGTGGGCGGTCAGTGGAAGCACCTGTACCGCGCTGCCGACAAGCTGGGCCAGACTGTGGACTTCCTGCTGACCGCTCACCGCGATGTGGCTGCTGCGCGGCCCTTCTTCGAGCGCGCGATCGACCTGCACGATGTGCCCGCGAGCGTCACCATCGACAAGAGCGGGCCAACGCGGCGGCAGTTCGCCGCCTGATCGCCGACAGCGGAGTGGAAGTCGAATTACCTGAACCGAACACTCTTGTTACAGCTGCGCTTGAAGGCCCGCGGGCGTCGCGGATGATCGAGGTCCATTTCGCCGGAGGCTGAAAGCCCAAAGCCATGGCGTACTTCAAGAGGCCAACGGGTCGATCTGTCCTCCTGGGTCGCGAGCCGCTCGAAAGAGCTGAGTGGATCGAACTGTTCGCGGCCCTGTTAGGACAGCGCGGAGTGGACGCTGATCGTCAGCGAATCCATGAACGCGGGAATAAGCTCTGGCCCGAATTCGGTCATCTTGATCCAAGAACTGTCGCCCTGGCAGCGCATCGCATTTGGCAGTACGACGACTGACGCTAGCTGGCGGGGGTTACGCCTCTAGCCCTCCAGCTTCTCCCCATCCCCTCTCTGCCCTGGGCGCGGATCCGACAGCTTGATGTACTCCACGTTGAGGGTGATCGCTTCGCTGTAACGCAAGACGAAGTAGTCGCCGTCAACGGGGTAAAAGCGATCCGCCGACGATGTTCCGCCGTTCGCGTTCTTGTCAGCATCGAAGGGCCGTCGCGTCACGCCTTGAAGGATCATGCGGTCGAGCGTTCCGTCTTCGGCTAGATAGAAGTCGTCCAAAAAGCCGTTGTAGAGAACCGGCGCGCCTGCAGCGTCGACGACCGCGGAAACGGCGATGAGATCAGGTGCCTCGGACTTCTCGAAGTCCGCGCCAGTCAAGAGGTAGTACCACGGCGCGCGGTTGAAGCGGCACAGCGGACTGAGGGGGTGTCCGGTTCGATCGAGCCTGAGGGCCGTGATTCCGTAGCGCACGGCGGCCGGCAACAAATACGCGGCAGCGAACAGCGAGGCAAAGTAGCCGCTGATGGGTGTCCAGGCTTTGGCCACCTCGCCCGCCGCCAGGGATTGGCCAACCGGATCGGCGGAGAGGAGCCGCATCAAGACATCCGGTTTCAGGACGTATCCGACAAGATGGTCGCAGGCCCAGAGCCAAACCGCATGCAGTACGCCGGCCCAAAGAACTGCTTCGGTTACGACCTGGCCGAACGGCGAATAGTCCAGTGAAGCGCGCTCTGCCCGCTTGAATCGCGAGCGGACAACGAACCCCGGAAGAAGGACTAAAAAGAGGACGAGCGCCGGCAGTGCGACGTTCATCGCCGACCGGTATCAAGCAGCTTTCGGAACGACGACTGGAGTGACGTCCACAAACTGACCGTTGCCGGTCCGCACGCGGATCGAAGTTCGCGCTGCCCCTGATCCCGCGGCGGTCTTCTTTGCCAAAAAGTCGCGCAGCTGCGACTTGGCTTGCGGGTCTGCCAGAACGGCTCTGCCGAGATTGCTTTTGAGTGCCTTCATGACCTCGACAATATGCCACAAACCGTAGCTCGAGAGGCGTTGACGTGTGAAGCGGTCGACATCCAAGCCCATTTACGACGAGGAAGGGGTGAGGCCCTATTGCCCCGCCCTACCCTCCCAGAACTTCTTGACCGCCCGCATCCGCCTCTTTTCCTCGGTCTTGACGTAGACGGTCGTCGTCGCCAGCGACGCATGGCCCAGGTTCTGCTGGGCAATCTCGATCGGCATGCCGTTGGCAATCGCATGGCTGGCGTGAGTGTGGCGCAGCCAGTGCGTGCTGGCTTTGTTCAGTCGCGCTGCGCCCTTTTCATCGCCCTGCCCGCGCAGCTCCTTCGCGCACCCCGTAAAGAACGTCTTGACCTGGTCGTAAAGCGTCGTCGCCGCAATCCCGTCGCCCGCTCCGGCGGCGACCTTGCCCCGCATTAGTCCAGGCGCACGATCAGCGACGTCTCTCGAATGCCCGAGCAGGTAGGCCTTGGCATTCACCGCCGCGTTGACGCCCCCGGGCAGACCTCGGCTCGTCAGATAGTCGGTGATCGCATTTACCACTCCCGTCGGCACCGGCACCTCTCGCTCGCGCTGCCCCTTGCCGATGACCCGGAGCACGTAGCCCTCGAGAGGCTCGTCGTCCTGAGCATCCGATGGGTACTCGACCCAGCGCAGGTCTTCGACCTTTGCGCTTACCACCTCCGACAGCCTCAGCCCGGTGGCGTAGAGCAGGTGCAATGCAACGCGCAGGCGGTGATTTGCCGAGGTCTCTTCGAGCTTGCGCAACTCTTCCTCGATGAACGCCCATTGCTTGGCGGTGAAGCTTCGTCCGGCGTTGACCTTGCCCGGTCCACGCGCCACCGCGACGCTCGACCAGGGGTTGCCCATCAGGTAATTCTGGTCGACCAGGAAGCCGTACAGATTGCCGAGGATCGTGATCGCCTGGCGCTGGGCCGCAGGCGACAACTCGCCCTCGAACGGCCGCCAGAGCGGCGACCAGCGCTCGCGACTGCGACTGCCGCACCACCGGCTCCTGGGCTGCGGATCAGCCAGGAAGTCGCGGTACTCGACACAATCCTCCTGGGTCATCGACGACAGCGGCTTTCCCTTCTGCACGATTGCCCAGAGGAGAAAGCGCTCGGCTTCCTTTCGGTAGGCGCGCTGGGTGTGCGAGAGCGTCTCAAGCCAGTCGAGCCGGTGCGGCACACCGCTGTCTCTTTGCCGGCGCCGGGCGATGCGATCGGCCTTCTGCTCAGGCGTCAGGCCTTGCTTGGAACGCAGCCAGGAAAGGATCGCCTCGTAGTCGGTGCGCGCCTTTAGAAGGCACTGTGCTTGTGGTCTGCGGTAGGCACCGGCCGAGCCGTCCAGCTCCTGCGGCACCAGAAATTTCTCGAGCGGGCGAATATCGCTCGACGGCCGGACGACCGCCTGCAGCTCGTGCGAGAAGAGCTTGGTTCTGGCCACCGC
>JALZAL010000161.1 GCA_030948325.1 Candidatus Dormiibacterota bacterium
ATTGGCGGTCACATTGGCAGTCAGCCGACACCGGCAGTATCACATTAGCTTGGTCTGGCGGGCAGATCTGTATTCGATTTTGGTGGGCCCGGTTGGAGTCGAACCAACGACCAGCCAATTATGAGTCGGCCGCTCTGACCAGCTGAGCTACGGGCCCCTACTTGATGTCTCGCCAGGCCTGGTGGTCCCGGACTCGCTGAGTCTATCCGGGCTCGAAGGAATGGAAAGAGCACGACGGGGATATGTGGAGAAGGATGTCGTTGAGTCTCGGACTTTTGATCCTCAGGCTCGTGGTCAGCCTGACGCTGGCTGCGCACGGCGCCCAGAAGCTGTTTGGATGGTGGGGCGGCCCCGGCATGACTGGGTGGATCGACACTGTCACCAAGCTCCGGATCCGCCCCGCCGCACCGTGGGCCTGGGTCGCCGCGCTGTCTGAGTTTGTTGGTGGCTTGCTGCTAGCCTTGGGCTTGTTGTCTCCACTCGGTAGCCTGGCAATCGCCGGCTCCATGCTGGTCGCCGTCGCCACCGTGCACTGGAGCCGCGGCTTCTGGACGACAAAAGGTGGATACGAGTTCAACCTGACGCTGCTCGCAGCGGTCACGGCGATTGCACTGGCGGGCCCTGGTAGGTACTCCCTCGACCAGGCGATCGGCTTCCACCTGCCTGAGCCGATCAGCGTCATCGTAGGCGCCATCGCTGTCATCGCCGGAGTGGTCGTGACGCTCGCCTCGCGCGAGCCTGGAGCCCATCAGACCAAGCCGACGGGCTAGGGCGCTCGGTCAGGCGGGCGCGATTACCTCGACTTCGTTTTCGTTGGGGAGGTTGAGCGAGAACTCGGGAGAAATAAATTCGACCTCGTTTCCGTCCGGGTCGTCTACATAGAAGGTGCGCACGCCCTTGAGCACCGGGTGGACACCGGAACGCACTTCCAGACCGGCGGCGCCAAAGCGCTCCTTCAGGATTTCGTAAGCAGGCGCCCCGACCCGAAAGGCAAGGTGATGGAGCACTCGCTTCGACTTCTCGCGGGGAAACTCCGACGACCCGGGCGGATGGGGCACGAGCACGATCATTTCCGGCACTCCGTCGCCACCGTCGTCTGCTTTCAGGAATTTGTTTGGAAGCTCCGGTGGCGAGATCAGCTCGAGCTCGAGCAGGTCGCGGTAGAAATGCAACGCTGCTTCCAGATCGCGCGCCCACAGCACGATCTCGGCGAGCGCGGTGACGACACGGCTCACGCGGCGACCGCTTGACTCATCGCACCAAGGTTGATGTCCTTTGCCCGAGTCGGAACCGAGCAGCCCGGCGCAAGTAGAAGTCCAAGCCCGCCGGTCTCGGCGACCGCACGCCGCGCCTCTGCCTCGACCGCAGCTGGCGGCCCGTAGAGCAAGCTCCCGCGCTGACCGAGGCCTCCCATCACGGCCCGCCCGCTGATCGTGCGACCTTCGACCAACGACGGGTTGCCCTGGTTGTGGACCGACCAACTGACCGCCTGGACCGGCATATCCCGAGCCAGCCCGAAGTGAAGGTGGGAGCCACAAAGATGGACGGCGTTGAACCATGCCTCCCTCGGCAACCGCTCGAGAAGCGCTACGTCGATGGGCAGCACAAGGTCGCGGTACACGCTCTCGGGCATTGCATCTCTGCTGGCGTAACCCGAGATCGCGTAGAAGACCCCCGCCGCCCCGGCCTTGACCGAACGTTCAGCAAACTCGGCGAGCATGTTTGCGATCGTGTCCAGCGCTGGGCGCACCAGCTCTGGGTTCTTTCGCAGCTCACGCACAACCCTCGATTTCGATTTGCCAACCAGATAGCCCGCCACGGTCAGCGGGCTGAAGACTGTCTGGATCACCGGCACGCCAGGGCCGAGCTCCCGCGCAACCATGCCCAACGATTCAGCCTGGTCGTGCAGGGCGGTGGGATTGGTGGCGGCAACTGTGCGCCAGGCCTCCAGGTCCGGCACCGCGGTGCTCACGAGGACCGGCCCCTTGAGGCGGTGTCCTGCGGGCTTGTAGACCGATCCGAACGCCTCGGCGAAACATGTTGCGCGGGGCTGGAACTTCACGAAATCCCACCCGAACCGGCGGGCGCGCTCAACTGTGATCGCCGCAAGCTCTTCCGGCGACCATTCCTCGCGGTACGTGTGTCCCCAGGCACCCACCGGTGGCCGGTCCGCGACAGTCATCTCCAGCGCAGCTTTTACTCTTGCACGTCCATCCGCTCGGTCTTCCATCGATTCGAGTTTAAGCTGGAGTCGGTGACGATCGAGTCTGACGCCGATCGGCTTCGGACCGCCGCTGCGGCAAAGCCCATGAAGCTGCCCGTCAATCGGCGCGTCGACGAGAGCCACCACGCCGTCACGTCAGACGGCCTTTCGGTCTGGTTCACGATCCAGGTGTCACCGCACAGTCGCATTCAGGAAGCGATCTTCGAGCGAGCCGACCGCATGCCCTCCGATGAGGAGTGCGCCGCGTGGCTCCGACTCCTCATCGTCGAAGTTGAGGCGGTCGAGGCGCCCGGCCTGCCCGGAGCGATGACACGCCGCTTTGAAGCTTTCGAACACAACCCCGAGCGCGAGGCCCCGCTGGCCTGATGCCACTGCAGCCACCCGTCTTGGCCGAGTTGCGCAGGCTGGTCGGCCGCGAGCACGTGATCGACAGTGCCAACGACCTGCGCATCTTTGCGCGCGACGCAACCATCGAGGGCGCCGTGCCCGACGCAGTGGTGCTGCCCGCGACCACCGCCGAGGTCGCGGCCGTCATCAAGGTCGCCGCCAAGCACCACATCCCGGTCGTGCCCCGAGGAGCCGGGACCGGGCTGTCCGGCGGGGCAGTGACGATACGAGGAGGCATCGCCCTCCAGGTGACCCGCATGCGGCGCATCCTCGAGATCGACACCGTCGGACAGACTGCGCTCGTTGAACCGGGCGTCGTCAACCAGGAGCTTTCGCTCGCTGCCGCGGCCAAGGGACTCTTCTATGCACCTGACCCATCCAGCCAGAAGGCCTGCACCATCGGGGGCAACGCAGCCGAGAACTCAGGCGGCCCCCACTGCCTGTACTACGGCGTGACAACGAACCACGTGCTGGGAATGGAGGTCGTGCTGGCAGACGGCAGCGTCCACTGGGTGACGGGTGACGCGCCCGACCGCATCGGTCTCGACCTGTGCGGAGTGTTTGTCGGCTCCGAGGGCACGCTATGCGCCATCACCAAGGTGAGGGTGCGCATGCTTCGCTTGCCGCCCGCGGTCGCCACGCTCCTTGTCGCATTCCCGACAGTCGAGAGCGCCAGCCAGGCCGTTTCGGCGGTCATCGGGCATGGCATCGTGCCGGCAGCGCTGGAGATGATGGACCAGGTCACTGTCGGAGCCGTCGAGGCGCATTACCGCGCCGGCTACCCGACAGACGCCGGCGCCGTCCTCCTGGTCGAGGTGGACGGCATCGCCGAGTCGACGCGGGAGCTTATGCAGGTGATCCGCGAGCTGCTGGTTGCGAACCAGGGTTATGCGCTGCGTGAAGCCAAGAGCCCTGCCGAGCGCGACCTGCTGTGGGCCGGGCGCAAGGGCGCGATCGGCGCGCTCGGCAGGATCAAGCCCAACTACTACCTTCACGACGGGGTGGTGCCGCGCACCAAGCTTCCACAAATTCTGTCCGCCGTCGGCGAGATCGGAATCCACTACAGGCTCCCGGTGGCGAATGTGTTCCACGCGGGGGATGGAAACCTCCATCCCAACATCCTTTTCGACCTGCGCGATCATGCGGTCCTGCACCAGGTCGAGAGCGCCGGTGAGGAGATGCTCCGCGCAGTGATCGAGTTCGGCGGCGCCCTGTCGGGCGAGCACGGGATCGGGCTCGAAAAGAGCACGTTCATGCCGTGGGTCTTCAGCCCGGACGACCTTAATGCAATGCAACGGTTGAAGCAAGTCTTCGACGTCGATGGGATCATGAACCCGGGCAAGATCTTCCCCGACCCCGCTTTCAAGCAGCCGCGCCTGGCCGGACGCACAGGGCTCGCCATCGAGGCGAAATGGTGGTGAATGCACCGGTCGTCGAGAGGCCGGCCACTGCTGAAGAGCTGGCTGCGAGGTTGCGCGACGCGGCCGACGCTCGGCTGGCAGTCATGCCCGTCGGCGGGGGCAGGGCAAGCGCAATGGGCGACCCGCCGGAACGGATCGATGTCGAACTTCATACTTCGCGGCTCGATCGGGTGGTCGAGCACTCGCCGGCGGACATGGTCGTCAGCGTCGAGTCCGGCATCACCCTGGAGGCGCTGCAAGCCGAGCTCGCCAAATCGGGTCAGTTCCTCCCGCTCGACCCGTTCAACTCGCCTGGTCACAGCATCGGCGGGCTGCTCGCGTCAGGGTGGACCGGCCCCCTTCGCCAACGCTTCGGCTCCCCTCGCGATTTCGTCATCGGCATGCGCGTTGCGCTGCCGGACGGGCGCGTGGCGAGCGCCGGCGGGCGGGTGGTCAAGAACGTCAGCGGGTACGACATGATCAAGCTGCACCTCGGTGCGATGGGCTCGCTCGGCGTGATCGTGGCCGTGTCGTTCAAGGTCTTCCCCAAGGCCCTGCACGACGTGACAGTCGAGGTCTCTCGTGGCTCGATTGACGAGGCCTGGGCGGCGACCGACCGCGCGCTCGCGCTGCCAATGGCCCCGGCTGCCCTGGAGCTCTTCTCGAGCGGACGGGTCCTGGCCCGGTTCCTGGGCAGCAGGGACGCCGTGAATCGCATGGTTGCGGAGCTTGGCTGGAGCGAGGCGGATACATCCGTGTGGGCCGA
The DNA here is from genome assembly GCA_030948325.1 of Candidatus Dormiibacterota bacterium. Next base: position 4,778 of record JALZAL010000161.1, read on the forward strand.
GCACTCAAGCAAAGCGCCGGAGAGCTGGGCACGGCTCGCCGTCCCACCTCACAAGCTGCGATCAACTGTCCTTGCTCTTCCCGCGGGCGCCGTTTGGTGGGCATCGCCGGGGGTAGGGGTTGTGAACTGGAGCATTGAGACCGGCTCCGAAACAGTGCGCGAAGCGCGAGCGTCGGCCGAGTCGGCCGGGGGCTCGCTCGTCCTGATGGCAGCACCAGTCGATATCCGGCGCGAGGTGGGCGCTTGGGGCACACGGCCACCGACTCTCGCGCTGATGCAGAGGCTCAAGACGGCGTTCGACCCTCAGCAGGTGATGAACCCGGGAAGGTTTGTCGTCTGATGCCGTTCGAGCTTCTGCAAGACGACGACCTGGCCACCTGCGTGCACTGCGGGCTATGTCTCGACGCATGCCCGACTTTCCGTCAAACCGGTCTCGAGACCGAATCACCTCGCGGCCGGATTCAGCTGATGACGGAGTGGAAGCGGGGCACGCTCCCTTTCACCGAAGACCAGGCGCGCCACATCGATCTGTGCCTCGGCTGCAGGACGTGCGAAGCGGTCTGCCCATCGGGGGTGCCGTACGGTCGGATCATCGAGGCCGGACGGGCGGAAGTTGAGCGAATCCGCCGTCCCTCGCCGAAGCGGTGGCTTTCGCGCACCGCGCTGCGACAGCTTGTCGCCCGACCGCGGCGTTTGCGCGCTTTCGGCGCCATGACCAGGGAAGCGCAGGCCATCGGCCTGACAGGGATCTTCCGCTCAGGACGCCAGCTTCCCCCACTCAGAGCTCCGTTTCGCGTGCCCCTGGGGCGAATCGCCCCGGCGATCGGCGAACGCCGCCACCGGGTGGCCTTCCTCGTCGGGTGCGTGATGCCGATCCTCTATCCGCAATCGCACGACGCCGCCGTCCGGTTGCTTCAGCTCGCAGGCTGCGAAGTCTGGTTTCCGCCCGGTGACGGCTGCTGCGGCGCGCTGCTCGCACACAACGGCAACCTGGAGGGCGCCGCCCGCCTGCGCGATGCGAACATGCGCGTCTACGGTAAGGGGCAGTTCGACGCCCTCATCGTCGACTCGGCCGGCTGCGGCTCCCACCTCAAGGACTTCTACCCCGAGCTGAAAGGACGCGTGAAAGATCTGACCGAATGGCTGGCCGAAGTCGGGCTGCCACCTGCCACTCGCGAGCTGAAGATTCGCGTGACGTATCAGGACGCATGCCACCTCGCTCACGCTCAGCGCATCCGCAAACAGCCTCGCGACCTGATACGGAACATCCCTGGAGTCGAGCTGGTGGAGATGCGGCACCCCGAGATCTGTTGTGGCGCGGCGGGCCTGTACAGCACGTTGGAACCATCCATGTCGGCACGCATCCTCCGCGAGAAGACCGACGACCTGCTGAGCACGGGGGCCGAGGTCGTCGTCACCGCCAATCCCGGCTGCCAGATGCAGCTTGCCGCGGGTATCCGCTCTCGCGGAGCTACGGTGTGGGTCCACCACGTGGCGGAATTGCTGGCCAGCGCCTACCGCAGCGGCTAGCTCGTGTACGCGGGCCTTAGCGCTTGGGCCTGGGCAGCGTGGCGGTCCTGGTGACGTCGACCTCTGCGCGCGCCACCGCCACGGTCACGTTGTCCGGAGCCCCCAGCTCGCGACATCGAGCGATCAAACGCTTGGTGCCGGTGTCGAGGTCTCCGTCCTTCAGCAGAAGCTGACCCATCTCCTCGACGCCGACACCTGCACTCTCCACCCCATCGCTGCAGAGCACGACGATGTCGCCTTCTTCGATCTCCATCCGGTCGGTGAAGGACTGGATCGATTCCCATACGCCGACCGCCCGCGTGAGGCGGTGCTTGAGTGGATGGTCTGCGGCATCTTCGGGCTTGATGACTCCGAGGCGGACCTGCTCCGCCGGCCACGAGTGATCCTGTGAGATGAGCTTGACACTTCCATTCCGGAAGAGATAGGCGGGACTGTCGCCGACGTTGAGGAGACCGAGGTCGGTTCCCCTGATCGCGACCACGACCACGGTGCTGCCCATCCCCTTCCATTCGGGATTTTCCTCTGAGGCCTCGAACACGGCCGAGTTCGCCTGCTTGCAGGCCCGCCTCAAGCGTTCGACGTCCGGTCCTTCGTCGCCGTCCTCGGCCAGCACCCGGGTGATCGTCTTCGACGCGATCGAGCTGGCGGTTTGGCCTGCCGCGTGGCCGCCCATTCCGTCGCAAACCACGAGCAGAGTGTCAAGCCCGGCCTTGTTGCGCCAGACGACTACGGCGTCCTCGTTCTCCTCACGCTCGAGGCCCGGATCTGTCGCCCAGGCGACACGCAGACGCAAAGGTTACGAACCGAGGAGCGCGAAGTGAACCGCGTTCTGACCGATCGTGATCCGGTCGTCGTGGTTGAGCTCCTTCTCCTGGACGGGTTCGCCGTTGACAAGCGTTCCGTTCGTGCTTCCCAGGTCGACGATCCAGAATTGAACTCCGCGACGCTCGACTCGGGCGTGGTGGCCACTGGTCGCCGGATCGCGCAGGATCAGGTCGTTGTCAGGCGAACGCCCCAGCCGCAACGCACTCTCGGTCGCACGATATGTGTGGCCGGCGTCCGGTCCTGACTCGATGGTCAGCTCCCCCTGCGGCCCACCGCCCGCCGTGGCCCGGATGACCGGCGGGGCAGGGCCGCCCACTGCGGCCGGGTCGTGGACTGTTGAAGGAGCAGCCGGCGGAGGTTGCCAGGCGGGCATCAAAGTCGTGGACTCGTGGCCCTCGGCAGCCATGCTCGACGGAATTGTGGTCGCTGCTGGTGGGACTGGAGCCGGCGGCTCGGGGGTCGGCGCGGGGGCCTGAGCAGGGGTTCCCCAAGACGGAGATGTGGCTGCAGGCGGTTCGGCCACCGCCGGAGCCTCAGGGCTTGCTGATTGGACGTTGGCCGCGGCAGCAGCCATCGCGGCGCCCGCTGCCAGCTCGGCGGAGGTGGTGCCGGGCGGGCGTGATGGTGCTGGTGGCGCCCAGGCTGCGGCCTGGCCCGGTTCGGGCGGCGCGGACTGCTGGGACCACGACGGCGCCGGCGGAGCGGCCGGCTCCTGGCTCTTAGGGGCGTCCCACGAAGAAGGCACGGCCTGCTCGTTCCAGGATGGCGCGGGCGGCGTCGGCGGAGGGGCGCTTGGCGGTGGCACGCCCCAATCTGTCGCAGGCGAAGCAGGGGAAGGCTCAGCGGGAGGCGCGGCTCCCCACGACGGCGGAGGGGGCGGCCCGGCAGCAGGCGCTGGAGGAGCCGCGGAC
>JALZAL010000165.1 GCA_030948325.1 Candidatus Dormiibacterota bacterium
GCAGGCAAATAGATAGTCGCGACAAGCAGCGTCATCTGGAAACCGGCGCTGGAACTCGATGATCGTCCGTGGGAAGTCCGGCCGCGCCACGCCGAGATCGTAGCTGAGCTAACCGGATAGGCAGAAGGCTCCGCTATCAATCGCAATGGGCTGACGGGCACGCTATGGCCTACTCCACTGCGGGAACGATCGTGAATACCTGGCCGCCGGGTGCCATGAAGTAATACGGATGCCCGGGATGTTTCACTTCCTTTAATCCAGCTTCGAGCACGGTCCGCATCAAAGCGGCGGGCTCGGCAGTGCGGAGCTCGAGCCAGGTGGCGAATCGCGGTTGGTCGGCGTCGGCCGCATCTTCGATGAACTCGATGCTGACGCTCCCGCCATCCGGCAATCTCACCACCAGAATCGGCGCCGCCATGCCGGGATGGTCGACCGTTGCGGCTGGTCCGCATTGAAGGACCGTTTCGAAAAGCCATTTCAACGTGTCACGCCGCATAGGTCGGGCGAAGATGTGCACGTTGTTGCCGAGGGCGATCATGGTGTCACTCCTTTGGGCCACGCGCTAGGGAACAAAGTCGGGCCTGATAATCGAACCCAAAAACCCCAACGGTGGCTGACCGCGAATTCTCAGTCACGCCACCTAGTTTCGCTTAAACAAGGAAGTTTCGCGCCTACGCACGGAGTTGTCCTGTACACGAGCGAGAGCCAGACCACCGCTACGCGTCTTCCATCGTCGGCCGACCGTGCGCGACTGCAAAGAGGGGGTTCAAATCGAGCTGAGCCTTCGACGGCTAGGGCATATTTCGCCGACCAGCGGAAGACGGGGGGACTTGATGAGAATAGCTAGACCGGCGCTCTTGTAGCAAGCCGCATCACGGAGATTCGCGAATGTGACTGATTTGTGTAGTCTCATTCAATGGTTGAGCAGAAACCGACTTACGTATCCCGGGTGCGCATCGTGCGCGAGCGCGGACCGATCCGGCAGGCCACCCTTCCAAGTGAGGCACAGCCGGTTATCTTCGGCACCCACGACGAAGTACGCGAACACTACTGCACCACAATGGGCCAGTATCCGGATCACGCCACAACCCTTGATTACGTCGTAGCAGCGGCGGCCGGTTGACTGTGCGGAACACTTGGGGGCGCGCTGGAAGCGCGAGGGATCGATGCCAGCGAAGGCCGCCTTACCGCCGAAGGACGTGGCGATATCTACGTCGAGGACAAAGTCTTGGTGATCAAACGGATCCATGTGCACTACACGCTGAGGGGCTGCCCGCACGATAAGCGCGACGCCGCGGAGCGTGCGCACTTGCACCATGCCTCGCGCTGTCCGGTGGCTAAGAGCATCGGCAAGGCGATTGAAATTGTCACCGACCTCACCTTCGATTGAGTAGGGGAGTCAACTTCCACCTACTGTTAGACAGTCGACGTCGAAATCAAATGGAAGAGACGGTGCCTACCGGTAGTTGGTGTTCAAGTGGCTGAGATGGATTACACACGAGTCGGCCCGGCCGTCGGGGAGTTGTTTCCTGACTTCGAGCTTCCCGATGCGGACGGCCATCCGATCCGTTTCCACAACTGGCGAAATGGCAGACGCGCCCTCGTTGTCTTCTACAGAAGCGCCAACTGGTGACCCTACTGCAAAGCGCAGCTAGTTGAGCTGCAGAAGGTCTACCAGGAGATTGTTCGCAGCGGGGTAGCGCTGGTTGGAGTCAGTTACGATTCCCAGGAGGCGCTTCGCGAATTTGCTGGCGCGAGAGGTATCGAGTTTCCCCTCCTGTCCGATGCGGGCAGCCGCGTCATCACCGAGCTTGGGCTGCTGGATCGAGATCTGGAGGCGCACCATGCAGCCTTCGGGATCAAGACACGCGACCACCAACAAGGGGTCGCCTTCCCGGCCATATTTGTCTTAGACGAGTCTGGGGCTGTTGTCCAAAGGCGAATCCGGGAGAACTACCGCGCCCGCGATGGCGCGCGCCAACTCGTGGAGGCCGTTACGGGGACTGCCACCCTGACTGCGCCAGAAAATGCACCGGCGCTGGAAAGTGAGCACGTCACCGCCAGGGCATACACCGACTCTGACCGTTTCGTTCGTTGGGAGCGCACTCGCCTGCATGTCGAGCTTGAAGTCGATTCAGGCTGGCACATTTACGGCTGGCCGATCCCGAAGGGGTACACACCGCTCTCAGTCGAGATCGACGCCGAAGAGGGTCTGGTCGTGGGCGAGCCCGAGTACCCACGGGTCCAGCCGTTCCATGTAGAGGGACTTGACGAACAGTTCAACGTCTCAGAAGGGAGGCTGCGCATGATGATTCCGTTTGCTTTCAATGTCGCTGCCGAAACCGGAGAGCGAACGCTGACCGTGCGTATCTCGTGGCAAGCCTGTAGCCAATCGGAATGCTTGATGCCGACGATAAAGGTGATCCGCATTGCGTTACCGGAAGCCCCGCCTGGCTGATCGCGCAACCGCTCTACGCAGCGAGTTGCTGGCGATAATTACTCCCTATCGAGACCCCAATTTCCTCGGCGCATCGACTTGGCATCGCCCGGCGGCTGACCAACGCTGTCGTTGAGAGTTAGAAATCGACTGCAGGCCAGAATCTTGACCAGGGACTTGGCCTAGAAAATCTGATCAGGCGTAATCCAGATGATCCCTTCAAGTTCGCCTCGAGTCATTCCATCTATCTCAACGCGATTCGGAAAGTCTCTCGTGTTGGCGCTGACGACGTAGTCGGCGCCGACTGACCGGGCGAGCAACTGGACGTGAAGGTCGTCCGGATCATCTCGTGCCCAGTCAGCTTCATTCGGCGTTGGTCCAGACGTTGGCGCCTGGGAAATTCTGCAGACTTCATCGATTGCCGTGATCAGCTCATATTGTCTCCGCCGATACTCCAGATACTCATCGCTGCTGACCAATCGCCGACCACTATCCATCTTTCCAACCCACAGCCTCGTCCTAGTCAGTTCGGCAACTATTTGTGCAGACCAGTAGCCCTCCGCGATTCCGGCACCTAACGCGAGAATCGCGTTTTCACATGTGTCGCCTCTGAACCACACGGCTGTATCGACTACCACTCGTGGGGTTCTTCCGAGACCACGTGGGTCGTCGCCTAGTGAGGCAGAGGATAGCTCGCGGCCCGTCGGCGACGTATGACCGTGGCGGGGCGCCGGGCTGGCCGGGACCCCCGATTATTCGCACCCCGCAACAAGTCCTCGTACTCCTCGACCTGTTCGTTCGAAAGAGGATCTGATGTTGACGAGACGAAATGCGCCTTCTTAGCGCGTAGTACTTCCACGTGCGGGATGAGATAGTCACCACGCTCGCCGATCTCGATGCGCTTGGCTTTAAGTAGCCCGCGTTCAATCCAGCCCCGAACGGTATTCCTATGGACACCGATGATCGCCGCCGCCTGACCAACCTTGTACGCGCGCGCCGGCTCACTTGGCTCGGGGCGGCGCTGAGCTGCCTCCACTGATCGCCGCAGTGCCTCGAGGAGGTCGACTACGTCAGTTCTCTTCTCTCTCCTAAACTCGCGCTCCGCGTGCCTAGCGCGACGCAAGACTTCATCCACATCTTCCATGACGTGCACATTATCGCACAGTTTGCACATTACGCACAAGACGCCCTAGCCAATAGGAACACCGATTCAATGCAGCAATCCGGTGGACGGGCTGCGGTCTGATTCGGGACGGTGAGCCAGTAAGGTGCTGATAACTACTCCCTATCGGCGGCAGGCGCGCCTTCCTGAGCGTGGTTCTCTGGAGATCCTGCGGCCGTGGATGCCGGTGTTCTGACCGAAAGGCAATCCGGAATTCATCGGCCGGGTTGACACTGGCTCTGAGCGGCGTTCAGCGCTAATTTGGCAGGCTGTTCGACATGACTGCTTCTTCTGGCGCCGACCGGCGCCAGATCGCGATCACCGCCAACGCCGCGGTCTTTGTCAACTTCCTCTCCTACCTCGGGCTCACCCCCCTTTACGCACAGGTCGCGCGCGATCTCCACGTTGGCGCGTCAGGCTTCGGACAGTTCTTCCTGGTCCAGGGACTCATCAACGTGGTGCTTCAAGTACCCGTTGGAGTTATGGCCGACCGCTACGGGCGCCGCCCGATCATGCTCATCGGTCTCCTTTTCATGCTGGCCGGACAGCTGCTTCGCTGGCAGTCGTTCAACGGGTCGATGTTCTTGGCCGGCCAGATTTGCATCGGGCTTTGCGGCCCGTTCATAGTCTCGGCCAGCTACGCGCTTGTTGCGGACGCCTACACGGTAGGACGGGCTCGCGCGTTGGGGATTCTCCAGGCATCCATCAACGTAGGCCAGGGCACGGGATTCCTCTTCGCCGGGCTGCTCTCGCCGTGGCTTGGGTGGCGAGGGTACTCCCTCTGCGTCGCGCTGCTGCCACTGCTCTTACTGCCCCTGACAGCGACCCAACCGGAGCTCAGACACGCCGCGCCCACGCGCTCGATCGGCCGATCCATCGTTGCCGCGTTACGCTTCCTGGCTATCCCGGCGGCTGCTTCGCTGGCGGTCGTCGCCGCACTAAACCTTGGCACTGCCAGCGGTTCCATCTACTTGTTGCCCTTTCTCGTCGAACGCCACGCCGGCACCCCAACAGTGACCAGCCTGCTGCTGATCCCCTACCTGATAGGTTCGATCGCCGGCGGGCCGATCGTTGGAACTTGGGCCGACCGAGTTGGGGTCCGGATCCCGGCGTTGGCGTGCTTGTCGGCCGCGATCGCAGGCCTGCTCGGACTCGCGCTCCTCGGCTACAGCATCCCGACCGTCTCGGTCTGCCTCGCGCTGGTGGGCGGTGCCGTAAGTGCGATCCTGACGTTGACCGCCGAGTCGGTGATCGACTTGGCGAGGCGCCACGGGACGGGAGCCGGCGCCGCCTTGGGCGGGATTCGGATCCGGCAAGGTTTGGGGCCTGCGTTGGCCCCGGCCGCTGCCGGGGTCATCTTCGACAGCTCCGGTCCGACCCTTGCCTACCTGGCGATGGCGGTCGGCATGGGAATCGCGGCGGCGCTCGTGTTCACAACGGCGCCAGCCAAGAGGCAGGCCGCCTCGAATGACCTTTAGACTTCATGGTCGACCAATGTCCGGGCGCTCCTGAATGACTGACACCGCGGCGTCCGAATTGACCGCTCAGCGAATCAGAAGCGACGTACGCGATCTCATCGCGGAGGAAGCTCGTGCCGGCAATTCATGGTCGCGATGCGACGCGTGGCTCACAGGTTATGACCCGGATTTTTCGCGAAAGCTCGCTGGCCGCGGGCTAGTCGGCGTGACTTGGCCAAAACGCTTCGGTGGCCGAGATCTCTCTCAGATTGAAAGGTACACGGTGTTGGAGGAGTTGCTCGCCGCCGGCGCACCGGTCGCTGCCCACTGGATTGCCGATAGGCAGACTGGGCCGCTGCTGCTTCGCTATGGCACCGACGAGCAGCGGACTCGGTTCCTCCCAGCGATCGCCAAGGGCGAGTGCTACTTCAGTATCGGCATGTCCGAGCCGGACTCGGGTTCCGATCTGGCTTCCGTCAGGGTTACGGCGGCGCGCGTGGCAGGCGGCTGGATGCTGCACGGGACGAAGCTGTGGACCAGCCACGCACACCGAAACCACTTCATGGTGACCTTGGTTCGCACCGAAACTGGGCTCGCCGACAAACATGCGGGATTGAGCCAGCTCATCGTCGATCTCCGTGCCAAGGACGTGATGGTCAGGCCCATTCGCCTGATGTCGGGTGAACCACATTTCAGCGAGGTCGTCTTTGATGGCACGTTCGTGCCGAACGCGATGCTGGTCGGCCGAGAGGGTGACGGCTGGAAGCAGGTCACGTCCGAGCTTGCGTACGAGCGGAGCGGCCCGGAACGCTTTCTGTCGACATTCCCGCTCCTGGCGGAGCTTGCCCAGATTATTTCGTCTTCGCCTGATGACCACAGGCTGCAGGTGCTCGGCGAGCTTACGGCCCGCTTGTGGTCGCTCCGCGCTCTTTCCCTGAGCATTGCGGGGCAGCTGCAAGCCGGCGAAGAGCCGATGAGCGCGGCTTGCATGCTCAAGTGTCTGGGCACAACCTTCGAACGCGACGTCGTCGAGTCCGCTCGGTTGTTGGTGCCACCTGGTCAAAGGACCGACAAGTTCGATCGGCTTTTGAAGGGCGCCATAACGTCGGTGCCTGGGTTCACACTTCGCGGCGGCACAACGGAGATTCTGCGCACTATCGTCGCGCGAGCCCTCTCCGCACAGGGCCCTGGATCGTCGTATCGAGGCATTGACGCCGAAGTCGCCGATCTGCTGCTGAACACCGCAACTGCCGTTTTCGGAAGGAAGGGCGGGACCTCCGCCGCCCTCATTGAGCAGTCTGGGTTGGCAATGGTCGGTGCCGAGGGCCTACCGGCGAGTGGAGTCGTGGTGCGTGCTGCAGCGTATTTCGGCGAGGCCGAACCATTTGCCGAGAACGTTTTCAGACCGGAGTCGCCATCCAGTGAGATCGGCGCCCTGATGACGTCGGTCCAGATCGGAGGGGCGATGGCGCGGGTGCGGGATCTCACAGTGGAGTACGCGCGCGACCGGCATCAGTTCGGTCAGCCAATTAATCGGTTTCAGGCGGTGCAACACCACCTCGCGAGTCTCGCTACCGAAGCGCGGGTCGCCGACATCATGATCGCCACGGCGCTGGCCAAGCCGCACCGCGAGCAGATCGCTGCCACGAAGGTGGTCGCGGGTCGGGCGGCGTCGCGGGTAGCCGCGGCTGCGCACCAGGTACACGGCGCCATAGGTATGACCGAGGAGCACTCGCTTCACCGCTTCACGACCGCTTTGTGGCGGTGGCGCGATGTCTATGGGACTGAGGCGGAGTGGGCACTCGAGCTCGGACGCTTCATCGCGGACCGAGACCTGTGGGAGGAGACCGCGGCATGAGTGAGGTGCTACTCGAAATCGTGGGTCACGTTGCGGCGATAACGCTAAATGCACCGGACAGAAGGAATGCCCTCACACCTGGCATGGTTCGCGAGCTGGTGGCGGCATGTGACGCGGTCGACGCAAATAAGGATGTTGGAGCGGTCGTCGTGAAGGGGAATGGCTCGGCCTTTTGCTCCGGAGCGCATCGCGCAATCCTCGATGCCGCAAGTCTCGACCCGGCCTCGCCCGAGCAATACGAAACGCTGGGTCTGATGTACCAAAGCTTCGTGCGGGTGGGCGAGCTTTTGCCGCCAACGGTAGCTGCCGTTCGGGGACATGTCGTCGGCGCCGGCTTGAATCTTATGCTTGCGACCGACGTACGGATCATTGCGGAGTCGGCTCGCGTGTTCAGCGGCTTCCAGCGCATCGGCCTTCATCCCGGCGGGGGCCACTTCCAGCTTCTAGGCCGGTTGGCCGGCCGCGAGGCGGCGGCGGCAATCAGCTTGTTCGGGGCCGAGATTGATGGGAGGCGAGCGGTCGAGCTCGGGATGGCGTGGAGCACTTTGCCGGAGGCAGAGGTCGACGATGCTGCCATGCGGCTCGCGGGCGCCGCCGCCGCCGATCCAGAGCTGGCGCGAAAGGCGGCGCGCTCGATGCGAATGGAGCTTGGACCGCCCGCCCTGGGGTGGCAAGCGGCGCTGGAGGTTGAGCACGCCGTGCAGCTGTGGTCGCTTCGTCGGAAAGCGACCACGTAATCATTAGGTGTAACCCAACCTTCACTTCACAACCGGAGATCAGTGGGTGTCGAAAACCCGCTGGAATTGGTCCAGTTTGTGCCGCACGGCGGCAAACTCCGGGCTGGTCGGACGGTCAGGGTCGCTCGCAGGGGGAAGAGCCCCATAGCGTAAGAGGCACGCCATGAGAACAAGCCGCGCTTTTGTCGCGCTGAGGTTGCTCCCCGACAGGAAGACATCGCCTTCCTCTGATCGTGCGATTCCTTCAGGCGTCCCTCGGCCCACTCGCACGACCGGCACGCCGCGGAAGACGCCTGATCGCAATGCGTCGTTGGCTGCTTCCGTGAGAGTTCCATAGGGGGCCGCTCCCTCCGCGACGATACCGGCAAGGGAGCTGCGCGAAAGCATGTCGCTGATCCGCATCTGAACGTCGTTCGTCCACGTGGCCGCGGTGGGATCGTCCTGGTACCTACCCACCTTCACGATTGACACCACGGGCATCGCGTGCGGGATCAACCATCCGCCAGAGTCAAGGATCTCGGCGGTGGTCGCGACGATGCGACTGCCAGGCTCCATTGCCAAACCGGTCGTCGTCGGGCCGAGCCGTTTCAAGTTGACTTCGGAGTCATGCGTAAATCGCCTGCGAGGCTCGAACTCGAGGCGCGGAACCGACCGATGGTCGATCAAGCCCAACACACCGCCTGTCAGACCACCAGCTCGAAAGCCTCCCGGACGAGAATTGACTTTGAACAGCTCACGGGCGCTGAAGATCAGCTGATCTTGTAGGGCCACCGGCCCGATGCAGTCCTCGCCGGCCGCGTTGCGCCACGCTCCCGAGGTGATGTAAGTCACGGCGTCCACGATGTTGCGGTCGCCTTCAGCGCCGAGCGAGCCGTGAGCCCTCTGCGCCGCACATCCCACGATGGGCATATGCGTATCGATCAGCAGGCTCAACCAGTACAGGGTCTCCTCCAGATTGGGCGAGCCCTCCAGCCAGATGAGCCCTGCGTAACGGGAATCCTGAGCCACTCCCTGGACGGCGTTGGTGAGCTTGGCGAGGGTCAAACGTGTCGGTTCGGTCCTGAGAGCCGTAGGGCGATAGGGGAAGAAGTCCTGACCTCGTCTTTCCGGCTCGATGTCGCCCGACCCAATGTCCGTTCGCAGGTCGGCTTTCAAGCCATGTCGGTAGCCGCCCGATGGGGCAGCCCGAATAAAGTCAAAGTCCGCAGACCTCGCGAGCGCCGATCCCCATCCATCGGACCTGACACCGAACCGGTCGATCTCTTCAAACAGACGGCTGGCATCGGGAAAGAATGGCTGCCGGCTCGTTTCATCTCCGATCGAGCCCGCGCTGTCGTCGTCCCATGCAGATCCGTCGGACCGCAGCGCCATGTAAGGCAGCATGTAGAGACCATCGTCCGGTCGCAGCTCAGCCTCGTAAACCGGGACATCGGATGCCGATGTGGGCTGTCGATGGAATTCGTAGTGCGCATCGACATATCCATCTGGAGGCCCGTACAGGTGCTCGGCGTCGCCCTCGAGCGGATGCGCGCTGAACTGCTCGATGAGAACACGAACCGGAGCCGCCAGCCGCTGAGGCCTCAGAACGTCGGCATCATGGGTTTCGCCATTGACCGTGGCACGTGGCGGCAAGCCGTGGAGGAGCCTTGCCTTGTTGCTGGTGACCAACGGATCGGTACCGAGGATCGTTGCCGTGGCGCCGGCAATCACGCCTATCCGAGGGCGGTTTGACAGAGCCGTTACGTTCCGCTGCTTTTGACTTCTGCCGGATCACGCACGCCGATTTGAAAGACGATCATCCCTACGAACATGACCGCAGCGATGAAAATGAACGAAAAGCTGTAGGTGGTTACCCCCAACAGCGCGCCGGCGAGAATCGGACCGAGCGCCTCCCCCGAATCCCAGATCGTGCCGAATACACCCATCGCCGCGCCAAGGCTCCGCGACTTGACCAGGTCGGCGACGAAAGCATTGGTCGAAGGCGTGACGGTCGCCACCGAGAGTCCGAGAAGGAAGCTGAGCAGGCCGAGCACGACAGGGTTATGGCTGGTCACGATGCCCGGCAGCGCCAGCGCTCCCAATGCGAGTCCCAGGCTGATCATCGGCTTGCGTCCGATCCGATCCGACACCCAGCCACTGATGGGTTTCCAGATGAAGCTCGTAATCAGCAGGACACCCAGGATGAGCGTGATCGTGGTCACGGACAGCCCGATACTGTCGCCGTAGATGGGAAAGAACGCCAGAAATGCGCCGTACCCGAGCCACATCGACGCCTCCATCGCAGAGGTCAGCAGGACGGGAGGAGAGATCACGACCAGCCACAACCCTGTCTTGAACTGGCTCCAGCGGCTCGGTCCGCCGACTGTGGCTTCGATCTGGCCGATCGTCACCTCGCTTGGCAGGGTCCAGATCATGACCATCGCCACGACCCCTACCAGTCCGACCAACCAGTAGACGTCGTAGTAGGAGGCGGTCCAGGCCAGCACAAAGCCGCCGACCAACGGGCCGGAGGCACTGCCGATATCCTGCGCCGACGCTAGAAATCCAAGGCGAGCCGCTCGGCCTTTCGCCGACAGGCTCGCAACCACGGCTGAAGCCACCGGCCCATATATGGCGGTGGCCATCCCGTGCACGAACCGGAGCGCCAGCAGAGCCTCGGCTGAGTGGACGAATCCATACAGGAAGGGAGGCACGGCGAAGAAGATGGCCCCAATCCGGAGGAGAACGCGCCGGCCCCAAAGGTCCGACAGCGCTCCTGCCGGCAGCTTGAGCAGCACGCCGGTCATCGTGGACGCTGCTACGATCAGGCCGAGATAGGCGCCGGTTGCACCGAGGCTATGGCCGAACAATGGGAGCACCGGGCTCCTCGCCATCTGGTAACCGAACCTGCCGACCGCCCCGGCAAGGACGATCATGATCATCATCCGCCGCATCGACATGGTGCGGTCGCTCGATGCCTGTGGCGGCATGGCGCTGCTCACTATCGCGACACCGTGTAGGCGAGCACCGAGCAGCTTGAGGGTCGGAACACGTAAAGCTGCTGGCGTTTGGCGTCCAGTGCCAGGGTGTGTGCGCCGGGTCCGGTTTCCACGGTTTCGATGACGCGCATTCCTACCGGGTCGACGACTTGAACGACGCCGGGATCGCCGATCGCCAAGTAGACATGACCGTGCAGCGGATTGAACCAGATCGCATCGGGGTTACCGGCGATCTCGACCGATCCAAGCTGAATACCGCTGGTCGTATCCAGCACAAGGAGGTGACCGTCCTCGCACGCAACGAAGACATGGTGGGCATCGCGGTCGAGGTCCATGCCGTGCGGTCCGGCGTTCGAGACCCTCCATGTGGTCCGCACCTCTGCTGAGTCAGGATCGATCACGACCACCTCGTCAGTCGATCGAATGTTGACCAGGTATCGATCGGAGAGGCTTTCATAAGCGGCCCAGGCTGAGCGGCCCGGGAGCGGGCCGGCGGCGAGCACCTCACCGCTCGAAGGCTTGACGATCGCGACCGCGTTGCCTGCTACATCGGCGACCAGCAGCCGCCGCCGCTTCGAATCCCACGCCATGCCATTGGGACGCCCTCCAACGGAGATCTTATGACGCACAGAATTGGTTGCCGGATCGATAACCAGGACGTGACCGGCTCCTCTGGCCGCCGCAACGATCAGGTCGTCTTCTGGGCAGTTGACCACTCCGCTGGCTTCTGCGCAGTCCTCGATTGTGGCGAGATGCGTCAGGGTTTCTCCGTCGACAACCTCAGCGGTTCCGCTCGCCATGTGGGCGACAAACACATGGCCGCTCGGCGCGTGAACGTCCCCATGGTCGAAGCCGCCGGTGTGCCGATGCGCTGGGACCGAAACCTCTCCCCGTAGCCTCAGGCCCATCTAAGCTGCCACGACTCTCAGGCCATCATGGCGTCGAACGACTTTAGGACAGTTGATCGTAACGAATCAACAGACAGACTACGGCCGGATCGACAGGTTCAAGCAACAGCATCATCTGCGCGCGCGAGATCGCGTTCCAGACATCCTTTATAAGGGTGGATTTTTCGCCGATTGAGAAGTAGATTCGGCCGCCCCCTGACAGTGCCTCCAAGCGACAGTTCGCGTGGCTCCGGCTTAGTCGAACGACCGCCGATTCGAGGGTCGACATTTGATCGGCATGATCGAAGGTGACGAGCACCGTAACCATCCGGTGATCTTTCAGGCGCCTCTACCGAGCTTGCCGGGCCGGACCGATTGCTCGTTCAGTGCCTCTAGCACCCGCCCGGGGCGTGCTGGTAGTTCGTAAAGCCTGGCCCCGGTCGCGTTGGCGATCGCATTGGCGACCGAAGGCATTCCTGCCACTGACGTCGTTTCGCCCGCGCCCTTGATCCCAAACGGCGAACCAAATACTGGGTTCTCGACGACGATGAGATCGATCTTCGCCGGTGCGTTCTTGATCATCGGGAGACCATAAGTCTTCAAATCGACGCTCTCGCCTGCGACGTACTGTTCTGTCAAGGCGTAACCCAATCCCATAAGAACGCCGCCTTCGACCTGGCCCTCGAAGATCAATGGATTGAGGACACGTCCCGGGTCGGCAACGAATGTCACGCGCTGCACTCGAATGTCGCCCGTCTCCACGTTCACGTCGAGCTCAACCAACTGCGATGCGAAGCTCATGATCGGCCCTTCTCCCTTTTCGCTTTTATCGAACGTATAGAACGACTCGTACTTCACTTCCCGGTTGTCAGCGCGAAGCCCGGCGGCCAAATCGGCCAAGGAGAGCTTTTTCGGGTGTCCTGAGATGCCGGCTTTACCCTGCACGAGAGTTACTTGCTCTGCTTTGACTCCCAGCATCTCGGCCGCGACGGAGACGAGTGCCTCTCTGAGCAGCCTAGCGGCCATCATCACCGCTCCGCCGGCCATGAACGTCGTGCGCTGACCGTTGGTGGCCTGCGGATACGGCGTGAGGAGCGTGTCGCCACCGAACGTGGGTAGCATCGCGCTCATCGGAGCGTCGATTGTCTCGGCGGCAATTTGGGCCAGGGCGATGGTTATTCCCTGACCTTTCTCGACCGCTCCCGTCAGGACGCGAATCTGTCCACGTTCGTCTATCTCGACGCCTGCTCTGGTGAGGCCCAGGGGATACCCGTGGTATTCGCCGCCAGCGCCCCGATCGGCATCCGAGTTGCGCCCGCCTCCGAATTGCTTCCAAACACAGCCGATGCCGATGCCTCGCCGCCACGGATGGCTGGGCGGATTGCTCGTAGCCCGCGCCCGCGCCGCCGCGTAGGGAGCACGCAATGCCTCCATCGTCGATTTGGCGGTGACCGCCTCATCAAGCACCTTTCCATCGATCCTCTTGTCGCCCACCTGGATCGCGTTCCGAATCCGGATCTCGAGGGGGTCGATGCCAAGGAGCTGAGCCAACTGGTCCATTTGCGAGTCCCACGCGAAGGCAAGATCGGGCATGTTCGTTCCGCGGAGGGGGCCGCTCCGAGGTCGGTTCGTGCAGACCTCCTTGAGAACCACATCCGCGTTGGACACTCGATAC
>JALZAL010000183.1 GCA_030948325.1 Candidatus Dormiibacterota bacterium
CGGACGACGACATGGAGGAAGCCGGCCGAAAGATGGCGCAGGATGAGATCCGCCGGCTACCGGTCGCCGAGAATGGCCGCCTGGTCGGCGTCTTGAGTCACGGCAACCTGGTGCAGGCCACTAAGAATAAGATCGCCGAAAAAGCGACAGAAGGAGTGACACGTGGTGCTTGATATAAAGCAGATCGACTTGAAGCAGGTGCGGGATGACGTCGCGGACCGCGTTGGCCGGGCGGCAAAGGAACTCGGGAGCGGTGCCGGAAACGCCGCCCGTGAACTGGCCGCCTCGGCTGAGGATTCGCTGAACACGCAGATTCGCAAGCAGACCCGGACGGCCAAAAGCCGGCTGCCCAAGCGGGGCGGCCCCTCGCCGCTGGCCGTCGTCACCGGCGCCCTGGCCGGTGCGGTCGCCGTCTACTTTCTCGACCCCCAGCATGGACGCGCGCGGCGGGCGCAGTTCATCGATTGGTCGGGCGCGCGGCTCCGCCGCGGATGGCACGCCGTCAATCAGCTGGGAGCGCGAACCGGCTCCAATGCCGCGGCCTTTCCGCAGCGGATGGTGAGCCTGCGCTCCGGCCCCCGCCCGGTTGACGACCTCACCTTGCGCGACCGCGTCGAAAGCGAGGTGTTCCGCAATCCGGATTTGCCGAAGGGTCGGATCAACCTCGATGTCGCGTCCGCCGTGGTCACGATCCGCGGCCAGGTGGACAATGCGTTTCAGATCGCGTCCGTCGAGAAAGCCGTGCTCAAAGTCCCGGGCGTGAACGGGGTGGAGAACCTGCTGCACATCGACGGCACGCCCGCTCCCAACAAGGATTCCGTATTGGAATCTCAGAACGACCGTTCATTAGAGTTCAGCCGAGTTCGCCAGAGTTCAGAGGCGTTGCCGTCACCGTTGCCGTCAAACATATCGTCGTCATCTCTCCGCTGAAAACTACAAAACGGATACAAACGGCCGTTTGCCGGCGTCAGGCTGTTGACGCAGGCGCGGTCATGGGGCGGCTCGCTGGGCCGTCTTTTGGCCGCCTTCTCAACTGTGCGCCTACTGCGATAGACCCACCTACATTCCGAGGGCTTCGCGCACCTGAGGACTGATTCGACCGCCGACTGATCTCAGTACTGTCCGCCATGTGGCTTGGTAGGCTTCAATGCGGCGCGGGGCTCGGTATAGGGTGCTTTGGAGGACCAGATCTGCATCTGTAAGCAGCCGCGTGACTTTCGACGCGTAACGCGACTCCGCCAGCAACATGTCTAGCGCATCACCATTTGCCGATGGGTACCCCTCTGAGTGGGCCCACTGCAGCGCTGTGCCTTCGGGTGAAAACAAGAAGTCGATGAATGAAACCGCCTCTTCCGGAACGGTCGAACCCGACGATACCATTGCCCCATCGATCCAACAGATTGTTCCTTCCTTGGGCACACAAGATTCCAGGCTCTTACCGCACGTCGACTCGAGGTTCGAAACGATGGCTGTGCTATCGACCTCCGCGACATACGCTTCCGATCGCTCAAACGCTTCGGCAATCTCGCCGTATCCCATCCAGATTCCCCCAAGGCGCGGCGCCAATTCTGTGAGCTTCCGGGTGACGTTAGCCAACTCTGGATCGGAGAGGTCGTAAATACGGTCGGCTGGTATGCCCAAGGATAATCCTGTTTCCGCAATGACCTCGCTCCCCTGACTGTTGATCCAAATGTGTCCGCTGGGAAGCCGCCACAAATCGTTCCACGAGTCAATGCCCGATACGAGGCTTGGGTCCCAGATTAGTCCGCGAAGTCCCCAATTGCCCGGATAGGCAGCAATTTGATCATTTCCGGCTCGCCAGATAGTAAGGCACTTCTCCTTAAAACGAGGCATGATGCCCTTCCAGTTCCGGAATTTCTTGGGTTCTAGTGGTTGTACGAGCTGTTCTTGCAAATACCGCGTCGGCCAATGACCGTCAGCGAATACCACGTCATATCGCGCTGGGTTCGAACGAACTCGATCGAAAGCGTCCTCATTCTGGTTGAAGAGCTCGCAAACGACTTTGATTCCTGACTTCTGCGTGAATCGGTTGTTGGTCTCTTCCAGGGCATAGTCCGGCCAAGCGAGGACTCGAATCATCAGTTCAAACCAGGCTCACCGTCCGCCACGCCAACCTCCTGGCGGGGAGCCTTCCCCTTTGTCGTCTGCCATAGAAGTTGCGATTGCGGTGCTTTAAAACATGCGGCAGAGTGCATATTGCTGACCGCATCAAGCGGCGGTTGTGTTCGGGTGCACGACTCATCGCCAATCGGGCACCGCGAGTGGAAGTAGCACCCGGGGGGAAGCCGAATCGGGCTGGGAATCTCCCCTCTGAGGAGAATCACGGAACCCTTGCTTAATGGATCCGGAAAGAGGGCCGACGACAGAAGTGCCTGGGTATATGGATGCGTTGGCTGAGCGAAAAGGTCCTCTCTGCTTGCCAGCTCGACAATCTTGCCGAGGTACATGACCGCCACTCGTGAGGCAATGGCCTCGGCAGCCTTCAGGTCGTGCGTGATGAAGAGATACGCAATGTTTAGGTCTTGCTGAAGCCGGCGCAGCAAGAAAATGATTTCCGCCCGCGAGAACGGGTCCAGAGTGGACATCGGCTCGTCCAGGACAATGAACTCTGGGTTTGAGGCAATGGCTCGCGCGATTCCGACCTTCTGCTGTTCCCCGCCACTCAGCTCGTGTGGTAAGCGGTAAAGGAGGTCCGGATCGAGAGCGACCATGTCAATAAGGTCGGCCAATCGGGTCCGAAGCGCATGGTTGGACGCGCACAGTTTCATGCGAGCGAGTGGCTCCGCGATTAATTCATCGACACGAAGTCGAGGGTTCAACGAGTCATATGGATCCTGGAAGACGGCCTGAATCCTTGGCCGATAGGATAAGAAGGAATGCTCGGAAAGATACGTAAAGTCCTCACCGCGGAAGAACAGCCGGCCCGAACTGGGCGTGAGGATGTGGAGGAGGAGTCGGCCGACGGTGGTTTTTCCGGAGCCACTCTCGCCAACTAAAGCCACGGTCTCACCGGGATAGATAGAGAGCGAAACGTCGTTGACCGCCGTGACCACATCCCTCGAGTGAGGCATATCGAACCGCTTAACGATGTTGGCGCAAACGACCAGGGGGTCCATCTAACCTTCGGAACTGCTTCCAGTACTCGCCCGCGGAACGTCATGGCGACTTTCCTCATAATCCAAGGTCGCTGCCCGTAGGATTTCCCGGGTGTAGGGATGTTTCGGCGCCTGCCAGAGGTCGCGAGTTTCTCCTGACTCTATGATGCGTCCTTCGTGCATAATTGCGACTCTGCTGCAGTAGTTGGCCACGATGCCTAGATCGCGGGTTACGAGCAGCATCGCCGCCTCCGGGCGCTGAGCCAATAAACTCTTCATGAGCTCCAGGACTTGAGCTTGAATGGTCACATCAAGGCCGAAGGTCGGCTCGTCCGCGAGCAAAAGTTGAGGCGAGCAGATAAGCCCAATCGAGATGACAACCCGCTGCGCCATGCCGCCGCTTAGCTCGTGCGGGTAATTCCCTAAGCGTCGCGATGGGTCGGGGATGCCGACTGACGTGAACATCTCGAGCACCTGATCCATGGCCGCCTTCTTTGAGACGGGATGATGGGCCATAAGGAAGTTCGCCACCTGTTGACCAACTGGGATCAATGGGTTGAGTAGCGTATGGGGGTTGGCTGCGATTAGCGAGATGTCCTTTCCACGGAGCCGTTTCAGGCGCGCCTCGTTCACCTTCAACAGATCTTCGCCATTGAATACAACGCGTCCGGCAACGATCTTTCCAGGCGGCTTGACTAGACTCAGTATCGATGCAACCAATACAGACTTTCCCGTGCCTGAGGGACCAACAAGTCCGACGATCTCGCCCCGCCGAACGGACAGATCCAACCCATTGAGGACCTTGGTAACGCCGCCACGGACGTAGAAATGAGTTTCCAGACCGGAAACTGAGAGCAGTTCGTTCATCTACCGCCGGGTCGGATCAGTCAGGTCTCGGAGGCCATCCGCAATAAGAGCGTAGCCCAGAGTGCTAACGGCGAGTGCTGCTCCAGGAAAAAGCGCTACCCACCACTGGCCGCTGAACATGTTGCTCGCTCCAGCAGAGATCATGAGACCCCATTCTGCGGTTGGAGCGCGACCCCGGCACCGACGAAGCTCACTCCAGCGGTGAGGATCACAGCCCAGGCCACATTGATGGAGACTTGCGCGAGGACAGGCGGCAACGCATTCGGGAATAGGTGCCGGAACATCAAGCTGAACTCCGTATTCCCCGCCACCCGCGCCGCTTGAATGAAGGTACGCTCCCGCAGGTAGAGGGTTTGGCTTTTCACCAAGCGGAGATAGATTGGCGCGTTTACGACGGCGACAACGACGATCAGATTCACAACCGATGGCCCTAAGACGGCGAGCAGGGTCATCGCCAGGACAAAGAACGGGAAAGCCTGTACGAGGTCAAAGACCCGGCTTACGATTTCGCTGGCCAGACCGCGAGAGAATCCGGCAAGCACGCCGAGCGGCGTACCGATGGCGAGCGCAAGAAGCGTCGCCGTTACTGCGATGGTTATGTCTACCCGAGGCGCAAAGAGCACCCGGGAGTAAATGTCGAAACCTGACACGTCCGTGCCAAATATGTGGCGGAGGCTCGGCGGCTGGAGAGTGTCGCTGGTCGCCGTGTCCGGCCGATAGGGGACGATGAGCGGTGCCAGGACGGCGAGAATCGCGTAGCCGATAACGATTAGCAAACCGATTTGCATCGCTCGATGCGTCTTCACGTACCTGGCGACAACGACTAGTTGGCCACGAGGGGGATGGAAGGCCGCCACGAGCGACGCCCGCTGGCCCGTCACCGGCCCAACAACGCTTGGCACGGGTTCGGTCCGCGCCATTAGTACTTGATCCGCGGATCTACAACGGCATAGAGTAGATCCAAAACTAAGAAAACGAGCAGCGAAAAGGTGGCCGTAAGGAGGACTACGGCTTGAAGGGGGAACCAGTCGGCATTCACAACCGACTGAACGGCGTACTGACCTATCCCGCCCCAGCTAAAGATCGTTTCTGTCAACACGGCGCCGGAAAGCAGGATCGTGTAGAGCACGCCGCTCAGCGTGATGATCGGAAGGAGAGCATTCTTCAGTGCGTATCGGATAATCACCCCGTCGGGAAGGCCATTCGCCCGAGAAAAGCGGATGAAGTCCGAGCCCATCACGTTCGCGATGCTGCTTCTGGTCATCCGGAGTACCGGAGCCGCGTTGACAAAGACGAGGGTCGCCACCGGCAGAATCAGATGACCAGCCGCCGATAGGAAGGCGTCCCAGCGGGTGGTCAACAAACTGTCGAGGAGCAACATGCCTGTGATCCTTGGGGGCGCGTCCACGGAAAGATCCAACTGGCCCACCGGAGCTGAGACGACGCCCAGGAGATGGAAAAAGACGAAGACGAGAATCAGGGCGAACCAGAAATCGGGAATCGCGCCCGCCATCAGGCCGTAGCCAAAGCTGAACCGTTCAGCCAGCCTTCCGAACGGGCCAGCGCCGCGCAGGCTGATCAGGACCCCGAGTGGAATCGCGACCACCAGGGATCCTAAGAAACCCACCGTAATCAACTCCAGGGTTGACGGAAAACGGACAAGGAGATCGGCGGTGACGGGCTGACTGGTGTACCAGGACTGTCCGAGGTCACCGTGCACGACGTTCTTCAGATAGATGAGGAACTGTTCGGGAAGCGGTCGGGTCAGTCCGAGATAAGCCGAAAGCCGCTGAACCGCGTCTTGGCTGGCAAACTGTCCCAGCTGGGCTCGGGCTGGATTGCCGGGGACGAGTCTGATGATGAAGAAGGTGACAAGGGTAATACCGAGAAGTTGCGGAGGAATAATCAGAAGGCGCCGAACCACGTACCGGAGCATCAGTCGTTAGACATGCCCGGGCCAGGCGGGTTGATTGTTTGTTGCCGGCGCTGCCGTACTACGGCACACCCACTCCTCCGCGCTTAAGTCTTATCTAGATCGTCAAAACGAAGGTCGCGAGACGTATAGCCGATTACTCCCTTGATGTTAGACCGGCGGGCGACGACGAAATGAGGCTGAGCAAGGAAGAGCGCCGGCGAATCCTGAACGACGATGTTCTGCAGCTGCTCGCCGGCAGTCTTTCTGACTTTCTCGTCCAGATTCGACAGGATTGTTTCGCTCAGCTGATCAACCTGAGGACTGTTGTAATTCATGACGTTGACGAAAGCCTTTGACTGGTACCAGAGATATGTTGCGTAACCGATGTCTGGCGTCAGGGCGAGCTCCTTGACCAACAGGGTGTCAAATTTCTTGCCGGTGTAGCGATCGGTGAACGCGGCGGAAGCCAGCTTCTGCAGTTCGAAGTGCGCCCCAATCTTGTCAAAGGCCGTTTGAAGTTTGATCGCGACCTGCTCGCTATCCGGCTGATCCGCGTTATAGAGCATCGTCGACGTAAAGCCATTTGGATGCCCCGCCTCCGCGAGAAGACTTTTGCCCTTTGCAACGTCGTCTCCACCGCCGTATGGCCAATTTGCATCAGTAAAGTACGGATAGTCTCGTGAGATGATCCCTTTCCACTGCGTCGCATACTTTCCACGGTAAACGTCTTGGACGATTTCCTGGTAGGGAGCGGCGTAGGCAAGCGCTTGCCGAACCTTGACGTTGTTGAAGGGCGCCACGTCATTGCGGAACATGAGGAAGAGGATTTGGCTGCGGATGGTGTTGAAGTTATCAATCGCGACTCCAGACGCTGAAGGACGGCGTAACTCCGTCCGCATCAAGCGGCGCGAGCATAGACGTGGTGCAGGCCGCCTAACACCGGCCGCGATATCACCAGTCCCTGGGTTATGGGCCTGCCGGGAATGGGAGCCTGCAGGCCGAGGCTGCGGTGTGGCCGGTCGCGATTGTAGTAAGCGGCGAACTCGGTCAGCACCGCGTGCAGGTGGCGCTCATCGATCACGATCAGATGATCGAGGCACTCGGTACGAATCGTCCGGACGATCCGCTCGGCAATCGAGTTGGCCTTCGGCGCCCGGGGCGGGGTCCGCACGCCAGTGATCGCCAGGCCCGCCAGCCGGCGGTCGAAGTCACCGCCATAGACGGCGTCGCGGTCGTGGATGAGGAAACTTGGCCGTCGGCTCCAAGGAGTGGCCTCAAGGAGCTGGTGCCAGATCCAGGCGGCGGTCGGACTGCCGGTGACGTTGAAGTGGACGAGTTCCCGCCGCTGGTGGCGGACAAAGAATAAAACGTAAAGCGTCCGGAAGCTCACGGTCTGGACGACTAACAGGTCGGCCGCCCAGATGCCGCCAAGCTGATTGGACAAGAAGGTCCGCCAGCTCTGGCTCCCGGTCGGCCGCTGCCTCCGCCATCGGTAGCGACGGATTGAACGGTTGCTGACCGCGATGCCGAGCTTCAGCAGCTCTCCCCGGATGCGCTCGGTTCCCCAAAGGGGATTTTCGCGAGAGATCCGTCCGATGAGCTGCCTGACTTCAGCGCTGAAGCGAGGGTGCCCGAGCCTGGTACGCGACTTCCAGGTCCAATAGAGCCGCCACCCCTTCCGGTGCCAGCGGAGGACTGTCTCAGGCTGCACGATCTGCAGGTGTTGTCGCCAGGACCCAGGCCACAAGCGGCGAAGCCAGACCCAGAGGACTCGGTCATGACCACGGAGACGCGGCGTCGGGTTGGTGCGCAACGCGACTTGGAGCTGATGGCGGAGGACAAGGTTCTCGAGTGCGACATCCCGACGCGACCGAGCTGCAGCAAACAGGGTGCGAAGAAGAAGGAGAAGCAGTTGGATCATCCGTCAGCCTAGCAATTGACCGTCCGGTGCAACCTCTGGGCCGAATTGGACGGACTTCTGCCGCCCTTCACGGGCATTACCTCCAGGAGGACCAGGGGCGAACAGATCGGACGAGTGATCAGCAAGTGGCTGACCGCCGCCTCGTTTGATAGCGGTTAGGAATTAGAGAAGAATTCGTCCCGTGACGTCTTCATCTGGATGAGGCCTGATGATCGAGACACTTGGACGAAGTCTTGTTGCCTCATAACAGAGAAGGCAGATTGTCCCTCCCACCAGGGAAACTGACGCGCCGGCTCAGGTCGACGCGGCTGCTTGTCGGCCGAGCGATAAGCGTCAGGCGTTTGATGCTCCGGCGAGCCGCTGCTGGCCATAGGCGAACGCATCAATCGCGGGAGGGGCGATGCCATGGGCGCCTAGCACGGTACATACCTGAGCTCGGTGTTCGCAGCTATGGCTAAGAACCTGAGCAATCAGAACCCCGACTGTTTGCTCCCCCCGGATGGTTCGTACCCTTCTTTGACCGTCGAGCCCGCTTCGGAGCAGCTCCGCCCACCGAACAGCGAGAGCCTGTCCTCTGGCAGTGAGCTCATCGATGTCAGGCCTTGAGCCGGCCGAGGAGGAATTGGAAGGCTCCACTCCCATCAATCTTGCTAGGTAGGCTTGCTCCGCTCGCAGCAGGTGCTCCAGCGTCGCGACAACCGAACCGTATGTCCCAGGCGTGCTCAACTCGAGCTGCTCGGGTGACAGTCGATGGCAGAAGCCGAGGAGAGTTACCGTGGCCCAAGAGCTGTGCTGGATAACGTCTACAAGCGGATTCTCTTGTTGAGCCATCCTGATACCTCCGACTCCCATCTGAACTGATCTCTCTCGGTCTGGCTGCGATCGGTCGCTCTGTGCCGTGGGCCGTCGCCCATGACCCTTTAAGGAGACGCTAACCCACAACATTCACCTGACAAAGGTGAACATCCGCACGCTAGGACGGAACGGGAGAGGCTCCGCCACCAAGCGGGCGGTGCCAATGCCGGAGGACGAAGTGTTGTCCGGGGCATCGAAGCTGACCTCGCAGAAGCCACTATCGATGAACCAGCGACGAACTGCAGGAGTGAGGTCAGGCGGCCTTCGGTGTCTGGTCCAGATCACGGCCCCGCCCCGCGCGCAGAGCATCGGCAGGCTCCGGACTGTTACCTCGATGTCAGCGTCCGAGATGTTTCCAAACATCCCGCAAACCAGCACCAGGTCGGCAGGAAGCCAGCCTGCGTAGGCATCAGTCATGGCGGCGTCCCCTTGCACCACCTCAATAGCATCGAGCCCTGCCATGCTGGCCGCGCTCCGGGCTGCGGCCGCCACCCCAGGGTCCAGCTCCACGAGAAGGGCCGATACGTCGCCGCTGCGATCGTGATCGATGAGGGCGCCAATCAGGTCGCGGCCCTGACCCGCGCACATGCTGATCGCCCGTATGGGACCCGGAGGCATGGCGGACAGGAGCGCGCGGAGCCGTGCCTGAACGATTGCCAGCCGCTGGCTCAGTGCGGACGCCGGATCCTTGTAGGCAAGATGCCAATCTGTCCAGTCCTTGCTCACTCGCAAAGGCTAGCGCCACGCGAGCTCCGCTCAGTTCCCCGACGATTTCGGCGCCCGGCTCCAGTCGGGCTTTTACTTCGTATCCGCCTGTGGCCTGCTGCATCACAGCTACGAATGGACGGCTTAACCAGGCTGCGGACTTTTGTCGCCCTACAGCGCTACGATTCCAACCTGAGGACAGTGGATCGAGAATCATCTGTGACCTCGATGGATCAGGTAGCTCGGGGATAGGGCAAGGAGGCATTGACTATGGCCGCAGGACGGATCGCCGGCTTTCGCCTCGGCATCTACGTCTTCAAGGATGCTGAGATCGTGGACTTCGCCGCGCCATACGGCGTCTTCTCCGTTGCCCGCCGCTTCGACCCGGAGCTCGACGCCTTCCTGGTCGCGGACGCCATGCGGCCGGTGCAGGCCCAGGCGGGATTTACGGTCCTGCCCAATTACAGCTTCGCCGACCGGCCCGCCATGCACGCTTTCCTGGTGCCCGGCGGCTTCGGCACCCGACAAGAGTTGCACAATGTTCGGCTCCACGACTTCATCCGTTCGCTGCCGGAGACCTGCCTGCTGACCAGCGTCTGCACCGGCTCCTGGGTCTACGGCGAGATGGGCCTACTCGACGGCCTGCCCGCCACCAATCGGAAGGAACCGGACCCGGTGGAGGCGTCGCCGCCGGGAAAGGTGCCGCTCGACCGACTCGCCGAGATCGCGCCAAAGGCCCGGATCAGCCGTGCCCGTGTGGTGGATGCCGGCCGCATCATTACCGCCGGCGGCATCACCTCTGGCACGGAGATGGGCTTCCACCTGCTGCGCCGGGCCGGCTATCCGGACGACTTCCTCGCCGAGGTCGCCCGCGTCATGGAGTACGCGCGCGCCTACGAGTTCTATCGCACCGACCTCGAAGTGCGGAAAGAGGTAAGCGCCGCCCGCCCGCGATAAGCCGGGGAGAATCGTTGACAGCGAACTGAACAGCCAGCTACATCGACAGCTTCAAGGGCACACGAGGAGGATCCGCCGGCGCGCCGGGTCGCTTCACCATGCGATAGGAAAAGGAGCCAATGACGGTTGAAAGGTCGGTGTCCCGTCGCGAGTTTCCGGGGCCGGTACCGCCGCGGGGGTCAGAACCGACGCAGCGTGGGGTGGCAAAAGTGAATCCGGATCATGCGGCCCGGAGCAGGCCAGCCGAGTTGGATCGACTTTGCCCTCCCACACTCGTTGTACCGGATCATGGCGGCGATGAGCTCCTGGCTCGGCAGTACGCCGGACTCGGCGGTCTAGTCCGCGTTGAGCCAGGATCATGAAGCGCATAGTGGTGCCTCCGTGGGTTTTTTCTGACTCGGCCGGGGACCCGGACGCTTGCGGCCCGCGGAACCCTGCCTCTGCCAATGCAACGAATGAGGGCTCGGGAAATCGACAATAACGTCGGAGCGGCTGGATGGTGACGGCCAGCGCCACCGCGCCGCGGTCCGGGTGATGGGGCACCTCGCCCTCCCGGTCCTCGGAGCGGTG
>JALZAL010000346.1 GCA_030948325.1 Candidatus Dormiibacterota bacterium
GCCACGCCCTCCAGCGTCATCGTGTTCTGGACCGCCATCGGGTCGGGACCGAGGTACTGGATCAGGGCCAGCTTGCTGACAGGTCGCTGGTTCGGGTAGCGACCGGCGGCCGAGTACCAGCTGCTGATCGACACCGCGGCCTTGACGCGTTTGTCGAAGGCCGCGCCGCGGAGGGCGAACTGGCCGCCGTACGAGATGCCACCCAGGGCAACCCTGCGGCCATCGATGTCGGGCCGCTCGAGCAGCGTGTCGAGCACGGCGCCGATCGGGCCTTCGTATTCTCGGCGCAGCTTCAGGTCGAAGCTGACCAGTCCATGGCCTGGGCCGTCGAAGCAGTAGACGGCGACGCCACGCCGAAGGATGTGGGCGCCGTGGTCGTACAGCTCTTCCTTGTTCGAGTCCGCGCCCGGAATGAGCACTATCAGCGGCACTCGCCCAGATGCTCCGCGCGGGTAGCGGAAATAGCCTCGCAGCTGGGTTCCCTCGAAGGGGATGTTGACGATCTCCATCGGGTGCTCAGCGCCGTCTGCCGCCTTGGCGAAGGCCGCCTCGCCGGCCTCCAGGGCCGACCGGAACTGCTCTGCGTCATGCGTGAAGAGAAAGCTTGCCCAGTGGTAGAAGAGCGCGGCCCTGATATAGGCCTCCGATGCGGTCTGCAGGTTCCCGGCGGCCGCGGCCTCGTCGCCCCGGCCGGCGTGCTCGGCGGCGGCTTCAGACCAGGTCGAGCACCACTGGCTCCAGTCGGTGATGCGCTCCTGGAGCCGTTCGCGCTCCCAGGGTGAGACGAAGTTGGACATCATGCGCCAGCTGAAGGAGTCCCACGTGTCCTTGACGAAGGTGCTGGTGTCAGTCGTCGAGACGCTCATCGATCCCCCTTGAAATTGCAATCCGGTTGGCTGATGCCACCAAAATCGAGGCTCTGTTTGACAGGCGAAGGAGCCATTGTTACATTTGCACAAACGTTTGTCCTAGTTGTACGGGAGACCGCCGGCCAGGGCGACCGAAAAGCGCGGTCCTGGTCTTTCCGATTAGTTAGGAGGAAGCGAATGAGCAAGCTTCGGTTGACCTGGGCTTCGGCAGCGCTAACGAGCCTTGCCCTGGCAGTCACCTCGTGTGGCCTGGGCTCGTCAGGCAGCACGCCCACACCGAACAAGGACATCCTGGTCGGGATCTCGGAGCCGCTCACCGGCGACAAGTCCGACATCGGGACCAACAGCGACAACGGCTACAAAGTCTGGGAGCACGTGGTCAACTCGCACGGCGGGATCAACGGCCGCCACGTGAAGATCATCCAGTACGACAACAACAGCCTGGCGGACACGGCGGTCAGCCAGTACCAGAAGCTGGTTCAGGTCGACAATGTCGACGTGCTGCTCGGGCCCGTGAGCAGTGCCCTGGTCATCCCGACCGAGGCGGTCGCGGCGCAATACGGCAAGATCTTCGTCGAGGGCACCGGCGGCTCACCGCAGGTATTCGCTCGCAATTTCAACAACGTCTTCTTCGTGCAGCCCGCCACCGTCGAGCACCAGGCTGACCCGCTGGTCAACTGGATCACGTCGCTTTCTGCGGACCAGCGGCCCACGGTCGCCGGGTATCCGACCAATGACGATCCCTTCGCCCAGGCGGTCGTGGACACCGTACGGGCGGCGTTCGAGGGCATGGGCATCAAGACCGGCTATAAAGGAACCTACCCGCCGACGCAGACTGACTTCACCTCGATCGGAACGCAGATGAAGCACGCGGGCGTCGACATCCTGGTGCAGGGTTCCGTCGCCGACCAGGACGCGGCCGGAGCCGTGAAGGGTTATTCGCAGGTCGGCTTCCAGCCCAAGGTCGCGTACTTCGCCAGCGGTCCGGACAGCGCGAGCACGTGGTTGCAGCTGCTTGCGACCAAGGCCGACGGCACCATCACCTCGCTCGACTGGCTCCAGGAGTCGACCGTAGCGGGCAACCAGGAGTTCACCGCCACCTACCTACAGCTCTTCCCCAACAAGGACAACGTAGTGCCGGCCGAGGCCGCCGAGGCATATGCCGCCGGTGAGGTTCTGGCCACGGCGATCAAGGCGACAGGCGGTGTCGACAACGCCAAGCTGATCAGCTGGCTGCACGCAAACAAAGTGCAGTCTGTCGAGGGCAACTTCGGTTGGGATGCTGCAGGCCGCCCGCAGGGAGGAACTTTCAACCTGATCCAGTGGCAGAGCGGCAAGTTGAACATCGTGTGGCCGTCTGCTGTTGCAACCAACGGAACCAAGCCGACCAACCCGAAGCCTAATTGGTAGGCAGCGTGCTGCGTGAGGGGTGGCTCCGGCCGCCCCTCACGTCCACCCGCGACTGACCCATGCTCCTGGTCCAGGGAACCGTCCTCGGCATCCTCGTCGGCGGCATGTATGCCCTCATGGCAAGCGGCCTGACCCTGATCTTCGGCGTCATGCGTCTTATCAACATCGGGCATGCGGCAGTGATCATCTTCGCCTCGTACCTCTCGTGGAACCTGCTGACCTCCTTCGGCATTGATCCACTGGTCTCGATCCCGATCCTCGTGGTGGTGTTCTTTGTCGCCGGGATGCTGCTGCAGAAAGGGGTGCTCAGCGCGCTCGTCGACAAAGACCTGTCGCTCGCGTTGCTCGCGACCCTGGGCGTGGCCAACGTGCTGGAGGGGATGGAGGGGGCGTTCTGGACCTCGAGCTTTCACGCGATCAACACCGCGTACTCGAATGAGACCTATGTGATCAGTGGGATCTACGTCCCGCTGATCCGGATCATCACCTTCGCCGCGTCGGTGGTCCTGCTGGGCGGTCTATACGTTTTGCTCAGCCACTCCAACCTCGGACGGGCGATCCGGGCGACGACGCAGAACCGTTCGGTGGCTCAGCTCGTGGGTGTGAACGTCAATCGGATCACCATGATCGCCTTCGGTATCGGCATCGCCGTCGCGGCGGCGGCTGGCCCGCTGATGGGGATGTACTACCCCTTCTACCCCAACTCACACTGGGGCTGGATCGGAAAGCTGATGGCGATCGTCGTGCTCGGCGGCCTTGGCAGCTTCCGGGGCACGCTGCTGGCCGCGCTCATCCTGGGCATCGCCGAGCAGGTCGCCATCCTCTACATTCCCGCCAACTGGGCGGCGATGGTGTTCTTCGTGTTCCTCTTCGCGGTGCTGATCGTCCGCCCCCAGGGCTTTTTCGGTCACGTGGCGAGGGAGAGCCTTTGAGCTGGCGAAGGGTCGTTGCCGTCGCCTGGCCCCTTGTGCCCCTTGCGATCCTGGTGGCATTGCCGTTTAACGGGATCAACGGCTTCCTGCTCGACCTTTTCTACTTCACGTTCACATACGCCGCGATGTCGGTGGGCTGGAACATCATCGGCGG
>JALZAL010000220.1 GCA_030948325.1 Candidatus Dormiibacterota bacterium
CGGCCGGAAAGCGGGTGATCACCTCGCACCCATCCTTGGTCACGACCAGCTGCTCCTCGATCCGAGCGGCCGACCAGCCATCAGTCGCCGGCCAGAACGTCTCCAGCGCGAAGCACATGTTCTCCTCGATGACCTCGGGGTGCTCGGTCGAGACGAGCCGGCTGAAGATCGGCTTCTCCCAGTGCGACAGGCCGCAGCCGTGCCCGAACTGCAGGGCAAAGGCCGCCTCCTCGTCGGGGAACCCGAATTCCGTCGCAGGCGGCCAGAGCGCGACGACGTCGGCGGTGGTGACGCCCGGCTTGATCATGTCGATCGCCACGTCGAGAAGCTCGCGGCTGCGTTTGTAGGCATCGACCAGCGCCTGTGACGCGCTGCCGATCGCAAACGTGCGGTAGTAGCACGTCCTGTACCCGTTGTAGCTGTGGATGATGTCGAAGTAGGCGGGATCGCCCGGCCGTAAGGCGCGATCCGTGTAAACGTGGGGATGCGGGTTGGCCCGCTCACCCGAAATGGCGTTGACGCCCTCAACGAACTCCGATCCAAGGTCGTAGAGCACTTTCGCCACCAGCCCGACGCACTCGTTCTCACGCATGCCTGGCTTCATCGCGCGATACAG
Source organism: Candidatus Dormiibacterota bacterium (assembly GCA_030948325.1). The sequence goes on from JALZAL010000220.1 coordinate 617, forward strand.
CTCGTCATAAGCGGCGTCGACCATCATGCAGGCGGTGCTCAGCAGCGTGATCTCGTCCTGGGTCTTCACCTTGCGGACGTTTTGCATCAGCTGCTGGCCGTCCACGACCTCAATGCCCTCCCGCTGCAGTGCGAAGAGGACTGGCGGCTCGACGAGGTCGACGCCCAGGGGCGCGTCCATCAGGCCGCGCGCCTCGAGCTCGACCTTGATCTTTCGGGCCACGTCCTCCGCCCGGCCCATCTCCGGTGAGAAGCTGCCGCGCATCGTCGAGATGCCCGCGCGGGACCTGTCGTTGCCAAGCCACGGGTTGAACAGCTTGTGATGCCGTGCAGCGGAGCCGAAATCCCACATGATCGGCTCGTCGCTGCGAGGGAGCAGCGCGAAGCGCGCGGCCTTGTCGGTGGCCCATGTGCCGATGTGAGTCGCAGTGACGTAGCGGATGTTGTACATGTCGAAGAGCAGCAGGCCTCCGAGCTCGGAAGCGTCCAGCGCCGCCTTGGCGCGCGCGAGGCGTTCGCGCCGCAGCCGATCGAAATCTGTGCGCTGCTCCCAGTCGACGGCGTTCAGCCCATAGGTTTTAGTCAGCCGGCTCATGATTCCTCCGCGTTCACCAGGCTCATTTTCGGCAGAGCCGGCGGGCCTCGGCGGCAACGCCTTCGGCGGTCGGCACCGTCAGGTCTTCGAGCACCGGCGAGAAGGGCACCGGCACGTCCATGGCGCCCATCCGCTTGACTGGCGCGTCGAGGTGGAAGAAGGCTCCGTCCGAGATCACGGCCGCGATCTCGGCAGTCACGCCGTAGCGCTGATGGCCCTCATCAACGACGATCGCGCGGGACGTCTTCTTCGCGGAACGGATCAGCGCGTCGACATCAAGCGGAACCGTCGTCCGCGGATCGACCACCTCGGCGCTGATCCCCTCGGCCGCCAGGATCTCTGCGGCTTCGAGCGCCACCAGCACCATGCTGCTGAGCGCGACGATCGTGATGTCCTCGCCTTCGCACTTTACGTCCGCCTCGCCGAAGGGCAGCAGGAAGTCGCCTTCGGGGACCTCCCCCTTGATCGCGTAGCCCATCTTGTCCTCGAAGAAGACGACCGGGCTGTCATCGCGGATGGCCATCTTGAGCAGGCCTTTGGCGTCGCGCGGGGTGCTCGGGAGCGCCACCTTGAGGCCGGGAATGTGGCTCGGCCAGGCGTGGAGGCTCTGGCTGTGCTGCGCGGCCGAACGGCGAGTGGCGCCGAGCGTCGTGCGCACGACCATAGGTGCTTTCAGCGTGCCGCCCGACATGTAGTGGACCTTCGCCGCCTGGTTGGCAAGCTGGTCCATGATCAGGCCGAGGAAGTCGCCGAACATGATGTCGACGACAGGCCGCATCCCGGTCATGGCCGCGCCGACGCCAAGCCCGGTGAAGCCCGCCTCGGATATCGGAGTGTCCATCACGCGCTCGGTGCCAAATTCCTCGACGAGGCCCGAGAGCACCTTGAACGGTGTCCCCGCCTCTGCCACGTCCTCGCCGATGATGAAGACGGTGGGATCGCGCCGCATCTCCTCCGCCAGAGCCTCGCGCACCGCCTGCCCAAAGGTCAGCTGACGGCTGGTCGGGGCCTGGGTCGTGCTAAGCGTAGACATCCTCGGTCACCTCGCTCAGCTCCGGGAACGGCGCGTTGAGGGCGAACTCGACAGCCTTACGGATCTCGGTCTGGACCTCTTCGTCGATCTGATCGAGCCGGCTCGCCTCCGCCATGCCACCCGAGGTCACCCAATCGGCGGCGAGCTTCACGGGGTCGCGTGTGTCGCGCCAACGCTCCTCCTCTTCCTTCGAGCGGTAGTAACGCCTGTCCACATCGCCGACATGGTGACCGTGGAACCGGTACGTGTGGCAGTTGAGAAAGGTCGGCCCCGCGCCTTCGCGCGCGCGCGCGACAGCCTTTGTCGTCGCGAGATAGACAGCCTGCACGTCCTGGCCGTCGACCTCCTCGACGGGGATCCCGAAGGCCTGGGCCCGCGCACCGATCTCGCCAGCGATCGACTCGCTGAAGTGCGTGTATTCGTTGTACTGGTTCTCCTCGCAGACGTAGATGACCGGCAGCCGCCACAGCGATGCCATGTTCATGACCTCGTAGAGGATGCCCTGGCCCAGGGCCCCATCGCCGAAGAAGCAGGCAGAGACCTGGCCGCTTTCGCGCTTCTTGGCCGAGAGCGCCGCCCCGGTGGCGATGCCCGCCGATCCGGCGACTATCGCATTGGCCCCGAGGTTGCCGCGCGCGGTGTCGGCGATGTGCATCGACCCGCCTTTGCCGTGGCAGTACCCGGCCTCCTTGCCGAGCAGCTCTGCGAACATGCCGTCGAGTCCCGCCCCTTTAGCCAGGCAATGTCCGTGGCCGCGATGGGTGCTGGTGATGTAATCGTCGTCGTTTAGAGCCGCGCAGACGCCGACGGCGACAGCCTCCTCCCCGATGTACAGGTGCGCGAGGCCGGGCATCTTGCCACCGCGATAGAGATCGTTGACGTGTTCCTCGAAGTGCCGGATTCGAAGCATTCTTCGGTAAAGCTCGACCGCCAGCTCTGCGTCGAGCTGGCCTTCCTGGCCGGTTGCGACCTGCGCGGAGCTCAACGCTGCGGGCCTCCCGCCATCGCCTCCAACGCGTTGAAAAGCACCGCGAAGTCCTTGTTCTCCAGGCCGAGCGCGCGGGCCGAGGTCAGCAGCTCGTTGGTCACAGCGGTCGTCGGAAGCGGCACGTTGGACTTCCTCCCGAGCTCGAGGGCGAGAAGCATGTCCTTCTGCATCATGTTGACGTCGAACCATGCTTCGTCGGGCATGTCCAGCACGAACGGGCACCGATACTTGACCATCGGCGAGGCGATCACGCTGTTCAGCATGACCTCCACAGCGGTCTTGCGAGCGATTCCACCGCGCTCCGCCAGCAACACGCCCTCCGAGAAGGCAACCATCTGAACCGCCAGCTGGAGGTTGACCGCGATCTTCATCAGGACCGCCTGGCCGTTGGTGCCGACGTAGTTGACGGTCGGACCAATCTCCCTCAGGACCGGCAGCACGCGCTGGAAGTCCTGCTCGGAGCCGCCGGCCATGAGCGAGAGGCGACCCTCTTCGAGCGTGCTGACGCTGCCCGACACAGGCACATCGAGCATTGCACCGCCGGCTGCCCGGACCCGCTCCGACAGCTCGCGTGAGTAATCGGGGCTTGAGGTCGACATGTCGATGTACACCTTGCCGGGGCCGATCCCGGCCAAGATTCCATCCTCGCCTTCCACGACCGCCTTCAAGGCCGCCGTGTTGGTAACCATCGTGAAGGTGATCTCGGAGCTCTCGGCGACCTGACGAGGCGTCGGGCACAGCTGCATGCCCTCGTCGACCAGCCATTGAGCACGCTCGGGGGTGCGGTTGTAGCCGCGCATCTTGTGTCCAGCCTTGAGCAGACGCAGAGCGACCCTGCCGCCCATTGTTCCAAGACCTACGTAGCCGACTTCCGCCATCCGGCCTCCCGCTAGAGCAAACGTTTGCGCAAGATCGTACCAGCGCACCCGGCGCGTGTCAAAGCCGCGTCCATCTACGCTCGACGGGGGTCTGTCGAACCCCGGACGATCAACTCCGGCGGCAGCACCACTCGTTTCGTCTCGTGGCGACCGGCGACCATCTGCTCGAGGAGCATCCGCGCGGCGGCGCGCCCGAACTCCTGGGCGGGGACGTGGATCGTCGTGAGCCCTGGCCGGAGGCGCGCTGCGAGCGGGATGTCGTTGTAGCCGGTGACCGCCAGGTCTTCGGGAATGCGCAGTCCCATCTGATCGGCCGCATCGTAGGCGCCGACTGCCGCCACGTCGTTCACCGCCACGACCGCAGTCGGTGGCTTGCGCCGATCGAGGAGTCGATGCGTGGCCATCACCCCGCCACCCGCCGCCAGGCTGGTCTCGACGACGAGCGCCGGGTCTGGTTCGATGCCCCCCGCCCTCAATGCGTCTTCGTAGCCTCGCCTGCGATTGATCGCGGTGCTGAAACGTTGCGACCCGGCGAGATGTGCGATCCGACGATGGCCCAGCGCCAGCAGGTGCTCGGTCGCGAGCCTCGCGCCGAGCTTGTCGTCGGTGCCGACGAAATCGTGCTTCTGGTCGCTGTACCTGTTGACCAGCACGTGTGGGATCCCCAGGTCGCGCAGCCAGCGGACAGAGGGATCGCGCAGCGACGCGCTGGCCACGACCATGCCGTCGATCATTCGAGACTGCAGCGTGATCAGGATCTCGCGCTCGCGATCCTCGTGGCCGTCGGTGCTGGAGAGAATGACCGTGTAGCCCTCCTCGAGCGCAGCGTCCTCCACTCCCCTGAAGATCGCCGCGAAGAGCGGGTTGAGCACGTCGGGGACCAGCACGCCGAGCACAAAGCTCTGGCGGAGCTTCAGGCCTCGCGCCATGCCGTCGGGCCGGTAGCCCGTCTTCTTGAGAAGGCTTTTCACCCTGGCCCTGGTCTCGGGTGAAACCCTCAGCCGGGGATCGTCATTGACGATTCGCGAGACTGTCGAGGGATGCACGCCGGACTGTGCGGCGAGCTCTTTCAATGTGATCGGCATCAGCGTGCGGGTAGTTTGACACTGCGCGCACCGGCCGCCTACGCTCAGGACGGAGGTGATCCATTGAGCATTGGGGGGACAGAGGTCGTGGACGAGCGCGTGGCCGTCGCGACCAAGCACTGGGGCCCGCGCTTCGTAGCGCAGGGCGTCGACCTGAACGATTTCGAACGCACGCTGGCCCGGATCCGGCACTGGGACGACTGGTGCCGCGAATGGGGGGTTACGGCCGCCGAATACGAACGTGCTGCCGAGACAGCCGAGGCGGAAGGCAACCGGATCACCTCCGGTCAGTCGTGGCTGCGAGCAGGCCTGTGCTGGCATTTCGGAAAGTTCGTCTTCGTGCAGGACGTCGCGCAGCTCAAGGCGGCATCGGACCGCACCGCCGCCTGCTACGCAAGCGGCGCATGGGCGCTGGACCCTCCCGCGACCCGCGTGACGATCCCGTACGACGGGATCAGCCTGCCCGGTCTTTTCCGCAAGCCCGCCGGGACCGAGCGGCCGCCGGTGATCCTGATGATCCCGGGGCTCGACTCGGTTAAAGAGGAGCTCCAGGCCACCGCGGACTACTTCCTTCGCCGCGGCATCGCCACGCTGGCCATCGACGGGCCTGGCCAGGGCGAGACGGAGTTCGAGCGGAACATTGAGCCCGCGTACGAGAAGCCGGCGGGGGCGGCGATCGACTGGCTGGAGAGCCGGGAGGACGTCGACGCTGCTCGCCTCGGCGTATACGGCGTCAGCCTGGGCGGCTATTACGCGGTTCGGGTTGCCGCCACCGAGCCTAGAGTGCGGGCCACCATCGAGCTCGCCGGCACGTACTCACTCGCCGCCCAGTGGGACCAGAGGTCGGTGATCAGCCGGGATGCATTCATCAAACGCTCAGGCGCACAGGACGATGCGGAGGCGCGCGAGCTCGCGAAGCTGATCGATATGGAGGGCCTGGGGCAGGGGATCTCCCGGCCGATGCTCATCCTGCACGGCAAGCGCGACCCCATCGCACCCATCGAGGGCGCCGAGCGACTCGCAGCGGAGGCGCCAGGGGCAACGCTGGTCGTCTTCGACGATGGAAACCACGGAATGACAAACCGGGCCTTCGAGTCGCGAGTGCTGATGAGCGATTGGATGGCGGTGCAGCTCGCCGCTTAGGCGAGCGGCGCCAAGGGCCGCTCGAAGGCGGTCAGCCGCAAAGCAGGATCTCGCGAGGCATTAAATGGAAGCTCTCGACGCCGGTCGAGGTAACTCGCAGCATGTCGCCAACCTGCACGCCCGTGCGCTCATCGGGTGTGACTACGTTCGGCTGCACGACGATCACCATTCCCTCTTCGAAGGTGAAGCGATGACCGGAACCCCGCGTCGTCCGGCGAGTGCGCAGAAATGGGGCATAGACCCCACCGACTGCACAGTGGACGAGGTCGTCGCAGATCGTGAAACCCGCATCGTGGATCTTGTCCGCGATGTCCAGGATCTTTTCGCTCGACGCGCCGGGCTTGATGGCCTCGCAAATTTCGTCATAGACGTGCGATGCCAGCGCATGGAGGCGCGAATACTCGTGGGTCGGCTCAGCCCCGACGGTGAGGGTGCGCAGCACCTGGCCGTAATAACCGAGTCGTGCGGCGCTGAGCTCTGTCAGGATCACGTCTCCTGCGCTCAGCTTTCGCCCTGTCGCGAACTGCCGCGGCACGCACAGGTCTGGTTCGGCCATCGAGGTCGCGCCCAGGTAGTGGATGTGGGTGGTGCCGCCGTCTGAGAGGTACGCGGCCTCGACGATGGCCACCAGCTCGTGCTCGGACAATCCGGGCCGCGCTTCGCGGCGCAGGGCCAGCATCGCGGCATCCGAGAGCGCGGCGCCGGCGACGATCATCTCCATCTCCTCCGCGCTCTTGATCAGCCGGAGCCGCGACAGCTGAGCTCCCAGGTCAACCGGCTTATCGCCGAGCGCTGCCGAGAGCTGCGCGTGACGCTGGAAGCTCAACGGACCGGCGACGCCGACGGATCCAGCGCGCCGCTGGTCGCCGAGGACGCCAATCGCCGCGCTGACGGCGTCCTCCCCGCGGGGACGAACGTCCTCGAATACCGAAAGCCTGCGGGCATCGGGAACATGGTTCTCGTAATGAACCAGGAGCGTCGGGTTGCCCTCGAGAGGAAAGACGAGAAGGCCTTCGCCGCTGACCGGGTATCCGGAGAGGTACTGCACCTCGTGCGCCGCTGCGCGGCTTCCGAACACAAGGAGGACGCCGACCTCGGCGGCGCGCATCAGGGCGCGTACGGCGTCCCATCGCCGCTGAAACTCACCAGTGGAGAAAGCCATCAACCCGACCTCCCTCGAACAAGAGCAATCGTTTGCCTACAATAGCCGCGGGTGGGCGCCGAACCTTTGCCGGTTGGATTTCTCGGGCTCGGTGCGATGGGCGCCGCGATCGTGCGGCGCCTCCTCGAGGCCGGCCATCAGGTCACCGGCTGGAATCGTTCCGAGGCAAAGGCAGCGCCTCTGAGTGCGCTCGGGATGCGATGGGCGGCGAGTCCGAGAGAGCTCGCGGCCGGCAGCGATGTGATGATCTCGATCCTCACCGACGCAAAGGCGCTCGAGCAGGTGGTGACGGGGCCGGACGGGGTGCTGGAGGGCCTGCGGCCACGCGCCATCCTGGCGGACATGAGCACGATCTCCCCGGACTCGAGCGTCGCCGTGGCGTCGAAAGTCGCCGAGGGCGGGGGCATCATGCTCGACACGCCGATCTCCGCCAGCCTCGCCACGCTCGAAGCAGGCAACGCCTCGATCATGGTCGGCGGGGACGCCGACGCATATGAGCAGATCCGCCCCATCCTCCTTGCGATCGGGCCGAAGGTCACCCACATCGGGGCGAACGGGCACGCCCTTTACGTGAAGCTTGCGATCAACCTGGCGCTGGTCGTGCAGGTCATCTCGTTCTGCGAGGGAGTCGCGCTGACCGAAAAAGCAGGCATCAAGCGCGACGTCGCCGTCGACGCCTTCCTCAAGAGCGTCGTCGCTTCGCCGGTCCTCGGCTATCGTGGGCCCTTCATCCTCGAAGGGCGGATGCCGGAGACTGCGTGGGCGGACGTGAACCTTCAGCAGAAGGATCTCCTGCTGGTGCTCGAGCTCGGCCGCAAGCTGGGGGTTGCTCTGCCCACCTGCGCGGCGGCCAACGAGCTGCTCAACGCGGCGCGGGGAATGGGCCTGCAGGACCGCGACTTCGCCGTCGTTTACGAGGTTTATCGCGCTCTCGGTGGGATGCGGTGAAAGGGCGGTACCGAGTCAACTGGACGGACGTGCCGGAGGAGCCGAACCTCCGGGAGGATGAGGGCTGGGTGCGCATGCACGTCCAGTTCGGCATCAGCACGGCGACCGGCTCCGACGAGCTCTTGCTGGGCCGGACTCTGCTACCACCCGGCGCGCGCCACGAGCCTCACAGACACCCGAATTGCGACGAGTTCCTCTTTGTCGTCCGCGGCCAGGGCACGATCTATACCGACGACGGCGAGGAGGCTGCGGGCGAAGACGACGTCATCTTCACTCCGGCGGGGTATGTCCACGGTTTCAACAACACTTCCGAGAGCGACGTGCTGCTCCTGTGGGGCTGGCGGGGCGCCGGCTCGCTGGACCAGGCCGGATACGAGCTTCACCGCCATCGCTGATCAGCGCGTCACGGACGGCATGGCGGCGCAGATGGCGGAACGGCGCGAGGTGCTGTCCACAGGCGCACGCCATCTCGGCTGGAAGGCCGGCTTCGGGACGAAGGCGGCGATGGAGCGCATGGGGACGAGCGCCCCCCTTTTCGGCTTTCTGACCGACCGCGGCCGCCTGGAGCCCGGCTCGACGGTCTCGATCGCCGGTTGGACACGGGCGGTCTTCGAACCGGAGATCGCAGTCCACCTAGGCGCCGACATCCCATCGGGAGCGCATGAAGCCGAGGTAAGGGCCGCGATCTCGGGTCTCGGGCCGGCAGTCGAGCTGGCCGACCTAGACGCGTCCGTCCAGGATGTGGAAAGCATCCTGGCCGCCGACATCTTTCATCGGCATGTCCTGCTCGGCCCGGTGGACACGACGCGCGCCGGCGGCTCCGTTGAAGGTGTCGAGGCACGGCTGCTGCGCGACGGCGAGGAGATCGGGCGGACGTCGGACCCGACCGCCCTGAACGGCGATATTGTGGCTGTGCTGCAAGCACTCGCCGAGGTGTTGCAGGCGAACGGCGAGGCGCTTCGGTCAGGGGACGTCGTCATCACCGGGTCCCTCGTCCCGCCTGTGGACGTACGGCCTGGACAGGTGCTGCGGGCGGAGATCAGCCCGCTTGGCGAAATCGAGGTGAGGTTTCAGGAGGTGACCGCATGACGCTCGGGACAATGGCAACCGACGTCGAGCAGCGGATCGACTTCGACGCGTTGCGGGCTTACCGGCTGGGACGGGCGCGCGAGCAGCTCGCGAAGAACGAGTTCGGCGCCTACCTGTGCTTCGACCTCGACAACATCCGCTACATCACCGGCACCGCGCTGGCCGAGTGGACACGTGGGAAGTGGGTGCGCTGGTGCCTGCTGCCGCGGCAGGGCGACCTGGTGCTCTGGGAGAAGAGCAGCGCGGCTGCGGTCAAGCGGCAGCTCTGCCCGTGGATCAAACCCGAGAACATCCGCACGTCCATCGAGTGGAAGCACGGCGCCAATCCCCATGCGGTCACCCTGAGTCAGATGGCGAAGGTGGTTGGAGAGATCAAGGCCGTCCTCGAGGAGCGCGGCGTCGCGGACCTGCCAGTGGCCATCGACGACGCCGACCTCTACCTGCTGGAAGGCCTCCGCGGCGCCGGCATCAAGGTCGTCAACGGGCTCGAGTCCCTCTTCGACGCGCGGCTGATCAAGTCTGCCGAGGAGCTCAAGATCATCGAGCTGTCCGCGTCGCTGGTCGACGGCGTGTATGCCCAGCTTGCGCATTTCATCCGCCCCGGCGTCCGCGAGAACGAAGTGGTGGCCGAGATCTCTCAATGGCTGATCGCGCACGGCGCGGAGCGGATCACCGGCATCAACTGCGTTTCCGGGCCGCGCAGCAACCCACATCCTCACGACTACTCCGACCGGATGATCCGGCCGGGCGACCTCGTCTTCATCGACATCATGAGCCACTATCTCGGCTACGCCACGTGCTACTACCGCACATTCGCGGTGACCCAGGCGTCGAAGCGCCAGAATGACATCTACAAGCGGGCCAACGAATGGCTCGAGGCCAGCATCGAACGTGTCCGACCCGGTGCCACCACCGCCGACATCGCATCCGCGTGGCCTTCGGCCAAAGACCTCGGGTACGCGAGCGAGCGCGATGCCCTCGGCCTGGCGGTCGGCCACGGCATCGGCATCAGCCACCACGAGAAGCCGTGGATCACGCGGAACTGGTCAATCGAGAACCCCGTCCCGATCGAGGCCGGGATGCATTTCGCGTTAGAGACGTTCTGCGGCGAAGGCGAGGATGGCGCGCGGATCGAATCGCAGGTGATCGTCACCGAGGAGGGCCACCGTGTCATCACCAAGTGGCCGAGCGACCGCCTGCTGGTCCTGGATCCGCGGTGAGCACGACCCCTCCGCGAACGGTTGCCGTCGTGGGGGCGGGACGGATGGGGAGCGCGATCGCGGAGGCCATCCGCGGCGCGGGCTTCGAGCTGCGCGTCTACGCTCGAACCCCCGCCAAGGCACGTGAGCTAGTTGAACGCGGCGCGGTCCTCGCGCCGACACCGGCCGTTGCGGCCGCGGACGCAGACGTGGTCATCACGAGCCTTGTCGACGACCGTTCGGTGGCCGAGGTCGTGCAGGGTGCGCACGGGATCCTGGCCGGCATGCGACAGGGTGCCGTCCATGTCGGCGCGACCACCGTGTCCCCTCGATTCGCCGATGAGGTGGCCGGCTGGCACTCCACCCACGGCAGCACGTACGTCGCCGGCCCCGTGGTGGGACGTCGCGACCTGGCGGAGGCGCGCCGCCTGACGACCCTGGCCGCCGGCGACCCGGCCGCCATCGAATACTGCCGCCCGGTGCTCGAGGCCTACGGGCCGATCCGAGTCATCAGTGAGCGTCCCAGCACCGCAAACACAGTCAAGCTGATCGTCAACTTCATCACCGTTTCCTGGCTGGAGCTGATGAGCGAGATGTACGCCTTCGGGGAGAAGAGCGGCGTCGACGCCCACACCGTCCACGACATGCTGGTCTGGGTTTTCGATCGTCCCGGTCTGCGGAACTACGCAGCCGTGATGCGCGACCGAAATTTTGACGAGGCCGGGTTCGAGCTGTCCACCGGGTTCAAAGACGTGCAGCTGATGCTCGAGTCGGCAACCGCTGCGCGCGCGCCTCTGCCTTATGCAGATCTGATCCGCTCAAAGATGCTGACGCTCCTCGCCAACGACCTTGCCGATAAGGACTGGGCGGTGATCGCCGAGGTCGCTCGCGCGGCCGCGGGCCTCGACTCGCTCGTCTAATACTTCCTCGCGTCGGGCTGCGCGTAACGCGAGGTGATCTTCTGGAACGATTGGTCGCGCGACGCGATGGCGTCGATGACAGTCGGCCGGTTGGACCTCAGGGCTGAGCGGAGCGCGCCGGCCAGCTCGTCAGGGGTCTGGACGCGGATCCCGTCACATCCCATTGCGCGCGCGATCGCCGCGTGGTCGAAGTCGGCGAATTCAGAGGCGATGAGCCTTTCTCCCTGCCCATGCACAACCCAACCCAGGATGGAGTTGTTCATGATCAGAACGACAATCGGCAGCTCCTGCTCGCGGGCAGTCATCAGTCCGTACATCGACATCGCAAAACCGCCGTCACCGCAGACGGCAACCACCGGCCGGCTCGGGTTGAGCAGCTTCAGCGCGAGGCCGGCGGGTATCGCGTAGCCCATACCTCCGATGGCTGCCGGCTGCAGGAACGAGCCTGGGGACTTCGCCTGGAAATGGTGGGCCAGGAAGATGCGGTTCTCGCCCGCGTCTGCAGTGACCATGCCGTCCTCGGGCAAGGCCCGCTGGAGCTCGGCGATGATGCGCTGAGGCCGCATCGGGATGGCATCGGAACGCGAATCCTCAGTCTCGAAACCACCCAGCTTCCGGCGCGCCTCCGCGACCCGCATGGCCCCTTCCCCACTCGTGCCCGAGGTGCTGAGCTCTTCGGCAAGCATGGCGAGCGAGCTGGCCGCGTCGCCGATGACGGCGTGGTCCACGGGAAAGGTCCAGGCGGCGTTGAGCGGCTCGATATCGAGCTGGACGAAGGTCTGTCGCACCGGATCGAGCAGGTCGGGGTTCTCATTGACGGTGTCAGAGGGACCGAGCTTTGTTCCCACCGCGATCACCGCATCCGCGTCGGCAATCACGGCATTGGCCGAATCGAGGCCGAAGGTGCCGAACATGCCGAGCGCGAGCGGATGGTCCTCCGGAAAGACACTCTTGCCCGAGGCCGTGGTGGCGACCGGCGCCTGCAGAAGCTCGGCAAGCTTGCGCAGCTCGTCGTAGGCGCGCCCGACTCGGACCCCGTTGCCCGCGATGATCACCGGCCGCTGCGCCTTCCGAACCGCCTGGGCGGCCGCCTCCACAGAGCGCGAGTCGGGGCCGCTGCAAGGCGGCGGTAGATAGTGGCGCGTCGGGTAGAGGATCGGCGCGCTGTCCGGCCCGACCGTCGAGCGCAGGGCCTTGGTCGCATAGAGGAGGGCCACCGGGCCGGGCTGCCCGGTGAGCGCGTGCTTGAGCGCAAGCTGCGTCGCCTGGACAGCCTGCACGCCCTCCAGCGGCACCATGGTCTCTTTTGTGAAGCCCTGGAACGCCTGCTTCGCATCCCAATTGCCGTGCTCGCCGGAGCCTGACTGGTAGGGCGCGTGATGCGAGTACAGCAGACCGTCGGAGAGATCGCTCAAGATCAGCATCGGCGAACCCGCCAGCAGCGCTTCGAGTGTTCCGAGCGCAGCGTTGGAGAGCATGAAAGCCCCCTGCCCCATCGCCACTCCTGGTCGCCCGGTGACCCGCCCGTAGACCTCGGCCATGACGCCCGCCAGCGACTCATGCCGGACCAGGACGGTCCGGATCGCGTCGCGGTGATCATGGAGGGCGTCATAGATGGCAAGGGTGCGGCCGCCCGGCATCCCGAAGACTGTGTCGATGCCCGCCTGCTCGAGGACGCGCACTATCGCCTCGGGGACGCTCACCGTCTCGGTCAGGAAGCGCTCGGTGGTCATATCCCACCCGCCATGGTAGGGCGTGAGCAAACGTGTGCGCAGCCGCGGTGCTAGTACGCTGTTCCAACCGCAGGAGGTCGAATGGAGATAAGCCGGCCGGACTCAGCCGCTTCCGCCCGCCATCAGCCGATCCGGATCGTGCCGATTCGTTCCGACGACAGCCCGGGAGCGCCTGCACCGGCCGCTGCGCCGAGCCCAGGACCCAACCTCACCTATCGCGGTGGACCCCTGCTGACAGCGGTCCAGGTCTTCACGATCTTCTGGGGCAGCGATTGGAACCAGCAGCCGCAGGCCGCGCTGGCTCAACAGATCGATCAGTTCTTCGATTACGTCGTGACCAGCCCGCTGCTCGACCAGATGGCCGAGTACAACGTGCCCGGCATGTCGATCGTTCATGGCGCTCACATCGGCACCACGACGGTGACGACGCCGCCACCCGGAGGGTCGGTGGCCGACGCCGACATCCAGCAGATGATCCAGCACGAGATCTCCGCCGACCCCGGTGTGCCGCCGCCGACGCCAAGCTCCCTCTACTACGTCTTCTTGCCGCCTGGCGTCTCCGTCAGCCTCGGTGGCGGCAGCTCGTGCACGACCTTCTGCGGCTACCACAGCGACATCGAGCAGATCTTCTATGCAGTCATGCCGTATCCCGATTGCTCTGGCTGCGCAGGCTCGCTCACAGTGCTGGACGCGCTGACGTCGACAAGCTCCCACGAGCTGTGTGAGGCGATCACGGATCCCGTCCCGGGCCAGGGTTGGTATGACGACAACAACGGCGAGATCGGCGACATCTGCGCGTGGCAGACCAAGCAGCTTGGCGCCTACACCGTCCAGCTTGAATGGTCGAACCAGGCGGGGAGGTGTATCTGAGGATGGCAACCGCAAGCCCCATCAAGCACGTGGTAATCATCGTCAAGGAGAACCATGGGTACGACAACTACTTCGGAGCCTTCCCCGGTGGGAACGGCGCCACGATGGCGCACAGCCCAAACCCCCCGCCCAAGGATCCCAACCACCGGCATGCAGCCTGGCTCACCCGGGACGCCACCGCGCCTCGCGTGCAGTTTCAGCAGGCCGACATACCTCATTACTGGAACTACGCGAGCCAGTTCACGCTCTGCGACAACTACTTCACCGAAGTCGCGGGACCCTCAACGCCCAACCACCTGATGTTGATAATGGCCGACTCCGCATTGATCGACAATCCGTCCCGCAGCTACCGCAGCAATCCCGGGCCGCCCCTTTACAACAGCCCCAGCCTGCCCGCCCAGCTCGACGCCGCGGGGCTCACGTGGGGCAACTACGCCGGGTATGCGTTCGATTACATCAAGCACACCGCCGGCAAGAAGCTGTCGTGGCGGCAGTTCGCGGCCGATGCCGCCGCCGGCCAGATGCCCTCAGTTTCATGGCTGTATTCGGACGGCACCCTCAGTGAGCACCCGGCTGATACCCCAGCTCAGATGGCCGCCGGCAATGGCAACGTCACCAAAGGGATGCAGTGGACGGTGGACCAGGTCGATGCCGTGGTGGCTGCCGGCCTATGGCCGCACGTCGCGATATTCATCACCTGGGACGACTGGGGCGGCTGGTGGGATCACGTGACGCCGCCCGAAGTCGAGAAGTGGAAGGATGGCACACAATTCAGATACGGAGGGCGAGTCGGTTGCCTGGTGCTGAGCCCGTTCGCGCGTAAGGGCTACATCTCCAAGGTCCTGCACTCGCACGTGAGCTTGATCAAATTCTGTGAGGTGAACTTCGGTCTCCCTTCTCTGAACGCCCGCACCTCAGCCGCCGACGGAATGCAGGACTGCTTCGATCTCACCCAGGCACCCCTGCCGCCGCCGTCCAAATAAGCAACCCACCAGGACCCGGCCCAGCCAGGCGGGGCCGAGCGCTTGGGGACGACCGGGCGAATCGCTAAGGGTTGGCCGGCCCCGGCGCGGGCGTGGATTGGCTGGTCGCTGGATCGGGGCCGCGACGCACGTTGAGCACCCGGCCCAATAATGTGGAGACGGACACGGTGATGACGTCGTACTCATTGAGAGTTGAGTATTGCTCGGCTGACATGACCCAGGCCCGTACGCGGTCGCCCGAGCCCCGGTAAACGGCGACGTAGCAGCGTGCGGCGTCGCCACTGGAGATCTGGCGCAGCCGAATCGCCTCCCCGGTAACCTCGGTGGCGCCGACCAGCGCCAGCACCGCAGAAAACAGAATCCAGATCGCCACCACCACTGCCACCAACGCGCAGAGGTTGACGATAACGATCGCAAAGTTGAGGACGCGAGCCAGCTGGTCGGCCTGGGCGTTGAAGTTGACGCGAGGCAAGATCTGAAATGTGAGCCAGAACCAGAACAAGCCTATGGCTCCCACTTTGAGCGCCAGCCAGAAGGCCTGGCCGGGCGAACGGCCCCAGGCGGGCGGCCATAACGTTGGATAAGAGACGCTGACCTGGCGCCAGCGGCCACCATATCGCGTCCATGCCCAGCGATCGCTTTCGGCGCCCATCGGCATGGCCCGAACCGCTGCGGTCGCCGCTCCAAGGGCGGCGCCATAAGCGATGTATCGATCGCGAACGGCCACCGCGGTCGGCGGCAGGCCTGCGAACAGCTCATCCTCGTGGAGGTACCGACGCAGTGCGAGCCAGCGCGCCTGAGACGCCAGGCCAGCCGGCGTAACCACCTGCATCTCATCCGGGAATGCTCGGCTCATGACCACGAACGTCAGCACCGAGGCCCCGATGGCCATGAGCTTCGGCACGTCCAACTTATCTGTGCCGTCGCCCGAGAAGGCGGCGAGCATGAAGGCGATCAGACCCAGACCCCCTAGCAGCGCCAGTACGCTCGGAGGCCAGCGTCTTGTGCATAGACCCGCACGAGTCGCCTCCTCGACCACCTTTCGGTTGAAGTTCTTGATCCAACCGCGTGCCTCATCGGCGGGACCGGCGGTGAGCGCCTTGGCCGGCACCAGGCCATCCACAGCCCTCCGCCGCAGAAGATCCAGAACCTGGCCCTCGTACGAGGTCAAGCTCGTAGTGGGGCCGCCCGGCATTCGGCAGCTGTATACACCGGGCTCTGTCTCCTCGATCTTCACGACATGGCGCGCCGCGAGGTCGAGGAGGGTGGCCGGCACGGCGTCGGGGGTCACGCGCCCTCCGTTGACGAGCAGGTTGGCGACTGCCGGGGTCTCGGCTCCAACGTCCGAGGTCGCGGGTAGGGAAGGAGGCGATGGAGGACGGCGCGTGATGACAACCACGCCGCCGACCACGTAGAACGCAGCGCTGCAGGCCAAGCTCGCAGCGATGCCCAACTCCGATGCGGTCATAGCTGGACCTGTCCCGCCGCTCGCTCTACGCCCGCAGCCTGGAACAGCTGCCGTGGTCGGAACCCAAAGGCTCCCGCCACGAGGTTGCCTGGCACGGTCTGCACCGCAGTGTTGTAGGCGTACACCGCGTCGTTGTAGAACTGCCTGGCATGCGCCAGACCGTCCTCCGTCTCGGTCAGCTTCATCTGCAGATCAACGAACGAAGCGCTGGCCTTGAGGTTGGGATAGGCCTCAGCGACGACGAGCACGTTTTTGACCCCACTGCTCAGGGTCGACTCCGCCTCCCCGCGCGCGGCCGGCCCCTGGGCGCCCGCCGCCGCCGCCCGAGAATCCGCCACGGCAAGCAACGCAGCCGACTCATGACCGGCGTAGCCCTGGACCGCGCTCACCAGGTTCGGGATCAGGTCATGGCGCCGGCGCAAGAGCACATCGATGTCACTCCAGGTCGAGTCGACGCGATTCGCGCGCCGGACCAGGCGATTGTAATTGGCGACAGCCAGGAACAACAGCAGCCCAATCAGCAACACCAATGCGATCTGGATTGGTCCCGGCAAATTCCTCCCAGCGATCGATCAGAGTCGATCAGCCGACATTATCCTCGGCGCCGCCGCGCGGCCGGTCAATGCGCCGGAGTGGTCCGCTCAGTTGTCACGCGTGTGCGATGCAAGGAGATGAAGCAGCTGTCCAAGCAGATCAGCGGCATTCGTCGAGCTGCGGCTCAGGGTGGCAGACACATGGCGATGATGTGACGCAGGGCGCGGCTGGCCACGCCCGTCCGGCCGCCACATATCACATATAAGGACGCGCGAGCTACATCGGGATCCGGTCAGACCACCCGTATGAGCGCTCGAGCTGGCCGGCGAGCCGGAACAGCCCGGCTTCGTCCCCATAACGACCCGTGAAAAGCAAACCCACTGGCAGCCTTGCCTCGCTCCAGGCCAGGGGCACCGACATCGCCGGGTTCCCAGTCAGGTTGGCCATCGTGTTCCAGGGGTTGAACGAGAGGTCGTACCACCACCATTCGTCCGCGCCACCGTAGGACTGGTTGAGCTTCCCCAGCGGAGGCGGCGGTTGTGCCAGCGTAGGGGTGAGCCACACGTCGTATCTCTCGAAGAATGGCGAGATTGCACGCGATGCGGCATGCATCTGGTCCACGGCCTGCACCAATCTCACGGCGCTCACTTTTCGCCCGCGATCCACAAGCTCCCAGGTCGTGATTTCAATCTCGTCATCTCGCGGCGGGCGGCCGATCCTTGATTCGACCGCGTTGAGATCGGCCGCGTTGCCCACCGACCATATCGTCACCATCGGATCAAGCAGGACTTCCTCGTCATAGATAGGCCCGTCCTCGACGACGTGATGGCCGAGCTCCTCCAATCGTCTGGCGGTCTCCTCGACGGCCCGCCGGCAATCTGGGTGCACGGGGATGCCGAGAGGCGCTTTCGCGGTCCACGCAATCCGCATCCGCGGCGGTTCGACCGTCACCTGATCGAGGAAGGGCTGCCCCGGGGGGGCCGGCCAATACGGGTCGCCCGAGACAGGTCCCGACGTCGCGTCGAGCAGCGCGGCGCTGTCGCGGACAGTTCGAGTCACCGCGTGCTCCACAGCGAGTCCCGAGAGGACCTCTCCGGCATCTGGCCCAAAAGAGACCCGTCCACGCGTCGGCTTGAGGCCGAACACTCCGCAGCAGGATGCCGGGATTCGAATCGAGCCGGCACCATCGCTTGCGCTGGCGGCCGGCACCAGGCGCGCCGAGACGGCTGCCGCGGAGCCTCCGCTGGATCCGCCGACCGTCCGCCCGGTGTCCCATGGGTTGTGGCAGGCTCCAAACAGCTCAGGCTCGGTGGTCGAGTGGTTCCCGAACTCCGGGCTGACCGTCCTGCCGACGATCAGGAGCCCCGCTTTGCGAAGCCTTTCCACCAGCCCGCCGTCATGGTCCGCGACAAAGTCGCGAAGCGCGCGGGACCCGTCGGTCTGCCGTATACCCGCGCAGGGCTGGCCCAGGTCCTTGACCATGAACGGGGCTCCCGAGAGTGGGCCCGGCGGCAGCGTTTCCTTGGCCCGCGTTCGCGCCTCCTCGAACATCGGGGTGGCCAGGCAGTTCAAGCGAGGGTTCATGGCTTCGACGCGGGCGATCGCAACATCGACGAGCTCCAGCGCGCTGACTTCGCGTCTCCGGACGAGGTCTGCCTGGCCGATTGCGTCGACCTCCCAGAGCTCATTCATGAGACACGCGACCTGATCAGAGGGCGGGCCGGCGCTCAGGCGCGTCGAGCCAGGGAAACCGCTGTTCGTGCGCAGCCGCCACCTGGAACGCCGTGATGTCGTCATAGGTCTTGCCGACGACCGACAAGCCGGTCGGCACGCCGTCACGAGATCGCCCGGAGGGCACGCCGATCACCGGACAGCGGCTCGCGATGTTGAAAGGAACGGTCATCAGCGTGTCCAACGAGTCGGAGTCGTATTCGGCGGGCAGAGCAGGGACCGCGAAGGTCGGGCAGATGAGCACGTCGTATTGGTCGAGCAGGCGCCCGAGCGGCGCATAGATCCTGCTCTCGAGCTCCAGGCCCTTGACGAAGTCCGCTTTTGAGATCTTGGCGGCCTCCTCGACGAAACGCCTGGCGTAAGAGGTGAACTGGTCCTTGTAGTTGTCATAGAGCTCCTGGACCGACGGCCCGAAGATCGTCCCGTAGTGGATGCGAGCCGCCCGGTTGATGTCGGCAAGCTCCCATGGCAACGACACCTCGTCGACAGTCGCCCCGGCATCCCGGAGCCGGGCGGCGGCTGCGTTCGTATTCGCAACGACGTCGTCATCCACCTCGTAACAACCGAGGTCGACGGACAGCGCGATGCGAAGCCCGGATATCCCCTCCAGGCGATCTGGAATCACGAGCTTCGGACGGAGCGACGCCACGTCGCTGGGGTCCGGGCCCGCGATGACGTTCTCGAGGAGCGCGCAGTCGGACACCGTCCGCGCCAACGGCCCCTCGTGGCAGTAATGGTCGAGATTGAATATCTCCATCTCCGGGACACGACCGTACGGCGGCTTGAACCCAACCACGCCGCAGAATGACGCCGGGATCCTGATCGAGCCCCCGATATCCGAGCCGGTCGCAAGAGCGGTCGAGCCCGCCGCCAGGGAAGCCCCTGATCCCCCACTCGAGCCCCCGGGCGAGAACTGCGCGTTCCAGGGGTTGCGCGTCACGCCCCAGAGCTTCGACCACGTGACCGGCGCGCAAGCGAACTCCGGCGTTGTCGTCCGCGCATGAACGATGCCCCCCGCGTCAAGGATCCGCTGCACAAACACCGCTGTGTGGTCCGCGACCACGTCGCGCAGCGGGACCGACCCGAGAGTGTTCTTGTGCCCCGTGATGGGCGCTTCCTCCTTGACCGCAACCGGGAGGCCTTCCAGTGGACGCGGTGGGTCCCCTCCGGCGGCGTAACGCGCCTCGGCGGCGCGGGCCTGCGTCAGCGCCTGGTCGTAGAAGGTTTCCGCGAACGCGTTAATGGCCGGCTCCACCTTCTCGGCGCGATCGATAACCGCCTTGACCAGCTCGACCGGTGAAAGCTTGCGTTCACGAAACAGCTTCAAGGCTTCGGTCGCTGGGAGGTAGTGGAGCTCGCTCGTCATCATTTCCTCTCTTTTCATCCGGCTGCGAGTGATCTTCGCCGCTGAGGCTTCCAACCCGGCCTCGGCACGCTGGCACGAAGCAGCTTCGTGTAGTCCGCCTGCGGGTGGTCGAGCACGTCCGCGGTCTCGCCGCGCTCGACGACCCGCCCGCGCCACATGACAACGATCTGCTCGGTCAGCTGGCGCACGACGGCAAGGTCGTGGCTAATCACGACGAAGGAGATCGCCGTCTCGTCGCGGATGTCGGCGAGCAGATTCAGCACCTGGGCCTGGATCGAAACGTCGAGGGCTGCGACCGACTCATCCAGTATCAACACGCGCGGTTCCGCGGCGAGGGCGCGCGCGATCGCCACACGCTGGCGCTGCCCGCCCGATAGCGACCGCGGCAGCGAGCGGGTCTGGCGAGCATCGAGGCCGACGAGGTCGGACAGCTCGCGCACCCGCTCCTTTCGCCGGTGCGGCGCCCAGCCATGATGCATCCGGAGGACCTCGTCGATGGCGCCCTCCATCGTCTGTCGCGGATCGAGGCTGGTGTACGGATCCTGGAAAACGATCTGGACCTCCCTACCTCGCCGGCGGCGCTCGCCGGTGGTCCGGGTCGGCGTCGAACGGTCCTGGCCGCACGCCCGGATCGTGCCGCTCGTGGGCCGCTCGAGGCCGACGATCATCTTCGCCACCGTCGTCTTGCCGGAGCCTGACTCCCCGACGATCGCAAGCGAGCCGCCCTCCGGAACTGTGAAGTCGACGTCGTCAACCGCCACGAGTGGCCCGTACTCCTTGCGGAGGCTTTCCACCTGCAGCACCGGCTCAGGCATGTAGCTCGACCTTGAGGCGGCCGAACAGCTCGCCGGCTCGTGCGCATCGTGTCAGGCCACCGTCGAGCTCGACCAGCGCGGGACGGCGCTCGCGACAGACGTCGGCAGCGTGTGGGCAGCGTGCCGTGAACGCACACTCGTCCGCCGGCGCTTCGAAAGCCGAAAGTGGCCGCCCTGTGATGGCGGTGAGCCGGTGCGCGGTGGCGTCGATGCTTGGGCGTGCCGCCGCAAGCGCTGCCGTGTAAGGGTGCAGGGGCTGGTCGTGAAGGCGGCTCGACTCGCGCACCTCGACCACCTGGCCCGCGTACATGACGACTGTGCGATCGCAGATGGCAGCGGCCAGCTCGAGGTTGTGGGTGATAAAGAGCATCGCCAGGCGCAGCTCGGCCCGCAGGTTGTCGAGGATCGCCAGCACCTCGGCCTGGGTCGTCACGTCGAGGGCGGTGGTGGGCTCGTCTGCGAGCAGCAGTCGCGGTTGTGTGAGCAGCGCAGTCGCGATCATCACGCGCTGCAGCAGACCGCCCGACAGCTCGTGGGGATACTGGCGCAGGCGCCGCTCGCCGTCCTCGATGCCGACGCTCTTGAGCAGCGCCACCGCTCGACTCGCAGCCTCGTCCTTTGACACTCCGGCGTTTGTGCGCAGCGCTTCGCCCATGAAGTCGCCGATCCGGCGCACCGGGTTGGTGTGCGCCCGCGGGTCCTGGAAGATCATCGCCACCTCGCCGCGAAAGCGCTTGAGGCCGGCGCCGGATAGGCTCATCACGTCGCGGCCATCGAACCTGATCCGCCCGGACACAGAGGCGCCCGTGGGGAGCAGGCGGTCGATCGACCGCGCGGTCATCGACTTGCCCGACCCTGACTCGCCGACCAGCCCGAGCGCCTCTCCGGGACGGATGGCGAACGACACATCCTGGAGCACCTCTCGCATCGAACCCTCGACCGGAAGGCGCACGGTCAGGGCGTTGAGCTCCAGAAGAGGCTCCCTCCCACCCGGAATCATCGCCGCGCCTCACCCCGCTCGTAAAGACGTTCGCCAAGGATGTTGAAGGCGACGACGACGATGACGATGCAGATGCCGGCCGCGAGCGATGGGATCGGATAACCCTGGATGATGCCCTGCTGGTTCTCCGAGACCATCACGCCCCAATCCGCGCCCGGCGGCTGGACCCCGAGGCCCAGGTATGAGATGGCGGCCAGGTCGACCATCGCGTAGCCGAACAGGGTCGTTGCCTGCGCGACGATCAGGTGAAGCATGTTCGGGATCAGATGGCGGAGACAGATCGCGATCGACGAGGCGCCCTGCACCTCGAGCGCCGCGATATATTGCTGCGCTCGTTCGCGCAGGGCAGCGCCGCGAAGCACTCGAGCCACGTACGGCGTGTACGCGACGGAGAGCGCCAGCACCGGCGCCAGAAGGCCGGCCCCGAACACCGCGGCGGCCAGCACCGCGAGCAGGATCCCGGGGAACGCGAAGATGATGTCGAGGCCGGAGGAGATGACTGCGTCGTAAGCGCCCCCCCGCCATGCGGCAGTGACCGCGAGCAGGGAGCCCAGCGTCATGCAGATCAGCGTGACGGCGACGGGTCCGATCATCGATGTGCGCGCGCCCACCAGGAGGCGGGAGAGAATGTCGCGACCCTGGGCGTCGAATCCGAGCAGGTGCTCGCCGGTGGGTCCAACGAAATACTGGGACAGCTGCGGGAGGTCCGGGTTGTAGGGCGCCAGCAGCGGACCGAAGATCGCAACCAGGGTTGCCGCGACGATCACGGCCAATGACGCGATGAGCGCTGGACTGGTCCTTCGCTGCCTGCTGCCCCACGAGCGACGCCTCGCGACGGTTGCGACTCCGGCTGCGACACTCACTGTGCCCTGCTCCCCAGGGACACTCGCGGATCCAGCACGGCGTAGAGGACATCGACCAGGACGTTGACAGCCACGAAAGCTGTGACCAGCAGCAGCGAGATACCCTGGACCACAGCGAGGTCCTTCGATTGCGCGGACTGGACGAGATAAGCGCCCAGACCAGCAAGACCGAAGACCACCTCGACGACCGCCGCCACGGCGATCAGCGAAGCCACCGTGATGCCCGAGATCGTCGTGATGGGAATCGCCGCGTTCCGAAGCACGTGGCGCCGGATCAGCTGGGCAGTCGGGATGCCGCGGCTGACGGCGGTCTGGACGTGCTCGCGCCTGGCCTCTTCTCGGATCGCCGCCCGCGTCACTCTGGCGACGATCGCCAGTGACGAGATGGCGAGAGCGAATGCCGGCAGCGTCAAGTGGCGCACCTGATCGAAGAACCCGACTCCATTGCCGATCGAGGGGAACCACTGGAGCTGCACCGCGAACACCAGGATCAGCACGATCGCCGCAACGAACGCCGGGAGCGAGGCCGAGATCGCGGTGATCACCAGCGTGCTCGAGTCGATGAAGCCGGGCCGAAGGCCCGACACGATTCCCAGGCCAACCCCGATCGCGATGATCAGGATCGAGGAGTAGAGCACCAGGCCGGCCGTGGTCGAGATCCGCGAGGCGATCAGGGTCGAGACGTTCTCGCGAAGGGTGATGGAAATCCCGAGGTTGCCGTGCAGCGCGTTGGTCAGCCAGTACCAGTACTGGATCAGGAAGGGTTGGTCGAGGTGGTAGCGAGCCTCGAGGACGTGCAGGCTCTCAGGGGGAATCGAACGGCCGCCGGAGAGCGCCGCTATCGGGTTCCCCGGCGCGAGGTAGATGGCGGCGAAGATTACAAAGCTCGCGACCAGGAGGCTGACGATGAGCATCGCCAGCCGGCGCACGAAGAACCGGAGGCGCACCTGCCGCCCTTAGGTCCCACCCAACTTGTCGGCCCACGGGGCGAACATGTACGCGAAAGACGAGTAGGTTCCGGACAGGTTGGAGCTCGTGATCAAGACGATCAGCGGCTGAAGCACGGGGATCCAGGGCAGGTCGGTGGCGATGAGCTTCTCGACGTCTGCCACCTTCTGCGCCCGCGCGTTGGGGTCGGCGGTGCTGCGAGCATCGTCAAACATCGACGCGATCTTTGCGTGCTCGGCAGCGTTTGGGTCGGTGCCTTGTACGCCATATCCATCGAAGTTCTGGGATCCGTCCGGAATCAGGAACGTCGCCAGCAGGGCCTCGGGACCCGCGTAGTCGCCGTAGTTGAGAGTGAAGAAGCCGTCAATCCCAACTCGGGCTTTTGGATCGATGAAGAAGTTGATGAAGTTCTGGGCCGAGACCGAATGAAGCGTCGCCTTCATGCCTATGGCCTCGGCCGCCGCCTTCAAGGCGCTGGCTTCGATGGAGATGCCTGTCAGCTCGCTCGACATGCCGATCGTGATCGACTTGCCTGTCGCGCCTGCATCCGTGATCAGCTGCTTGGCCTTGGCGAGGTCCAGCTTCATCTCTGGCGAAGCGTCATAAGCGGCCTGGAAGACGCCCTTGCCGTAGCCAAAGGTCCCGGGGTTGGATATCCACCGCGGCATGAGGGCAGTCCCTTTGTAGATGGCGTCGACCAGGCCTTTGCGGTCAAGCGCCAGCGACAGTGCCTGCCGCACACGGACATCACCGAGCGGACCTTTGAGGTCGCTGACGATGAACGCGTCCGTGTACCAGCCCGGGCCGTACGTCACCGTCACCGCCTTGTTTGACTTGAGCTGGTCGAGCGTGGTCAGCGACTGGGCGTATACCCCGTTGATGCCACCCGTCAGCAGCGCCGACGTGAGGGACGCATCGTTTGGGGCGCCCTTGACGTCGATCTCCCTGACCAGGGGCTTGACGGCGGAATTCCAGTAGCTGTCGTTGCGGACTATGACCACAGCGACGCCCGGCTGCCAGGACTGGAACTTGAATGCGCCGGTGCCCATGATCTTGCCGGCCGGCGTCCCGTAGTTGCTGCCCTGAGCGAGTGCGAACTTCTTCTCGATGATCATCGCCGGGATCGACGCCAGCTCGCTCACGAACCAGTAGTCGGGCTGCTTGAGCTTGATCGTCACCTCATTGGCGCCGGTGGCGGTCATCGACTGCACGCGGTTGAACACGGCGGGATAGAAGCCTGCGAGCTTGGTGTCGAGATTGCGGTTGAGGCTGTACACGACGTCGTCGGGAGTGACAGGGTTACCGTCCCAGAACGAAACGCCTGGCTTGAGCGTGAGGACGATTGTGTTCTGGTCGGGGTTGGTCATGGTCGCAAGGCCCGGGCCGACCGAGCCGTCGGGCGCCTGGCGGAGAACGGACTCGTAAAGGAGCGAGTCGGTCGTGTTCTCGGGATAGTCGAACGCGTAGATCGGATCGAGCGAATTCACGTCGCGGTAGACGGCCCATACAATCTTGTCGACCTGCTTGGTGCCGGCCTTTGTCGTCACCGCGAGCTGCTGGCTGCCGCCAGCCGGCGCACCCGCGGTACGGCCTCCGCAGGCCGTGACGACCAGTCCGACGACTCCAACCGCAGCCATCACCCTTCGGGCAGTCGGCATCGGGTTCATCGCTCCTTCCTTCTCCTCTTCGGGAATTCTTCCGCTGCAGTCTAGCCGGTCACTTGATGCTCGCCCAGCACATGCTCCAAGACCGACACCGGCTACCTTAGACTCCCGCCAATGGGCGGGCGCAAGGATGAGGTCGTCGGGCCGGTCGACCCGATGCGGGTGCCTCGGTTTGCCGGTCCGGCCACATTCGCCCGACTACCCACCCTTGACTCCGTCGGCAGGGCGGAGGTCGCGATCCTTGGGGTGCCATTTGACAGCGGTGTGGTGTACCGGCCAGGTGCCCGCTTCGGGCCGGCAGCCATACGGGCGGGGTCGAAGATGCTGCGTCCCTTCAACGCCTGGACCGACTCCGAGCCGTTCGCACGGCAGGTTGCTGACGCCGGTGACGTCGCCTGCACTCCGTTCGGGATCGACCAAGCGATCAAGGAGATCGAGGGAGCGGCGAAGACCCTCGCAGATCGCGCGTCTCGGATCGTCGCCCTTGGCGGCGACCATACAGTCGCTCTACCTTTACTGCGGGCGGCAGCGGCTCGTTTCGGTCCGCTTGCCCTGGTTCATTTCGACGCCCACCTGGATACCTGGAACACGTATTTCGGCGGCGCGCGCTACACGCACGGAACTCCGTTTCGACGGGCGGCCGAGGAAGGCCTTCTCGACCTCCGCCGGTCGGTCCACGTGGGCACTCGCGGACCACAATTCTCAGCCGACGACATACCAGCGGACGCTGCGCTCGGGTTCCGGCTCATCGACGGAAGAGCGATCGACAGTCGTGGCGCCGCGGCGATCGCCGACGAGATTCGCGACTTGGTCGGGCAGGCCCACGTGTACGTTTCTCTTGACATCGACCTCCTCGACCCGGCCTTCGCTCCCGGCACGGGAACGCCGGAGGCCGGGGGCTGGAGCAGCCGAGAGGCGATCGCCGTAATTCGCGGCCTGGCCGGCATTCGACTCGCGGGGGCAGACGTGGTCGAGGTGGCGCCGGCATATGACCACGCCGAGGTGACGGCAATCGCTGCGGCCCACATCGTCTACGAGCTGCTCTCTCTGATCGGCCTGGAGACGCCCGCGAAGTAAGCGGCTGGGTGCTCAACGGTGCCCCAGGCGTTCGCACCGCCGAAAAGCTCTGTTTAGCCGCCCTTCAGCATTCGCGGGCAGCCTGAAAGGATGTCGGCACACCTCAGCTCAGAAGGCTTGGCCGCCAGCACTTTACCAGGCAGAGGTGCCCGCGCCATGGCAGCACTCGGCGGGAGGTGGCGCCGAGGCCTGGCGATCGCTCTGCCGATCGCGGCCGGCATCGGCATCACCCTCATCCTCGAAGCCTCGCCGCCCTGGCGCACCCTGGTCGCGACCATCCAGGGTGTCGGCTTCGATCCCGGCCGGACGGCGATGATCACGGCCTGGATCGCCGCGGGGATTGCGGCCGCCGTCACTGCTGCGCTGAGCCGGAACCTGGCTGCCGGCGCGATCTGTGGGACTGCCTTTTTCGTCGGAGGGTACGAAGTGAGCTGGGCGGCCCAGCTGGTGGCCAGCCCCCCCTCCCTCCCGGGCCTACCTGAACAGCTCGTGACTGCAAGCCTGGTCATGAACCTGCTGACGATGGCATCGGCAAGCATCGTCCTTAACTTTGTGGCTGCCGCCACCGCGGAAGCGCTGTCGTTTCTGGCGGTGCGCCGAAAGGCGGCTGTCCCCGTCGTGTCCGTGACCCGTCGCAGGCACTCGCCCTGGGACTGGGGATGGCGTGGGATCGCAATGCTGGTGCTCGCTGGAAGTACGCTTGCGGCAATCCGCGGCGTTGACCCCCTGATCCGCTACGGCCCCGATTTTCAGACATTCCAACCGGTGCCGGTCCGGGCTGCTCCAGGCCTTCATCAGACGGTTGGGCCGGCAGCGCCCACCGCGACGCCCGAGCCCGGACGGCTGTTTTACCGGCAGTTCGACAGCCAGGCCATGCACGGGATGAGATCCTTCGGCGTCTACCTTCCGCCCGGCTACAACTATTACGCGGGGTACAGCTATCCGGTTTTGGTCCTGCTGCACGGCGATCCAGGTTCCGTGCTGGATTGGGGTCACCTTGGGATCCAGGACCTGCTGAACGCTGCCATCGCCCGGGGGCTCGTCCCTCCGTTGATCGCCGTGATTCCCGACGGCAACGGCACCGTGTCGAGCGCCACACAGTGGGCGAACCGCCGTGACGGCCGAGACCAGGTGGAGAGCTCCGTCCTGGAGTTGATGCGCTTGATCGACCGTGACTATCGCACGCTGGCCGATCCCGGCCAAAGGCTCATCGCAGGCCTTTCATCGGGCGGATTCGGCGCCGCCAACCTTGCCGCTCGCCATCCTGATCAGTTCGGAATCGCCATCAGCCTCTCAGGCTATTTCGCAGCCCTCGGACCTGTCTTCGGCGGCGACCCGGCATACATCAGCGCCAACAGCCCATTCGACCTGGTCCGCGACCGGCCGGCAGCCCGGACAGTCGACTACCTGCTGGTGGTCGGGACGAGCGATCCATCGTTTTGGCGGGCCGCCGAACGATTCGCGGCGGAGCTCGCCCGACTCCGCGTGCCGCACAGCCTGCGCCTCCTTCCCGGCGCTCACCAGGGTCGGGTCTGGATCACCGGGCTGCTCATCAGCCTCGAGCAGGTCAAGGCGCACGTGTGGCCGGCAGCGCCTTCGCCCGAGCACCCAGGGGGCCGGTCCGGGCGATCGCCGGCGGCAGCCGCCTTCGTCGCCGGCCAGGCAAGGGTGCTGCTTTAGGAGCCGTTGATCTTTCTGGACCAACATCTGTGCTGTGGAGAACGTTTGGGGCGGCGGCGTTAGCGTTGGGCCACCGACCGGACCCCTACGCGCACCCAGGCTGCCACGCCCGCAACAGCTGGCCTCCGAATCATTTGGATGCTTCGGGCACAACCGCTCGGTGCGCCGATTCCTCGGGCCAGGCGGCCGTTCATGGATCGCCTACCGCATCGCCGGTCCCATGGTCGTCGCACTTGGCGACCCCGCCGGCCTTCAAAGCGAGTGGCCTGGGCTGCGGGAGGCATTCGAACGGTGGGCCTCACCTCGGTCGGTGATCTGGTACGGCGCCGCCGCGCCCCTGCCAGGACGGCCTTCGTGGTTGATGGGCCAAGCGGCAATCGTCTGGACCGAAAAGTTCGGCCTCGCGGGCGGCGCCATGGCAAACCTGCGCCACTCGGTCACGGCGGCCCAACGCCGTGCGCTGCCGGCCGTGCAAGGTCCATGGTCGTCGCTCGCATCTTCGATTCGATCAGAGCTGAGCGAGATCGATGCCGAGTGGCGCCGGGACCACCGTGTGCGGCTTGGGTTCAGCCTTTCAGAGTTCGAGGACGCCACTGTCGATGAGCGGTCATGGTTGGTGGTTGCAAGCCACTCTCGAATCGAGGCTTTTGTCACCTGGCTCCCGACCACCGACCACCAGGGCCTTGTGCTGGATCTCATGCGCCGCCGCCGGGACGCCATGCCAGGCGCTGTCGAGCTGGCACTCGTCGAAGGCATCGCGGCAGCGCGACAGAGGGGCATCCGGTGGATCAGCCTCGGGATGTCGGCAACCACCGGTTCACGGCTTGCAAGTCGATTCAACCCGCCCTCTCTGAGAGCGTTCAAGCAGAAGTTCCAGCCAGACTGGCAGGACAGGTACCTGCTCTTCTCCGCTGGACGCGCCTAACGCCTGGCAGCCATGGGGGCCGTCGCCTACCTGCACCTCCGGAAGGGCATCCCGAGAATTCTTGATCTGCCGCAGCGGCGCTTGGCGGTCTGAGCAGCGAGCCGGCCGGGAACGGCCTAGTACGGACTGACGGGCTTACGAAACGCCCACTCCCGCATGGCGAGATAAACGCTCAGGCCCAATATCGCTACCCCGTTGACGACGTGCAAACCTGCGTATGGGGCCGGCACCCCGTGCGCAAAGATCGACTGCAAGAAGAGCAACGGGATGAAGAGCGCGATCAGGCCGGTCACCATCCATGGCTTTCGCGCGGCAAAGCTGAGAATCAGCATCAAGAGGATCAGAAGAAACACGAGAGCGGCATTCCCGACGTGTATTCCCCACCAGAAATCCATGTTGTGGGCGGCGTTCCTATATGCCGCCGCGGGGATAGACGCGGAGGAGGTGTCGTCAAAGCTGCGCATGAAAGTGAACACCGCAGCGCCGGCGAGGAAGAACTGAACGATGAGGTCGGCGACAAGAAGGACGGAGATCACGGAGAAGGCTTGGGCCAGCCGGGGCTTCATGCCGCTACGGACACTAACATTCCGTGACCAACTTGTGACACCGGCGCAGCGGGGCACGCAGAACGCGCGACGCCCGACTTGATCCTGAATGGGAGGTCATGGAAGAAAGAAGCGAGGAGCAGGTGATAAATCGCCTGTTCCAGCTCGAGAACGAGGGCCAGGCGGCGCAGCGTGCCGAGCTGACTGAGGATCGATTCCTCTCGTTGATCCAGGATCCGGCCAACGGGCGGGGATATGTGTTCATGCACCCCCTGGACGAGACCGAAGGCGCCGAGGTGCCGGCAGGAACGGAGTTCTGGGAATACCCGACCTGGGATGAGGCCGAACGGTCTTACAGCCAGCTGCTCGAAGAAGACAGGAAGGCTGGGGAGCTGGTCGAGCAGGATTCTGAGGAAGGCCTTGGCGACTCGGATACCGATGGAGCCGAGGTCCGCGATCGTTACTCCGCCAGCGACGAGGACCTACTGATCGAAGGCGGTGAAGACCTGGTGGGCGAGCAGGCCGATCAGGTCCGGGAAAAGCCCTAGCGGACTCCGGTCGGCGCCAGCTTTTGAGAGGAGTCAAGCGCAAAGACGCCCGCAACGGGCGCGACGAAGAAGATCACGGCCCAGGGGAAGAATGGGGCCGCGCCGGAAGTGCCCGTGAGCCATCGGCACGATCGATCGTCTGCCGGAACAGTCTGCGAAGCGTCCCTGCGCACGCCGCCAGGTTCTGCGCCGCTGCTGGGAGCTGGATCAGAAGCGCCTTAGGGTTGGCTGGGACTTCGCCGGGGACCAGTACGCCACACTCAACGGGACCGACTACCCTGAGGCGGCATGGTTGTGGATCCGTCCGTCCACTCGTTCCTGAGCGAATATCGCGGGGAGCCCACTGGTGGGACCTGGTGACTGAGAAGCCACAGAGCATCGCTCCCTTTTATGAAGGATGGCGGCTGACCAACGAGCGCCTCGTCCAAAAGATCGGCTCCCTGACACCGGAGCAGCTCGCTTTGAGGCCCGCGCCCGACCTCTGGCCGATCTGGGCCACAGCCGGCCATCTGGCCGGCGCCCGCGTGTACTGGTTGTGCGGGATCCTCAAGGAGCCGGGCGCCCGGGACACGCCTTTTCCCGAGCCCTTAGGGGACGGCTGGGAGGACGACCCCAATCAACCGCGCCGAGCCGACGAGCTGGTTCTCGCGCTCGAATCGACCTGGAAGGTCGTTCAGGGCTGTCTCGAACGTTGGACGTACGAGATGCTCCAGCAGGAATTCCGTCGAGAGTTTGACGGCAACACACAGATCCACACGCGGCAATCCGTGCTGATGCGTCTCATCACGCACGATGCCGTCCACGTTGGCGAGATCTCGCAGACTCTCGGCATGAACGGGATCAGCGAGCCCGACCTGTGGACCGGTCGAGGCCGGACGCTTACAGCTCCGGCCTGAACCGCCAGCCGAGCCAACTGGTCTGGTTCGGCGAGGAGATCTCTTCGAGCGCCGACAGCCAACTGAGTCGAAACCAACCGGGACGACCCTCCGCGGGCTTGACATGTGACCATATGGTCACATATAGTCTCTGGCATGGATGCGGTGTTCAAGGCTCTCTCAGATCCAACCCGGCGAAGCCTGCTCGACGAGCTGTTCCGGGAGGACGGGCAGACCCTCGGCGCTCTGCAGAGGCGCCTCCCGATGACGCGCTTCGGTGTGATGAAGCACCTGAAGCAGCTCGAAGAGGCCGGCCTGGTCGTGACCAGGCGGCGGGGGCGCGAAAAGCTTCATTTCCTGAACCCCATCCCCATCCGGCTGGTCCACGACCGGTGGGTGAGCAAGTACGCAGAACCGTGGGCCGCAGGACTCAGCAGCATCAAAAACAAACTGGAGGAACGGATGGAAAAGGTATTCGAGATCTATATCAAGACCACGCCGGAGCGGCTGTGGGAGGCGATCACAGACCCCGAGATGAGACGCAAATACAGCTTCGGGGTGCAGATCCGTTCGGACTGGAAGCCCGGATCACGCTATGAGACGAGTCACCCGGCGGGCGGCGGCGTCCTCGTCTCCGAGGGCGAGAACCTCGAGGTCGATCCGCCACGCCGGCTCGTGCAAAGCTTCCACGCCCTCTGGAGCGACGACGTCAGCAAAGAAGGAACCTCGAGGGTGACCTGGGAGATCGCGCCGGTCGGTGATTCGTGCCTGCTGACCGTTACGCACGACAACCTGCGCGAGGGAGCGAACTCGGAGCTCTACGGCGGCTGGATGATGATCCTCTCGGGTCTCAAGACGTTGCTGGAGACGGGAGAGAAGCTGACCACGCCCGGATCGCTGATGTACGCCTGACACGAATCAGGACAAGGCCGGCGATCAAAGTTCGCTTGGCACCTATCCAGCTCGAGACGGTGCTGGTCACGAGCATGGCCACGGCCATACAAAAGATGTAGCTGGTGAACAGCAACTCCACCTGGGAGGGCGTTGCGTGCAGCTGCTTGGCCATGGTGGGGAGGATCGGATCGACAAGTCCCAAGCCCATGAAGGCGATGACGCAGGCGAACGCCACCGCCCACACGACGCGTGGCTGGTGGACTATCCGTGAGGGCTCAACGCCTTGCATGCTGTTCCGCCCCGCTGCCTTGAAGCTGGTCCACTAGGTGTTCGAGCGCTGGGAGCGCCGCCTCCAGTGACTTCCTCTCCGATGCCGAAAGGAGCGTCAGGCCGGCGCCAAACAGGTTGGTACGAAGCGCAACGATCGACCGCCACAGCTCAAGGCCTGCCTTGTTGATGGAGACCAGGGTCGCTTTGGGATTGGCCGGATCGGCGCGGCGCTCGATCAGACCGTGTTCATCCAATCTGGTCAGCAGCACCGACATTGTGGGCTGCGCAACTTGCTCGATCAAAGCGAGCTCGGTGATCCGCTGCGGCCCGCGTGTGGCGAGGGTGCCGAGGGTGCGAGCCTGCGATATGGTGATCTCGGCCTGGGCGAGATGATGGCGAAGCAACGCATTGAGCCGTGACGTGGCCGTCCCGAGACGTTCTGCCAAGGCGCCCGGTGGTGGCGTGCCCGCTGCGCCGTGGGATGTCACATAGGCATTCTATGTAGATAGCCTATGTGAGCGAGGCTACGACTTCCTCTCTGCCCCTAAGGCTCTCGAGGCTCGCCGACCAATGGGCTGTAGGTCTCGGGACGTCGAGTGCGGAGAAATGGAAATAGGTCAAGCCAGTCCCGACGCTGATCCAGGTCGACGTCCGCGACCAGAACCGCGGGCCGGTCGCGAGGCGCCCGAACCAGCACACGTCCGTACGGGTCGGAGACGAAGGACGAGCCATAGAATCGCAGGGGGGGCTCATACCCTGTGCGGTTGACAACGACCATGAACGTTCCGTTTGCGATGCCGTTCGCCGTGATCACTCTCTCCCACAGCGGCTGGGTGTCGAACTTCGGATGTTCCGGCTCCGAGCCAATCGCTGTCGGATAGACGATCACGTCAGCTCCCTTCAGTGCGTAGATCCGCACGACCTCCGGAAACCACTGATCCCAACACGTCGGAAACCCGCAGCGCATGTGCGCCACGTCCACGACCGGATACGGCTCGACGTCATCGCTCGGCCGGAAGTACCTGTCCTCGTGGTAGCCGGCGGCAGCGGGGATGTGCACCTTGCGTACCCGCGCCACCAGCTCCCCATCCGGTGCAATCAAGATCGCGGTGTTGTAACCGAGCCCACCGTCAGCTGCCCGTTCGTACAGGGACGCCTGGACATGCACGCCAAACTCCCGAGCAGCACGGCTGACAAAACTGGTTGTGGGGCCGTCGGGAATCGATTCACATCGCGCCCGGGCGTCTTCCAGCGCGTCGGAACGCACCGCGAAGTACGGCGAGAGAGTCAGCTCTTGGAGGCAGACCAGGCGGGCGCCTTCGCCTGCGGCCATGGCGATGCCCGCCCGAAGCGCGGCCTCGTGCTCCTCCGGATCGGCGTGCCAGCGCTCCTGCACGGCGCCGATTCGGAATCGTTCACGTGTTGCCGGCGCCAGGCGAGCCGGCGAACTCTTTATCGCCAGCGCCTTGATCAGAGTTGGATCATTCATCCGCCTTACCTGCCTGAGCCGCCTGATTCACCAACAGTATCGCTGGCTACCGCCAGGGCGATGACCTCGGCTCGCAGTGGTGGATCGGCGCCGGCGCGAGCGCACATGAGCGATGCCGCCTGGCACGCGAATGCGAGCGCGGACCCCAGCTCGATTGGGTTGAGGTTCAAATCCACGCGCAGCGCGCCGTGATCATGAAGCCAGGCCAACAACGCCGCCCCGAACTCATCCCCGGCGCCGATCGTGTCGACCACTTCCACGCGGGGAGCACCGACTTTGACCCGAATGCCGGCCCCCAAGCCGATGGCTCCCTCCTCCCCGAGGGTTACGACCACAAGTCGCGGACCCTGTTCGAGAATCCTGAGTGCGGCCTCCTCGTAGCCGAGGCTGGGAAACAGCCAGGCGAGATCGGAGTCGCTGGCCTTGACGATGGTGCTCTGCTCCATTAGAACCCATAGGGTTTTGTCAAGTCCTGGGGCCGCCGAGGGTTGGGTCGAAGTCGCGACCTGAACGCCAGACGCCCCAGACGATGGCCAGGGCCTTGGACATGCAGTGACCAAGG
>JALZAL010000225.1 GCA_030948325.1 Candidatus Dormiibacterota bacterium
CGAACGGCCAGGCCATCCCCAAGACGCGCCCAACCCAGGAACGGCAGCGCCCCCAGCGTACACCCCGGTTCCGCCGACGAGCACCCGACCCGGCAGTGACCAGGCCGACTTCCCGCTGCTCATGCTCTGCAAGTGAGGCTGTGGTACTAAAGGATCCGTCTTGACATATAGGGGCTTCCGGTCAAGTGCCGGCCGGGGATACCGTGGAGACCGGAATCTCGTACGGACGCTAGACAGGATGCCCTCGGCGCATGAAGTGGACGCGCTCTGCGACCGGCTCGGGATATCGGCCGAGGCCAGGACGATCATCGAGACCGTCCGTTCTTCGCCGCCCGCGAGACGCGTGCGGAGCGCAGCGGGCAATGTGACCGTGCGGTACCCGAGCCGCAAGATGGGCGTCACTATCCAGGTTGAGAGCCACCGCGTCGAACTCGCGGGATTGTACGAGTACGAACATGATCGGCGCGTGCTTGAGTTCTACGATCAGCCGCCGGCAATCAAACTCGTCTATCAAGCCAAGAATGGCCGACAAGTGAGCGTCTGGCACACGCCCGATTACTTTCACTCCCACTTGGCCGACGACCATAGCTGGCCGTAGGTCGCTTGACGGCCGCAGCCGCGCAGCCGGCGTCGACGAGGAGTGCCCGGTAGTCCACACTTCAAGTCGGTGCTATGCCGCGACGAAGGCTCCGTTCCTGCCAGAGACCTGCGCGTGCAAAGCCCGCAGGAGCGCCCGTGAGTCAGTCACCCACGCGAAGACCAGCTGCATGACCAGGAGCGATGCCTCATGATTGCTTCGAGGCAAATCGGATCCGACGGGCTCCGCCATGCAGTCTTCCAAGAGGAGGCAGGTGTAGTCACGGAACATGGCGTCCCGGACCGTGGACTCGACGCAGACGCTGGTCGTGCACCCCGTCACCACGAGGTACTTGACGCCGAGTGTCTTGAGGATCATGTCCAGGTCGGTTTGATAGAAGCCGCTAAAGCGGTGCTTGGAGACGATGATGTCCCCGGGCTCGGGTGCAAGTTCATCCAGAATCTCGGTATTCCAGGTGTCGCGAATCAGGATCCGGCTCGGGCGGCCATCCGGCGCCTGTACCGCCGTGCCGACGCCGAAAGGCTCCATTCGGAGGCGGTTCGGGGCGTCGGCGGCGCCAGCATCGGAGAGGTCGCCACGAAGCTCCATTTTGAGGTAGATGACCTTGATTCCCGCCTTGCGGGCGGTTGCCAGAACCCGCGCGGTCGGCTCAGCGGCGGCCTGGATCGGTCCGATGTCGATGCCAGCTCGATGCATGAGACCGCCTTCTGCCCCGAAGTCGTTTTGCATGTCAACGACCAACATGGCCGTCCGCGTGGTGTCGATGTCGAGCGCGCTGGGTTTCGCGTCGATGGTGATACTCTGTGGCACGGACACACCGTTCCTCCTCGGTCATCGCGTTGGCTAATGGTGAAGTGTCAACGCGCCCGGCCATAATCCACCTGCCGCTGTGAAGGCGTGCGCCAGGATTGCGCCAGACATGCGCCACGTCGACAACCCCAACCCCGCGCGGGATCCAGTGCCCGCACCTCACTGGAGCGTTGTCTTGCGGGCGCTTCGAATCGCCTCGGGTATTTCCCAGGAGGGCTGGGCGGCCCGGCTCGGCTACGGCCGACGCACCATTCAACGCTGGGAGCACGCCGAGTTGGCGCCGGATGCCGCGGCTACGGACGCCCTGGTAGGTCTCTGTGCTGATTACGGACTCTTCCGAGAGCACCGTAACGGGGTTCTCTCTGGCCGCACGCTCAACGCGTACGGGCTGTGCGCCATGCTGGCGGAGGCGCGCGTTGACGGATCCGGCGTTCAGACCACGGCTGCCGAGCTCGCGCCGGCGAAGGGGTTGCAGCTTCCCGCAGCCTTGACCACGTTCATTGGGCGCGACCAGGAAATTTCGGCACTGCTGCGCCTCCTGAGCACCACTCGGCTCCTGACGCTCACCGGACCTGGTGGCGCCGGCAAGACCCGTCTCGCCCTCGAGGTCGCCCGCCTGGCTTCCATCGACTTTCCCGACGGCGTCCGGGTTATCGAGCTCGCCTCGATCGCGGAGTCAGAGATCGTGCCGCAGGCCGTAGCCACGGTGCTCGGAATCCGCGAGCAGCCGGGTCGACTGGTCCTCGCAACGCTGGCCGAGAGGCTCAGCGACCGCAAGCTACTGATCCTGCTGGACAACTGCGAGCACGTC
>JALZAL010000234.1 GCA_030948325.1 Candidatus Dormiibacterota bacterium
AGCTCAGGGGATAGAGCAGGACGGTCCTAACGTCAAGGTCGGGGGTTCGATTCCCTCCGGGGGCACCATGCTCGTTGTGTCGAAAGCATCCTGATCGGGTGGCAGCGGCATTACAGGCAGGCGGTCAGCGAAAGCGGCGCCGCCGCCACCGTGATCCTGAAGGCGCCGCCCGAAGGTGTCGCCGTCACGATCCGGCCTGCGTCGGGGTTCGGAGCGACCGATTCAGTCGACAGGCCGCCGGACAGGCTCACCTCGCCCGTCACCTCCCGCGGGAGATACACCACCGTGGGGGCGTCGCCCCGCCGCCCGATCGCTTGCAGCGAGAATGCGCCGGTGCCGGGGTCGTAGTGGTATGTGAGGTTTGGATCAGCCGATGCGAGTGGGTAGACCCTCGCCAGAAGGCGCTCCCGTTCGGGGCGCAGGCACCCGCTCGCCGGCTCTGGGGTCTGGTTCGGCCGGGCGCCGTCGAACATGCCCCAGCCACCATCGCCATTCTCCTTCCACGTCCAGAACGCGAAGCCAACACGGTGCCGCTCCATCTCGAGCAGCTGGCTGGCTATCACCAGGGCGTCCCATGTGGGAGTGAAGCCGAACTCGGAAATAAACAGCGCCGCGTTAATCGCCTTCGCCTCACGCTCGCCTAGCGTATAGCTCTGGTCGTATCCGCCCCAGGGATACGTGGCCCTGTCGGGCGACTGGCCCATGAACTTGTCGAACGTGTACATGTGCGTGTACGCATGGAGGGACAGCACGAGGTTCGGGTAGGAGCTCACAGGCAGGCCGAGATGGGTGGGGAAGTCGGTCACTTCGCGCAGCAGGCCGGCCTCCAGGAAGAAGAGCTGATGCAGGTCGTGGACGCCAAGGTCGCGATATCCGCAGAACGAGGGCAGGTAGAAACCCGTCCAGCACGGTAGCCCGTCCCGAACGCCGGTAATCGCGTCCACGACCCGGCGGTAAAAGGGGAACAAGAGCAGATCTTCGAATCCCGGCGGCAGGTTCCAACCCGGAAGAGGCTCGTTGAAAACGCTGTAGCCGGCAACCGTGCTGTCGTCCTTGAAGCGCCTGGCCAGCAACGCGATTGCTGCGATGTACTCGTCCTGGATGCCGTTGCGGTCGTACCAGAAGTTGCTGTTCGCCTCCAGCACCGCGGGGTTGAGCTCACGCTGCCCGGCGTACGCCTCCGGCGGGAAGCCGTCCGTGATGGTCGCCCATGCGGGAGCTCCCGTGTAGTAGCGAAGCTGCACTATGTCGCCTCCAGGGAGGGGTGGCGGAGACGCATGGCCGATATAGCGCGAGTACGCGTTCTGATGCATGTCGATGATCACGTAGATTCCGGCTGCCCTGGCCCAGCCGATCACCTGTGCGACGCGATCGACGTAAGCCTGGTTGAAACGGCCGCGCTGGGGCTCGAGCAAGCTCCATGACAGCGGCAGGCGAAGAGAGTTGAACCCGAACCCTGCCATCTGCGCGAGATCGCCCTGGCAAAGCGGGGGAGTCGGCATGTAGGGCGAGTTGTCCGGACACCGTCCGTCGTAGGCCGCCGGATCGACTGGGTAGAAGGGTGGAGGGTCGGCGGTCGACGGGTCGGCGATCGAATAGAAATCGATCAGCCCCTGGGCGACCGCCCCGTGGAGCAGCACCATCCGCCGCCGATCGTCTGCGATGTATGGCGCAGCGCCTCTGGGGTGCTCGACATGCAGCCACGGCAGCAGTCCGGGCGGGGGTGAGGGCGCTGCAGGCGCGGACGTCAACGCGATCACGGCGGAGGTCACCACGGCGCCGGGATAGCTGAGGGCCGCCAGCAGGAAAACCGTGATCGCGCCTGCTGTCCAGACCACGAGCCGTCCGCTGGTCATGCAGCCAGGAACCAGTACGCGGTTCCGACGATCAGCGCCGCCATGCCGAGGATGCCGGCCGCCAGGCCCAACGTGGCCGAGGTCCCGCCGCTGAGCGCGTAGTTCGATTTGCGAATGCCTCGCAGGGACGAAACTCCGGCCCAGATGGCGAACGGAGCGAGGATTCCAAACGGCAGAGCGAGGAGGCCAAAGACGAGAGCTCGGGTGGCCGAGCGCTCCCTCCTCGGCGAGGTCATGCCGCTACCAGAAAGCTCCCTTGGCCAGGAGGACATAGAGGATCGGGCCGATCCCCCAGAAGAAGGTGATGATGATCCACAGGAGCTTGCTGAGCCCGCCCATATCCTGGCGACCAACGATGTTGATGACGCACAGGACCCAGACGACCGGGTGCAGGAATATCGCCAGCAGGATCTCGACTATGAGCTTCACGAATCCCTCCGTTCGTTGAAAATCAGGACGCCGGTTTGACCAAGGTTCTGAGTGGGTTCGGAATGGCAGGCCAGCCGCCTGTCGGAGCGAAGGTACCATCGACGGCCTGCGCATAGGTTGTCTTCAGGTGTCCACGGGCGATGCTCGTGACGGCTTTCAAGAACTGGTCCACCTCGGCTCGGTCGTTGTAGGGCGCCAGGCTTGCCCGGACAGCGCCCGGCAACGCCTGGCGATGGTCTGCTGCCACCTCACCCTCAACCGTTTCCACAGCCTCCTTGCTCATATGCAGCAGGTGGAACACGTACGGGTTGGCACAGAAGCACCCGTTGCGGACCGCGATTCCCCACTCGTGACTCAGGGCCGCTGCCGCAAGACCGTGATGGATTCCGTCGATTACGAAGCTTGCCAGCCCTAGACGCTCGGGCTGGTTGCCCGGTTGCGGGCCGCCGAGAACAGCCACGCCAGGAATCTCGCTCAGTCCCTTAAGCAAGCGCGCACCGAGGTCGGCCTCGTCGCGCAGCATGTCATCGAAACCCAGCTCCACGAGAGTGTCGATGGCGACGCCGAGGGCCACCGCGCCGATCACGTTGGGCGAGCCCGCCTCCTCGCGATCCGGCAGGTCGGCCCACACGGTGTCATCCCACGTCACTATCCTGATCGCCCCGCCGCCCATGACCTCAGGCGCCCCGGCGAAGAAGTCACGAGGCGCGACGAGCACGCCGGCGCCGTAAGGCGCGTACATCTTGTGGCCCGAGAACGAGACGAAGTCGAGGTGGCCCGGGTCATCGGCGGGACGGATGTCGATTCGACGGTGAGGCGCGAGCTGGGCGGCGTCGATCGACACAAGCGCGCCATGGCGGTGAGCCAGCTCCGCGACCTCGTGGATGGGGGACACATACCCGGTCACGTTGGACGCCCCGCTGACTGCGATGAGGCCGATCGTGCCGGCGCTTTCGATGAGCGCGTGCTCGATCGCGTCGAGGTCAATGTGGCCGTCGGGCGTGAGGCCGACCATGAGGTGGCCGCTGCGGTGCCGCCAGGGTAGGAGGTCGGCGTGATGCTCCATCTCGGTCACGAGGACCTGGCGGCCGTCCAGCCTTGCTTGCTCGGCCGCAATGCGGTTGAGGGCGTCGGTCGTCCCTTTGACGAAGATCACCACCTGGCTTCGCTGATCGACGTTCAGAAACTCCGCTACGCGCTCGCGGGCCTGCTCGTATGCCTCCGTGGCCATCCGGGATTTGTACCCGGTGCCACGGTGCACGCTCGAATACACCTCGGAGAACGCTGTGACGGCATCACGGACCCGTTTCAGCGGCGGGGTGCTGGCCGCGTTGTCGAAGTTGATGCCGGTGACCGTGATCCCCTCCAGCACCGGGACAGGCAGGTCGACTCCGGCGAAATGATCGCGCCAGCGGCCGGGGAGTGGTGACGTCACTTTCCAAGCCTAACCCGTGAGAGCCGGGTCTTCCGAGGGACTGTCGACAATGGCAACCTAGGCCCTAATTCCCGCAATTTATATGTATGAGTCACACTATCGCGTTCCTGTGAATTGTGTTATGTACACGACATCTGACATGGATACGACGCGTAAGCTGCGAAAGGTGTCTGTCGCGACCGAAGGTACTGACTCCAGCCTTGCCGCCCGCGAGCTCAGCTTTCTCGTGCGGCTGGCGCAGGCGGCCGCGTCCACACAGCTGCCTGATGAGCTGTTGGAGCTGATCATCCGCGAGGCGACTTCGGCGATGGACACCGACGTGTGCTCCCTGTATCTGCTGACGTCTCGGGGTCGGGAGCTCCTTCTCACTGCCACCAATGGGTTGAACGAGAAGATGGTCGGCAAGGTTGTGATGCGAGTGGGCGAGGGCATCACGGGCTGGGTCGCCGAAACTCGCCGCCCCGCCGTGGTGGCGGACGTCAGCAAGGAACCACATTGGAAGTGGGTGCCCGGCCTCGACGAGGATCGCTTCCATTCCATGCTCTCGGTTCCAATCGAATCCGGGCCGCGCCTCGTGGGCGTTCTCAACGCTCAGACGGCGCAGAGGCGGGACTTCGATTCGGGCGACATCGACTTTCTGCGTGCGATCGCTGGGCAGGTGGCCGGCATCCTGGAGCGAAGCGAGCTGCAAAGGGCCATGGAGGTCCAGCTTGCCGATATTCAGTTGTCCCATGACATCCACGAGCGCTTCACGAGGCTGTCGCTGGAAGGAGCCGGGATTCAATCGATCCTCGAAGGTGTGGGGGCGCTTGCCGGTGGGCGAGCGGCGCTGTACTCCGCGGAGGGCTATCGCATCAGGGGAGCGGGCGAGGCCTCTGACGGTATGCCTGCCCGGATCCATGTTCCGAGCCCCCTGGCGCAAGCGGGGGCGCGTGAGGTCCGGATCAGCGCCGGAAGACCCGCTCGGCCCTTCGACCTCATACCCGTCCGCGCCGGCCCTGACGTCCTCGGCCTGCTGGCGGTCGGCGTGGACGAAAAGACCATCGACTCCCACGGGCGCCGGCGTGCTCTCGAGCACGGGTCGACCGTGCTTGCGCTGGAGCTCGCAAAGGAGCGCGCCGCAGCCGAGGTCGAGCGGCGACTTCGCGGCGACCTCGTTGAGGAAGTGCTTGCCGGCGGCCTCGAAGGTGACGAGGCCGAGAGAGTGGCGCGCCAGGCGGAGCGCCTTGGGCATCGCCTCCCGCCAAGCGCGTGGGTGATGGTCCTCGAGCCCGACGACGACGAGACGGAGCTGTCGCTGACGGCTCGAGGGCGTCAGGACAAGCTCGATGCCGCTCTCAGCGGGCTCGTTCGCTCGCGCCTGCCGGACGCGCTGACGCTCGTCCGATCGGCCTCGGCGGTCTTCCTGGTGCCCGACGAGGTCGCCCCTGACCTGGCGGCGATCGAGAAGCTGGCCGCGCAGATACTCGCCGGTGCCGCCCCCGTCATGAGGCCGGGATCGGCTTCGGTCGGGATAGGCAACCTCGCCAACTCTGTCGGCGAGCTGGCGCGTTCACACCATGAGGCCCGCCAGGCGCTCCGGCTTACGCGT
Source organism: Candidatus Dormiibacterota bacterium (assembly GCA_030948325.1). The sequence continues at coordinate 5,312 of JALZAL010000234.1, forward strand.
CGTGCGGGCGGCCGCGGGCGGGTGGCGTCGTATCGCTCGCTCGGCGCCTTCCGGCTGCTGCTGGAAGTGCAGAGCCCGGAGGCGTTGCGCCGCTTCGTAGACGAGCTGCTCGGCACGCTGCTGAAGTACGCACAGTCACGGGACACCCCGTTGCTCGAGACGCTCGAGGCGCTGTCGGCGGCACGATGGGTGCGGCGCGCCGCGGCTCGGAATCTCGGGATCCACATCAACTCGATGAGCTACCGGGTGGAGAGGATCCAGACCTTGACAGGGTTGCAGCTGGACGACCCCGAGACCAGAGTGGCAATCTCAATCGCCCTCCGCGCCCGCACGATGCTGGGCATCTAAAAAGTCCCGCCACTAACCAAGTAGCGTCGCAGGGTTGGCCGGGGCCCCCCCGGCCATGACTTTGTCTCTAATCCTCCCAACGTGGTGAGGAGAGACTCTCGATAAATCCCAACCGATTCGGAAAGAGAGCAGGCGACGTCTCTCAGACGTCGCGCCTAGCGTCGCAGGGTTGGCCGGGCTCCCCCGGCCATGACTTTGTACTACGCAAACCAAAGCCTGGCGAGGAGAAATCTTTCTCAAACAAGACCACATCGATATACCGGAAAGAGAGCAGGCGACGTCTCTCAGACGTCGCGCCTAGCGTCGCAGGGTTGGCCGGGCTCCCCCGGCCATGACTTTGTACTACGCAAACCAAAGCCTGGCGAGGAGAAATC
>JALZAL010000291.1 GCA_030948325.1 Candidatus Dormiibacterota bacterium
CAAGAACTCTGGCGTCGTCAGCATGGGCAGCACCGTGCGTTTCAGCGAGGACGAGGCGAGCGACGAGGTGTATCGAATCGTCGGCCCCGCCGAGGCAGACCCAAAGGCTGGGACCGTCAGCTACGAGTCCGCCCTGGGAAAGGCCCTGCTCGGTCACAAGGTGGGTGAGGAGGTCGAAGTCAAGACCCCCAATGGTTCGTACCGCGTCCGCATTGTCGGCATTGAGTAGCGCAGCAACAGTCGCGGCCACCCGGCTGTCCGACTTTCGTGCCTGGATGGAACGGCAGGGTCTCGATGCGGCTTACATCACGCGGCCGGTCTCCATCGCCTATATGACGGGCTTCCACGCCGAGCCGCACGAACGCCTGATGGCGCTGGCGATCCGCCCGGACAAGGCGACTTTGATAGTCCCCGCTCTGGAGCGGGAAAACGCCGCCACGCACGCGGTCGAGCTCGATCTGGTTTCGTGGCGCGATGGCGAGGACGCTTACGAGCTCGTGCGCGGCGCGCTCGAAGAGCCCATTCGGGTTGGCGTCGAGAAGGAGCATTTGACGGTACAGAGGGCGGAGATGCTCAGCGCGAGGACCGGTGCTCGTGAGCTGATCGACGTCTCGCCTGAGGTTCGCCGGCTGCGTCTCACGAAAAAGCCGGCCGAGCTGGAACAGATTGCGCGCGCGTGCGCGATCACCGACGCGGTCACCGAAGAGGTCATGCGAGAGCTACGTCCGGGGCAGTCCGAGCTGGCGGTAGCGGTCAATATCGGCGCCACCATCGGTGCCAAGGGGGCGAAGCTCGCCTTCGAAACACTGGTCCAGTTCGGACCCAACTGTGCTGTTCCCCATCACAGTCCGTCAAGCCGCCGCCTCCGGGCCGCAGACCTCGTTTTGCTCGATTTCGGGGCTGCTGTTGACGGTTATCGCGCCGACACGACGCGCATGGCCGTTGTCGGCCAGCCAAGCTCCCGCCAGCTCGAGATACATCGATTGGTCCTCGCAGCCCACGACGCCGCCATCGCAGCCGTGCGTGCCGGGGTGACGACTGGTGACGTGGATGCCGCGGCCAGGGATGTCATTGCGGCTGCGGGGTTTGGCGATCGCTTCTTTCACCGCGTCGGCCATGGCCTGGGCCTCGAGGCTCACGAGGACCCGAGCCTCGACCCCGGTTCGACAACAGTGCTCGAGCCCGGAATGGTCTTTACGATCGAGCCGGGCATCTACATCCCCGACTGGGGCGGTGTGCGAATCGAGGACGATGTGGTGGTCGAAGCCGCAGGGTGTCGCGTGCTGACCAAGGCCGATCGAAATCTGCGGGTCGTGGCGCCCGACTGATGCTCGCACCTGGCATGCGGCGAACGGCTCAACGGACCATGGTCTACAACGCCATCGTGCAGCTCGGCGGCCACTGCACCGCGGATGAGATCGCGGTCGAGCTCCACAAGACGAAGCCCGGTTTTCCAAGAAGCACCGTGTATCGGGCGCTGGAGGCGCTGACCGCCTCGGGCTCGGTTTATGCCGCCCACCTTGGCGAGGGACCCACTCATTACGAGCTCGCCACCGGCGACCACCATCACGCCGTGTGCCAGGTATGCGGGGGCGTTCTTCACATCCAGGAGGAGCTCGTGGCCTCGCTTGAAAGCCACCTCGAGGACCTCCATCGATTCAAGCCTGTGCGCACCGAGGTGCTCGTGGTCGGCGTTTGCGACGTCTGCTCGCGGACCCCCGGTCATAAAGCCGCTCGCCGCCACACGCTGGAGCACGTGCATCACACGGGAAGTGGATCAGGCTCCTGATAAAGTTGTCGCGAGGCGGCCGCCACCGTATTCATAAGGGGGCAGGGGTTGGAGCCAAAGATCGTTGGCACTGTGATGCCGGTGCTCGAGCTCAGCATGCAGCCTGGCGACAAGGTCTTCGCCGAGTCTGGGCAGCTGTCCTGGATGTCGATGGCGATCCAGATGCAGACTTCGACGTCGGCCGGAGGCCAGCAAGGCGGTTTCATGGGCGCGCTGGGCCGGGTTGTCGCCGGCGGCACGCTGTTCATGACCGAATACACCGCGGCCGGCGGCCCGGGGCTGCTCACGTTCGCGGCCAAGCTGCCAGGCCAGATCCTTCCGATGGAGATCACGCCCGCATCTGGTTACCTGGTGCACCGTCACGGGTTCATGTGCGCCACGCCGGGCGTGCAGTTCTCGATGGGCTTCCAGCAGCGATTGGGCACCGGGCTGCTTGGCGGGACAGGTTTCCGCATGCAGCGTTTGACGGGCCAGGGCCAGGCGTGGGTTGAGCTCAGCGGAGAGCTGGTCACCTACGACCTCCAGCCCGGCAACACGTTGCGCGTTCACCCGGGGCACGTGGGCATGTACCAAGAGTCGGTGCAGCTCAATATCACGACGATCCCCGGAATCAAGAACATGTTCTTTGGCGGCGACGGCATCTTCCTGGCCTCCCTGACCGGGCCGGGGCGGGTGTGGCTGCAGTCGATGACGATGCAGCACCTGGCCCATGCGATCTCGGAATACCTCCCCCACAGAGAGTCGGGGAGCAGCTCCCTTGTCGGCAATCTCTTGGGTGGGGGTTGAGGGGATGGAATCCAAAATCGTCGGCACCGTGATGCCCGTGCTCGAGATGAGCATGCAGCCCAACGACAAAGTGTTCGCCGAGTCCGGGCAGCTGTCCTGGATGTCGATGGCGATCCAGATGCAGACGTCGACGTCGGCCGGGGGCCAGCAGGGCGGCTTCATGGGTGCTCTTGGCCGTGCGGTGGCCGGCGGGACTCTCTTCATGACGGAGTACACCGCACTGGGCGGACCGGGCCTGCTCGCGTTTGCTGCCAAGCTGCCGGGTCAGATCCTGCCCATGCAGATCGCGCCGGGCCAGGGCTACATGGTGCACAGGCACGGCTTCATGTGCGCGACCATCGGCGTGCAGTTCTCGATCGGCTTCCAGCAGAGATTGGGCGCGGGGATTTTCGGCGGGACCGGTTTTCGCATGCAGCGCCTGCAGGGGCAGGGCCAGGCATGGGTGGAGCTGCATGGCGAGGTCGTGACCTACGATCTCCAGGCCGGAAACACATTGCGTGTTCACCCAGGCCACGTCGGGATGTACCAGGAATCGGTGCAGTTCAACATCACCACAGTGCCGGGCATCAAGAACGCCTTCTTCGGGGGCGATGGGATTTTTCTCGCCGCGCTCACGGGGCCGGGGCGGGTGTGGCTCCAGTCGATGACGATGCAGCACCTCGCGCATGCCATCCAGGAGTACTTGCCGAAGGCGGGGTGACCTGGACCACGAAAGCGCAAGCCGGTTAGTTCAAGGAGGTTTGAACCATGGCCAAGTATCTGATCGAGGCGGCTTACTCGCACGAAGGCCTGAAGGGCGTGGCCAAGGAGGGTGGCAGCTCGCGCAAGGCAGCCGTCGAAGCGGCGGTCAAGTCGCTGGGCGGACGGCTCGAAGCTTTTTACTTCGCCTTTGGCACAGCTGACGTATATGGAGTCATCGATTCTCCAGACAACGTGTCAGCGGCCGCTTTTGCGCTGGCTGTCGGGAACACAGGCGCGCTGGCGCACCTCAAGACGGTCGTGCTGCTCACGCCCGATGAGATCGATCAGGCCGCGAAGAAAGCCGCCAGCGCTTCGTACCGGGCCCCCGGCCACTGATCGAGCGCTCTGTCAGTCGGACTGACCTCGACGCGGCACGTACCACTCGCGGAAGGAGCGACAACGGCCATCTTTGTCGAACTGGATGACAAAGAGGTTGTCCCACTCTTTGGTCAGCTCGCGGCGGGAGGAGTCCTTGAAGTACGTGCTCCTCCCGTTGACGACAGCCACATCTCCATCGATCGCAATCGGTTCGTAATTTGCAGTGAACGTGCCGGGCGCGTCCTGGTCCTTGAGCCACGAGTCGACGATCGCTTGCCTCCCCACCACCGGCTCGTCGTACGGGTGGTACGAATATGTGGCGTCGTCGGAGAAGAGCTCGCCGATTGCGGCCGGCGAGTTTGTCTCCCAGGCTTTCATGTAAGCCTTCAACCAATGGTCGACTGCTGCTTTGTCCATGGCCGCAATTCTCCAATATCAAAGGGGCTTAGATGGAGGTCCAGGTGGGGGACCGCTGGCTGACGTTCGACTGCTTCGGCACGCTGATCGATTGGCGTCACGGGATCAAGACCACCGGGGAGCTCCTCTTTCCGGGGCACGGTGCCGAGTTTCTCGACTCCTATGCCACCATCGAGGCCGAGGTGGAAACCGAGCCCTTCCGCCGCTACAGGGCTGTGCTGACCGAAACCGTCAGGCGCGTGGCGCGCAGGCTTTCGCTGGACCTGAAGACGGACGATGCGACGGCCCTGGTCTCGACCATTCCGTACTGGCCTCCATTCGACGATGTCGCCCCCGCCTTGACCGCCCTTCGGAGGGACGGTTGGAAGTTCGCCCTGCTGACCAACTGCGACCGCGACCTCATCGCGCTCACGCAGCGCCGTCTACCGGTGTCGTTCGATGCGGTGGTCACCGCCGAGGATGTCGCCGCGTACAAGCCGAGCCCCGCCCATTTCCTTCTGTTCAAGTCGACGTTCGGCGTGTCCGCCGATGCCTGGATCCACATTGCGCAGAGCTACTTCCACGACATCCGGCCCGCGAGCGAGCTTGGCGTTCGACGAATCTGGGTCAATCGCCAGGGCGAGCCTGACGACCCGGCCCTCGCCGATGCAGTGGTCAGCGGGTTGGCGGAACTACCCGCGGCGGTGACGCGGGTGTTCGAGGCGGCCCGACCCTAGCCGAAATCGGCCAGGTCGATGGTTGCGCGGTAGACGCGGCGAGCCGGTCCTGACTGGACCAGGCTGCCGGCCTGCGTGCGCTGGATCTGAAGGTCGCCGCCTGGCATCTGGATCGTCACGAGATCGTCTACCAGGCCTGCCCGCATGCATGCTGCGGCGACGGCGCTGGCGCTTGTGCCAGAGGCGAGCGTGTAGCCCGCGCCTCGTTCCCAGATCTCCACACGCGCGCGCGCGCGATCCATCACCTCGAAGAGCTGCACGTTGGTGCGCTCCGGGAAGGCAGCGTGGGTCTCGAGCTGCGGCCCGACCTCGAGGCATCGCTCCTTGGTGACCGGCTCGCCGAAGACCACGCAGTGCGGATTGCCGACAGACACCAGCATGGCCTCGATCCGTCCGGCCGGGATGTCGAGGTGGATGCGATCGGGCTCTCCATCAAATCGTGCGGGAAGGTCGGCGGCGTGGAAGGACGGGCGCCCGATGTCGAGCTCGCAGAGGACCTCGGCGCCGTTCCTCGCCACGATCCTCACCGCGTTGGCGCGGTCGACAGTGCGCAGCTCGAATTCATCGCCCGCCCCGTGCTCAAAGACGGCATGCGCCGCCGTGATGCGCAGCCCGTTGCCGCTCTTCTGGGCCTCGGAGCCGTCGGGGTTGAAGATCCGCACAGTCATCGCCTTGGGGTCGAACGCCAGGAGCCCATCGGAGCCGATGCCCCGGAAGCGGTCACAGAGCACCGGCAGCAATGGGACGAGCCGATCGAGCGGTCCCGGGAGGTCGAGAACCATGTAATCGTTGCCGAGGGCCTGGTACTTAATGAGATCGATTCGCATTTAGAGGATCAATCATCCGGGAATCATGGTCGGCTATTGCTGGTTGTCATAAGATGCAGTGAATATGCGGGACCTCGTTTGGCCTGCCCAGCGTCTGGTTCACAACCCGGCCTGCTTCTGTAGCTGAGCCGCCGGTCGTCTGCTCGCGTCCGTAGACGCGCCCTCTCGACCGTTCGTTTCTCTCGACACCAATCGGTCATTTGTATTTCTAGGAGGTTTGGAATTGAGCTCATCGACGACAACCAAGGCTTTGGTCTCCACGGAGTGGATCGCCGAGCATGGCAAGGACAAAGGGCTTCGCATCGTCGAGGTCGACGTCGACCCATCGGCTTACGAAAAGGGTCACCTCGAAGGCGCGGTCGGCTGGAACTGGCGGAAAGACCTGCAGGACCAGCTCAACCGCGACGTCGCGACCAAGGAGGCGCTAGCGAACCTGCTCGGCCAGAGCGGGATCACGCCCGACACGACGATCGTGCTCTACGGCGACAACAACAACTGGTTCGCCGCGTACGCGTACTGGGCGCTGAAGTACTACGGCCACGACAAGGTCCAGCTGGTCGACGGCGGTCGCGTCAAGTGGGAGAAGGAAGGTCGCCAGTACAGCACTGAAGTCCCGAGCTATCCGGCCACCGATTACAAGTTCCACGGTTCACCGAAAGAGGACATCCGCGCCTACCGCGATCACGTGCAGTCGAAGCTTGGCAAGGCGGGCCTGGTCGACGTTCGCTCGCCCAAGGAATACTCGGGTGAGCTGCTCGCCCCTGAGAACCTGCCGCAGGAAGGCGCACAGCGCGGCGGCCATATTCCGACCGCTGTCAGCATCCCGTGGGGAACTGCGGTCAACGCCGAAGACGGCACCTTCAAGAGCACCGAAGAGCTGAAGGAGATCTACGGCGGCAAGGGCATCACCTCGAACAAAGAGGTCATCGCTTACTGCCGCATCGGCGAGCGCTCCGCACACACATGGTTCGTGCTGAAAGAGCTGCTCGGCTATCCCGACGTTCGCAACTACGACGGCTCTTGGACCGAATGGGGCAGCTCCATCAAGGCCCCCATCGAGAAGTAGGGATTCAAATGGCAACCTCCGGACGCGGCATCGTCGATCATTCGGCGCTCAAGGTCAACCAGACCGGGATAGTGGCGACCGTGCTCGTCGCGTTCATCGGCAGCGCGTTTTTCAGGCCGCTTCTGGTTCTGATCCCGCTGCTTGCAGCTGTGCTGCTGGTCGGCACATTTGCCCCACAGCTCGCGCTTTTCAAGCAGTTCTACTTCAAGGTCCTGAGGCCACGCGGCATCGTCAAGCCGCGCCCAGTGCAGGATCGACCTGAGCCACACAACTTCGCCCAGGGCTTGGGCGGAGTGTTCCTCGCGATTTCGTCGGTGCTCCTGCTGCCGGTCCCCGTGTTGGGCTTGGCCATCGCTCTTCTAGTCGCGGTGCTGGCGTTCATCAACCTGGCGTTCAGCTACTGCGTTGGTTGCCAGATCTATTACCAGCTTGGCCGTGCTGGATTGATCAAGGCAACTGGGACGACCGGGACTCCGTAATGACGAATCAAGTCTGGGCTGTGGTGGTGGCGGGCGCGGTGTTGCTCGCTGCTGCCGGCCTGGAGCTCTTGCGGTCCTTTTATGCGCGCAGGCGTGCGGTTGGTGCAGCGGCCGCGCCCGCGATCGAGCCGTACATCCTTTACTTCACCGGCGACAGCTGTTCCGTGTGCCGCACACATCAGGAGCCTGCGCTGGCCAAGCTGTCCGGGGTGCGAATCGACAAGGTCGACGCGATCGCCAACCGCGAGCTCGCCGACCGCTTCCACGTCTACACACTCCCGACCACGGTGGTGATGTCGGCGGAGGGGCGCTCCCTCCACGTCAACTACGGCTACACCCCCAGCACCAAGCTGGAGCACCAGCTTGCCGAAGCAAGATGAGGGAACGGCCAACCCTGCAACGCTAAGGACGAAGCGTCAGCCGATATCCTGACTGGATGGTACGTAGGGCTGCGTCCCTGGCTGTGGTGGTTGTGTTCGTTGCTGCCGCGTGCGCGCAAACCCAGCCGAGTCGCAATCACGAGCTCGTCCTTGGCGCGATCTATCCGCTCAGCGGTTCCCAGGCTCAGGGAGGCAAGGAGGAGCTGGCCGGGGTGAGGGCAGCCCTCCAGCTCGCGCTCGCTGTCGGCACGCTGAAAGTCCCCGTCCGCCTCCAGGTAGTCGATGCGAGCACTCCCCAGGCCGCGAGCGCCGCAGTCGACGTGTTGGTGCGCGATTATCACGTCCCGGCGATCCTCGGTACATACGGATCCACGCTTTCGGCCGCAGCGTCCGCCAGGGCCGAGGAGCTGAAAACCGTGTACTGGGAGACAGGCGCCGTCGCCGACCCGATCACTGCCCATCGCCACTACATTTTCAGGACGGTGGCGACCGGGAGCGCCCTTGGGCGGATGGCCGTGACCTTCACCCATGACGTGCTCATCCCCGGCATGAAGCCGGCGTCACCGCGCGTGGTGATCGTCCGAGTCAACGACGTCTACGGCAGGTCGGTGGGCGGTGGCGAGCAATCACTTGCAAGCGGTCTAGGCATACATGTAGTTGACGTGATCGAGTACGACCCGCGCGCGTACGACCCCGACGCGATCGCCGCAAAAGTGGCGTCGGATGGCGCGGACTTCCTTTGGGATGTCAGCTACCTCGACGATGGCGTTGCCATCTGGCAGGCCCTGCAGCGCCACGGCGTCACGCTGAAGGCAGCGGTGGGTACGAGCTCCGCCTTCTGCATGCCCGCTTTCAGCCGGCTTCTCGGTGCGGCGTCCGTGGGCGTTTACGCGGCGGACAAGCCAGACGCCGAGATCAGCGCTACGGCCCTCTCGCCCGCCGGCAGGACACTCCTCGCCAGGGCCCGTGCGGTCTACGGAGCCGGCAACGGCGGAGCTGCGATGACGATCCCGGCGGTGGCTGGTTTCGTCGGCGGGTGGGCCCTGTTTGGCAACGTTCTCGGCGGATTGTCCAGCCCGGCCACGCCCGATTCGATCCGTGCGGCGGCGCTGGGGGTGGACGTGCCCGTGGGGGACAGCATCAACGGCGGGGGCGTACGGTTCGGAAGCGCCGGAGCCCTGGATGAGGGCCAGAACACCCGGTCGGCAGCGGTCGTGGGTCAATGGCAGGCCGTCGGCGACATGAAGATCGTCTACCCGCCTCCTTATGCCACCGGCACGCCAATCGGCTTGACTGTGGTGGGGAGCTCGGGCTAGGAGGGCACCGGCTTGAGCGCGAGCTCGACCAGGAACTGCCCCACGGCGCGGTTCACAAGGTCGGCGTGAGTCAGGTTGCACGCGTGGCCCCCACCTTCTATGACCACCAGCTGCTGGGAGTTGCCAAGGTCGGAGCACAGTTTTTGAGCTCTCTCCATAGGGGTGGCACCGTCAGCGGTGCCGTGGATCACCAGCGCCGGCGCTTTGATCCCACCAAGCCGATGCTGGATATCTTCCCCGGCCAAGTGGGTTTGGAAAGCCCTGCGCAGCAGCGATCGCGGCCACTGGTGCCACTTCGCGATCCACTCCTCGCGACCCGTCCACGCGGTACCGAGGATAACGCCGGCGATTTTCTCCGCCAGCTGGTCGTCCAACCCATCGGACTCCCAGGCGTCGAGAATCCCCGCGTAGATGGCTGCGATTCTCGCGTCCTCAATCCCTGCATGCGTGGCGATCAGGATCAGGGCGGACACGCGTTCCGGGTGTTGAAGTGCGAAACGAAGAGCGACGCTGCCGCCCTGGCTCATCCCACCGATCACCGCCCGATCGATGTCGAGATGGTCGAGCAGGCCCTTGAGATCGTCGGCGAGGTTCCAGTAGGTGAACGGGTCTTGAGTCGTCTCGGTCAAGCCGTGACAGCGGGCGTCCCATGTGACCACTCGGCAGCCGGGGGCCAGAGCCTCGATCTGAGGCGCGAACATCTCCTGATCCATGAGCAGCCCATGCGCCAGGACGACCGGCTCAAGGTGCCCGCCCGTGTCTTCGTAGTTGATCCATTGGCCGTTGATCAGTTGAAGAGGCACCTTCGGGATCAGCCCTTTTCTTCGAGCGCCAGCTGGACGAGGGTGATGTCCATCCATCGGTCGAACTTGTGCGCGGCGTCACGGATCGTGCCGACGATTTCGAAACCCAGCTTCGAATGCAGCTGAAGCCCCGCGCGGTTGTCGGTCGCGATGGTGGCGACGATGGTGCGATAGCCGAGCCCGCGGGCTTCTTTGATGAGCTCGGCGAGCAGCGCCCGACCAATACCGGCTCCCTGATGGACCGGGTCGACGTACACGAGATCCTCCACGATGTCGAACCCACGCTGGTTCCATGGAAACAGCCGCGCCCACCCGATCACGCCGGCGTCGTCAGTGGAGACGATCAGCTTCGAGCGCTTGCCATGCGCCTCCCACCAGTCAGCGGCCTCCTCGGTTCCGAGGGGCTCGGAATCGATGGTGGCGAACGTCTGGTTCACCGCCCAGTTATAGATACCTACTATCGCCTTCAGGTCATCGCGGCTCGCCGGCCGGATGGTGAAGGTCCCCGTCCCCCGTGCCAAGCCCAAATTGGACCACGAACCGGGGGTTCGTGCACGGCGGTCTGCTACCTTCGGCTCGTGAAGACCGCCCGCCGGCCCCACATGAAGACCGCGCTGCCAGGTCCGATCGCGGCCGACCTGATCGCCCGCGACGCAAAGGCGATGTCGCCAAGTTTCACCCGAGCCTATCCATTCGTGATGGAACGGGGTGATGGATGCTGGGTCACTGACGTCGACGGCAACACTTTCCTCGACTTCACCGCCGGCATCGCCGTCGCCACGACGGGCCATTCCCACCCCAGAGTCGTCGCTGCCATCGAGGAGCAGGCAAAACGCTTCCTACATATGTCCGGCACCGATTTCTACTACCGCTCCGAGATCGAGCTGGCCGAGCGCCTGGAGGCCAAGATCCTTCCTGGCACGCCGGCCAAGGTGTTCTTCACCAACTCCGGCGCCGAGGCGATCGAGGGCGCCATGAAGCTGGCGCGCTACGCAACAGGCCGGCCCAGCTATGTGGCGTTCATCGGGGGGTTTCATGGCCGGACGTTCGGCGCCCTATCGCTCACGGCCTCAAAGGCGAGCCAGCGCCGCCGCTTCGCACCTCTCCTGTCGTCCGTCTTTCACGCCCCATTTCCGTCCGCCTCTCGAGGAGTGACCACGGACGACACGATTGCGCGCCTGGAGGAGTTGTTCAACACGGTCGCCCCGCCGGAGAGCGTCGCGGCGGTTTTCGTAGAACCGATCCAGGGTGAGGGTGGGTACCTCGTACCGCCCGATGATTTCCTCCCCCGGCTGCGTGAGCTCACGCTCAAACACGGCATCTTGCTGGTCGCCGATGAGGTTCAATCGGGCATGGGTCGAACGGGTCATCTGCTCGCTGCGGAGCACTGGGACGTGGCACCCGACATCGTTTGCCTTGCCAAAGGCATCGCTTCGGGGCTTCCGCTTGGGGCGTTCATCGCGCGAGCCGAGCAGATGAGCTGGCCGCCCGGCTCGCACGGCAGCACGTTCGGCGGCAACCCTCTTGCGTGCGCCGCCGGCCTGGTTACGCTCGACCTTCTCGAGGAAGGGTTGATCGAGAACGCGGCCGCTGTTGGAGCTCAGGTCAAGGAAGGTCTTCGAGAGATCGCACAAACGCACCCGGACGTCACCGACGTGCGCGGCCTTGGCTTGATGGTGGCCCTGGAGCTCAGGACCCCTGAGCTGGCTGCCCAGTTGGTGCAGAACGCTTTCGAGCGAGGATTGTTGCTCCTGACTGCGGGCGCGCGCGCCGTCCGCATCTGCCCTCCGCTGGTCATTGATCGCGACGAGGCGGCGGCAGGCCTCGAGATCATCGCGTCCGCCCTGGGTTAGCTCAGGGCGCGAACGTGGAGCGTAGCTTGGCAATGGCTGCGCCTGAGATCAGGTCCGCGACGGTCACCATCGAGGTTTCGGAGGAGCGGTCGTCCGCCCCGACGGCGGTCAGAGACCGCGAGCGCTGATCGTCGATCACAGTGATCGTCGCCGACATCTCGGCCGCCACCTCCACCCGCGCAGTGCCTGACGCCAGGCCGGTCGCCCGTTGGATGAAGTCCGAAAATTGATTGACGAAGGCATCGTTAAGCCGGCCGAGGGCGTTCTGCTTTGCCGGTCCAGTCGAGGCCGAGGCGTACGCGATCATTGAGGTGTTCTTTCCCGCCCAGATCTGATCGAACTGGGCTCTGAAGGTCGTGCCGAACAACCCGCTGAACAGCCTGCCTAGCGTGTCCCCATTGTCGGCCAGAGCCCTGACCGCCGCGGCTTGCTCCGTCGCACGGCCGCCGGTCGCAGCACTGGTCGCCATGGTCGCCAGGTAGACGTGTTCCTGCATCAGGTCGTTCATCGATACGCGCAGATCGACGGCGCCGGCCGCTGCATCGCCGGGGAACTTGTCAGCAAACTTCTGAGCGATCCTCGGTGCGAGCGCATCACCTATGCGTGAGGACTGGGCATACGCCAGGCGGAGGTCGGCGAACATCTTCGGGTAGTTCTGAGCGACCCTGTCGTCGAGCATCGCTTTCGTCTCAAAGACGTGTTCAGTCGCGAGCTGTGTGATCGGATCCAAGGGGATCTGGGTCGCGGCGGCGAAGAACTGCGAGAACTGCGGAACGAATGCGCCGACCAGGCTCGACATCGCCGCGTCGGCCTTGCCCTGGTCGTGTGTGAGCAGCGCGATCGTGTAGGTGACGAGGTAGTCGTTCTGCGCGCTCCAGATCTGGTCGAAGCGGGTCGCCGCCGTGTCGCCGAGCGCCGAGCGCACGAGCTCGGTGAGATCATTGCCGTTCGACGTCAACAGACGCAGGTAGCTGGTGTATTCGTCTGTGCTGCCTGCTGCCGACGACTCCTTGGCGATGACGATCACGTGCTCACCGAGAAGGAGGTCCAGCCGAGTGCGGAGGTCTGCAGCTTTGGAGTCGGCGGGGTTCAAAACGACAGGGCTTGGAGACGTGAGGCGGGCGGTCGACGCCGGCGATCCCTGCGAACCCCTGCAACCCGCCAAAGCGACGGCTACGAGCGCTGCCACGGCCAAGCTCCTCAAGGCATCCGCCATCCTAAAGGGGAGCAGCAGGCTCAATGTCCACGCGCGATAGGATCAGGCCACCTTGCCGGAATGGCTGCTCGTTGACGGATCGAGCCTGATCTTTCGAGCTTTCTATGGCGTGCCCCAGACGACGCGCGCTCCAGACGGGACGCTCGTCAACGCCGTGCGTGGCACCCTGGAAACCCTCGCGCGCCTCATCACCGAGCGCAAGCCAAGGCGGCTGGCACTGGCGACGGATGAGGACTGGCGCCCGGATTGGCGCGTCAAGCTGCTTCCAAGCTACAAGGAGCACAGGACTGCGGAACCCGTCCCGCCCGACCTCGAACCGCAGATGCCGGTGATCATGGAGAGCCTCGCTGCGGTCGGCGTCGACGCAGTGGGCGTGGCCGGTTACGAAGCCGAGGACGTGATCGCCTCGCTCGTGCCGCGAGTCGAGATCCCGATCGAGATCTACAGCGGGGACCGCGACCTCTTCAGCCTGATCCGCGACCGGGAGATAGTCGTCCTTTACCCGGAGAAGACGGGGCTTGCGGTGGTCGATGAGGAGGAGGTCGGCCGCCGGTATGCGATCCCCGGCCGCGCTTACGCGGACTTCGCGATCCTTCGTGGAGATCCGTCCGACGGCCTACCGGGAGTGGCCGGAATCGGCGCCAAAAAGGCGGCCGACCTCGTCCGGCGGTATGGGTCGGTGGGCGCAATGATCGAGGCCGGGATCTTCCGCTCGGCTGACAGCGATTACCTGGAGAGGGCGCGCCGAATCGTTCCCCCGGTGAGCGACCTCAAGATCGAAGTTCCGCGCGGCCGCCGGGATCAATGGCCGGACGATCCGGCCGCTGTCGCGGAGCTTGGCCGGCGCTACGGAGTCGCGAGCTCGTTTGAGCGACTGCTCAAGGCGCTCGCCTCGATGCCCTGACTCCTGACGCGACGCGGGGGGTAGGGCTGTGCGCGTCCTGCATCCACTCCCGAACCGTCAAAGCTCCGCGCAGCACGTTCTGGATGTGCGAGCTGTCTCGCACAGACGCGTCGTTTCCCCGCTACCCGCGCCTTCCCGTGCTGCGGTGCCGCGGCCACAAGCAGGCCACTAAGGGACCCGCGCCCCCTCCACCCTGATGAGCGCCACCGGCTGGCCGGCAGCTCCCGTGAACGTAGTCGCCGCGTGGGCGCCGGTCATAGCCATCGCGGCGATCATCCCGGAGTCGTTGACGGCGTAAAGCATGGTGCCGTTGGGGCTCAAGCCGAGGCTCCATACCCTCCAATCCGCAAGCTGGTGCCCAAGGGCGCGAAAGCTTGTCGTGTCAATCCACATCACGCCGGTGGCGCCCGACACCACGAGCGTTTTGGCGTCAGGGCTCAAGACAGCGCCGTTCGGGCCAAGCTCCTTGGCCTGTACGTTTTGCCCAACGACGTTTGAGGATGCTGCGGTCGTGTCGATGCGCATCGTGTGCATCAGGCGCGGCCCGTTGGTGCTCGTGTCCACTTCCGCCACCACGCCCATGACCCCGTTCGCCGCGAACAGGCGCGAGCCGTCCGTGCTCAGCGCCAGCGACCAGTGGAACTCGTGCTGGCTCGACGAGTAACCGGAGCCGGGCAGGTCGATACAGAATGCGAGGGGATTGTCCAGGCTCAGGGCGTGGATGAATGCGCCCTTGTTCGACCTCGCATAGACGCTGTACAGCCAGTGGCCGTCGGGCGAGGCAACTCCTGACAGGCGCACGCCGGCCATGGCGGAGCTGCCATCGCTCTTGTCGAAGATGACGGCTGGGTCCAGCTGGCCGGCCCCAACATCGAAGAACCGTACGTGGTAGGAGCTGCTCGACAGGTACTCGATGAGATAGATGCGCCGGCCGTCGTTGCTGATCGCGTCGAACTGGAAGAAACCTTGAAGGTCGACCTGTCTCACGGGTTGCCCATAGGACGTGTCCACGACCAGCAGGTGGGTCGCGCTTGGAATGGCTGCGGGGCTCGAGTCGAATGCCTCCAGCACCAGCCAGCGGCCATCCTGGGACAGGCCGCCAGGGACGCCACTGATCGTCGCCGGTGGCAGCTGGAAATGGCCAGGCAGCTGCAAGGTATGTCGAACCGCCCCGGTGTGTGGATCAACGTCCAGGAGGGAGCTCGCCTTCACGGTGTAAAGGTGAGTCCAGTCGGGCGAAGGTGTTCCCAGGGCCAGGCTGCGAACGACGGAATGGGATTGAGAGTCGATGACCGCGAGCTGCATCGAGTCGCGTGTCGATGCCGCCACGTAAAGCTTGTCACCGCCGGCTATCACCGGTCCCAGTGGCGCTTTGCCACACCCCGCCACGACGACCACCACGCAGACGCCTGCCAGAAAAGCTCGCATGATCTTCACCTCAACCTCCATACACCGCTCGACAGCCACGGGTTCCGTCAGAGCAGCGACGAGGCGATCTCCAATGCCTGGGCTTTGGTTAGGTCACCCTCGACCCGGACGATCGTGCCCTCGAAGTCGATGAGCAGCGTGTTGGTGGCCAGGCGCAGCGTCTCGTCCCGCGTGTTGCCGTTCGAATCGATCAAGAAGAAGACATGCGGCTGTCCCGCGATCCAGTAACCGTGGTGTCCCGCGATCGTCACCTCCTGGAGTGTGGCGTCCGGACCCAGCGTCTTGCCGAAGAAGTCGGTGTTGACCGCGCCGCGCGCCTCCGTGATCAGGACCCCGACGCCTGTCTGGCCAGAGGTCGGGATGCCCGTCCGGGCGGCGTACACCAGCGTGACCTCGCCTTGCGGAGGCCCGAGCGTAGGAAGCTGGAGATAGACCTCGTCAGGCTGGCCGAGGTTCGACGGCGCCAAGACGTGCCACGCCACCGCAATGGAAGCGCTGGAGAGCGTCGTCTGGCTGCCCAGTCCCAGGCGCGTGCCGAGCGGTCCGGGAGGTGCCGGGGATGGGGTGGCAAGTCGAGGCACCTGCTGGATACGGGTGTGGAGGTTGAACCAGTTCGCGATCGCATCGCGGCTGGGTGAGTAGGCAAGCAGCGCGGCCGTCGCCAGGATCACAACCGCAGCGGCCATCGCCCAGCGACTCTCGAACCAGGGTCGCCGCGGGGCGACGTGCTGACCAATTCGCTGCGTGATCGCCGGCCCAAGGTTGGGGGTGGCCGGCCACTCGAGGTTGCGGGTCAGACCGGCGAGCTGCTGCTCCAGCGAGGAAAGCTCAGGCATGAGAGACCTCCCCCATGCGGTCCCTCAAGCGCCCGAGGGCTCGCGACAGCCGCGACTTGACAGTGCCTTCGGCGATCCCCAGCGCCGCCGCCGTCTCCTCGCCGCTGAGCTCGAGCAGGTAGCGGCTGACGATCACGAGCCGATCGTCGTCGCTCAGCCCGTTGACCATCCCCAGCAGGCGCTCCCGATCCTCGGCTGCGACGGCTGCCGCCTCGGGGGATGGGGCCGCACCCCCCGGGCGGAAGCCTTCGGCCAAGCGAAGCTCGAGCTGATGTCGGCGCCCGGATGAGCGGACGCGGTTGCGGGCCTCATTGGCGACGATCCTGAGCAGCCATGGGCGTGGCTCTGCGCCAGGTCGGAATGTCGCCAGCGCCCGGTACGCCTTGACGAAACCGTCCTGGGCAGCATCCTCCGCCTCAGCCGCTGAGCCGGTGATCACGTATGCGGTTCGAAATGCGACTTGTTGGTATCGGTGCACGATCTCCTCATAGGCGGCCGTGTCTCCGCGCTGGACGCGTCTAAACAGCTCGGCATCGTCCGTTGGTCGGCCCTCCATCGGATTACCTGTATTACACCTGCCGTCGCATGATGGTTCCGGACGCCGTGCGGCTGTGTTGCAACCAAATGGCAGGCCGGCGTGTTTTGGGGAATGTATGGAAGCCACCGAGCGGCTGTTCGAGCGAATGGTTCGCGAACATCAACACCGGATCTTCGCTGTCGGTTTTGCCCTCACGGGGAGTCGGCACGACGCCGAGGAGGTCGCCCAGGACACGTTTCTGCGCGCCTTTCGAGCCCTTGCCACCTATCCGCCCGAGAGGATTCGCGAGCTCAAGCAGAAGCCGTGGCTCCATCGCATCGCGGTCAACGTGGTCCGCAATCGTGCTCGTAGCGCCAAACCGCCGACGGCCGAGCTGAACGGCAGCGAATCCGACCATTCGCCGGGGCCTGAGTCGCGTGCGCTGCAGCGGCTCGAGATGGATGAGCTGGCGTGCCGCCTCGCCGGCCTTCCGCTTCGGTACCGCGAGGCTGTTGTGCTGCGCCACGTGCACGAGCTGTCATACGAAGAGGTCGCGGACGCTTTGGACCAGCCGGTCGGCACCGTCAAGTCCAACGTCCACCGTGGACTGAAACTGCTGAGAGGAGAGAACCATGACCGCGTTGATGACTGATTTGAAGAGGCTGGCATCGCTTCGGGCGCCCGAAGGATTCGCGGAGCGGGTGCTGGCCGAGGTGGGAATGGCCGATTCGTACGCGCTCTTCGAGACGGTGCTTGGCGGCGTCTACGTCGCCTGGAATCGCTTTGGAGTTTCCGCGGCGGCTCGCTCCGCGTCAGCCTCTGAGTTCGAGGAGTGGTTTCGGCGGGACGTGGGCAGGCCGCTGCTGCCTGCTGCGGCGCCCGCAGACCTAGCCGCCAAGATCGAGGATGAGCTCAGCGGCAAGCACCGTATGCGATTCGACCTTCGCGGGCTGACCGAGTTCGAGCAGGCCGTCCTTCGCAAGACGTATGAGATTCCTCGTGGAGAAGTGCGCCCCTACGGCTGGGTGGCTCGCGAGATCCGGCGCCCGGCTGCGGTGAGGGCGGTCGGCACCGCGCTGGCCAACAACCCGATCCCTTATTTCATCCCGTGCCACCGCGTTGTCCGGACGGATGGTGAGATCGGCAACTACGGAGGGGGAGGTCCGGAGGCGAAGCGGGCCATCCTCACGATGGAGGGCGTCCGCGTGAACCGTCTGCAGGAGCTGGCGCGCTCGGGGATCCGCTACCAGGGCGTACGGACCACCAAAATCTACTGCTTTCCCACCTGTCACACCGCGCGGCGCGCGCTGGACAAGAGCATCGTGTGGCTTCGCGACTCGGCGAGCGCAAAAGCGGCGGGTTTCCGCCCGTGCAAGGTCTGCCGCCCTGCTGCGGCCCTAGCCTAGCGAGTAGATCCCGGGGAGCTCTCTGTAAAGGCCGGCGTAGTCGAGGCCGTAACCGATGACGAAGCGGTCGGGGATGACGAAGCCTTTGAAGTCGATGGTGACCGGTACCGCGCGACGTGCGGGGCGATCGAGGAGTGCAGCCAGGCGCAAGGAGGTGGGCTTCATCCGGCGAACGCGCCGCGTGATGGCCTCCACCGTGTGGCCGGAGTCGACGATGTCTTCAACCAGGAGGACGTGGCGGTCGATGAGGGAGCCGTCGATCATATGCGCGAGGCGAAGCTCGCCGCGACTCGTGCCCGACCCATAGCTGGCGGCACGCACGAACTCGAGCTCGGCCGGGATGCTGAGGCTCCGCAGCAGGTCGGCCGCGAAGACCGTGGCGCCCTTGAGGATCACCACGAGCACGAGGGGCGTCTCGATGTCGGCGTAAACCCTGGAGATTTCGCGGCCAAGTGCGTGCACCCGGCGCGCGATCTGCGTTGAGGTGATCATCGCCTTGCCGGCGCTTTCGACTCTTGCCGGCGCGGTCTGCATCAGGACCTCGGGCATGCCATTACAGCTTAGTCGCCCAGGGGAGCGACGGTGGCCTGGATCGGGGAAGCGCGCCGGAATTTGCGATGCGAACGGCTGAAGGCGCCGTCGAAGTTGATGGCGCGGCTGCCGTGGTAGCGCTTGGGGACAGAACCGCCGTGGGGCTTGTGGCCGAAGACAACTCGGCGACAGCCTGTGATCTCGAGCCATCGTTCAAGCCTGATGGCCTGGGTCGCGAAGGTGTTTGGTCCGCTGAGCACGTCCCACAGTGCCGCCTCGCCCCCATGAAGTAAAAGGTCGCGCGTTCGCGCGTTGACCACGACGACGACGTCGTTGGCGGCAGACTCGATCAGAAGGGAATAGGCGTCGCTGCCGCAGTGCTGGGCAAGCGTCCGGTCGGAGAGCCGCAGCAGGGCAGGGCGCTCGCGGAGCCATTCCTGGAGTGGGACATCTCGCGCGAGCTCGTCGAGATCGTGGCGCTGACCGCCTAGCGACATCCACCAACCGATGCGCGTTGGATCTCGCAGCGCCCACAACATCGCGACCTCGTGGTTGCCCAGCAGCACCGTCGTGTTCGCGCGATCGCGGGCGTAGCGCAGCGCGCCAACGCCGAACATGCCGTAGTCGACCAGATCGCCAAGAAAGACGGTGTGCCAAGCCGCAGACGGGTACGGCTTGAGAGCCTCGAAGAGCCGCTCGAGATCACCGTGAACGTCACCAACGATAAGAATCGGCAGATCGTCCACTGGATCGATCCTAATTGCTCGACTTACTCACGCCCTCTCCCAGGCTCTCCAGCTGAGGGGGGGGTTCGCCTTTTCGGCGCCGGGCCTGGCGGAGCGCCGGCGCACCCCTCCTTGAAGGTGGGAGGGAGATAAGGTTCGGACTTGATCGATTTGGGGCCGAGTTAGAATTTGGCCTCGGCCATGTAGGGGCGTAGCTCAGTCTGGTCAGAGCATCGGTCTCCAAAACCGAGGGCCGAGGGTTCGAATCCTTCCGCCCCTGCCACCCATCTCGGATCCGGCGCGCCTCGTTCAGCGGCTGCACTATTCTTGCCGTCATCAACGCGAATTGGATGGCAGTCGCGCGGGGGGATCAGCCGGCGGACCTGGTGCTGGCAGGCGGGCGGGTGCTCTCGGTGTTCACCAAAGAGTGGCTCGAGGTCGATGTCGCCATCCATGACGGCCATGTCGTTGGTCTCGGGAAATACGGCGGTCGCGAGGTACTGGATGTCGCGGGCGCCTACCTGGTGCCCGGTTTCATCGACGCCCACATGCACATCGAATCGTCCAAGCTGACTGTCGACGAATTTGCGCGCGCGGTGCTGACCCACGGGACCACGACCGTGGTGGCTGATCCACACGAGATCGCCAACGTGCTCGGCGCCGACGGCATCCACTGGCTGCTCGACTCATGCGCCGACCTGCCCCTCGACGTTTACGTGATGGCTTCGTCGTGCGTGCCCGCCTCACGTTTCGAATCGCCTCGGGCTCCCTTCACCATCGCTGACATCGAGGGCCTTCTCCGCCGCCGCCGCACGATCGGTGTGGCGGAGATGATGAACTTTCCGGGCGTCGTCGCCGGCGACCCAGCCGAGATCGCGAAGCTGACGACCGGTCTCTCCGACCACGTCGACGGCCACGCGCCGGGCTTGCATGGGCCGGCTCTCAACGCGTACGTCGCTGCCGGCATCCGATCCGACCATGAGGCGACCACGTTCGAGGAAGCGCTCGAGAAGCGCCGGCTCGGGATGTGGGTGATGCTTCGCGAGGCATCGATCGCGCGCAACCTTCGCGAGCTGCTTCCCATTGTCAAGAGATACGGCACCGAGAGATGCATGTTCTGCACCGACGATCGCGAGCCGAGCTTCATCGTCGAGGAGGGACACATCAATCAGATGGTGCGGGTCGCGGTCGCGGACGGCATCCGCCCGGAGGACGCGTTGGTGATGGCCACCCTCAATCCCGCGAGCTACCACCGCCTGTGGCATCTGGGCGCGATTGCACCCGGCTACCAGGCGGACATCCTGGTGCTGGATGATCTCGAAACATTTCAGCCACGGCAGGTGCTGAAGCACGGTACCGCGCCTCGTTTCGTGAAGCTCGACCTGCCCAACTGGGTTCGACAAACGATGCACATGGCACCTGTCAACGCGGCCTCTTTTCGAATTCCGGCCGGACCCCGACGAATCCGTGCCATCCGCGTGATCGCCGAGCAGCTCCTGACTGGCGTCGAGATTGTTGAGCCAACCACTCGCGACGGCTCGCTCGTTGCCGACCCCGGCCGGGACCTGGTCAAGATCGCCGTGCTGGAGCGTCATCACGCCACGGGCCGGATCGGCCTCGGCTTCGCCACCAACCTGGGTTTGAGGCGTGGCGCCTTCGCCTCCACCGTGGCGCACGACGCGCACAACGTGGTGGTGCTTGGGGTAGATGACGCCGATATGGCGGCCTGTGCGTGCCGGCTTGCGGAGATCGGGGGCGGGATTGTCATCGCTGAAGGTGGCCGCGTCGTGGAGGAGCTTCCGCTGCCAGTCGCGGGGCTGATGAGCGACCAGCCGTTGGCGGACGTGCATCAGCGATTGCGGTCGATGGAGCAGCGGCTGTCGGCGCTGGGGGTCACCACGGCGGCGCCCTTCATGACGATCAGCTTCCTGGCCCTCTCGGTCATTCCCGAGCTGAAGATCACGGACCGCGGACTGGTCGATGTGGCTCGATTTGAGCTGGTGTCGCTGGGGATTGAGTGAGAGGCTGGCCTGGTTCAACGCCCTCTCGCGCGAGGCTGCCGGGATGCAGCTTCTTGCCTGCTGCGGGTCGCGCACCTGGGCCTCCAGCGTCGCTGCAGCCCGCCCATACGCCGACATCAAGGCGCTGCTGGATGCGGCCGACGCCGTGTGGAACGAGCTCACCCCATCGGATTGGCTGGAGGCCTTTGCAGCGCACCCAAGGCTGGGCGAGGGCGGTGGGCATTCCCCCGACTCCTCGCGAAGAGAGCAGAGTCGAATCATGGACGCGGGTGGTGAGACCTTGGCGGCTCTGGTCGAGGAGAGCCGGAGCTACGAAGATCGCTTCGGGCACGTGTTCTTGATCTCGGCCGCGGGTCGCACCGCTGAGGATGTGCTGTCAGCTTTGCGAAAGCGAATGGAAAACGAACCGGCGGCAGAGCTCGATCTGGCTGCCGAAGAGCAGCGCAAGATCACCCGGCTGCGGCTGAAGAGGATGCTGCACGTATGAGCGTCTCCACGCATGTGCTTGACACGACCCAGGGCCGTCCGGCAAAGGGCGTGCCTGTCACGCTCAGCCACCGCGGGACGGACAGGCGGTGGACGGTCGTTGGCCGTGGGGTCACCGACACCGATGGCCGGATCCGCGAGCTGTCGGAAGGCGGGCTTTCGCAAGGCGGCCTTACCGTCGGGGTCTATAGGTTGGATTTCGACACGGCTGCTTACTTCGTGGCTGCCGGCACCAGCGGTTTCTACCCTGAGGTGTCGGTGATGTTCAACGTCTCCGACCCCGCGGAGCATCTGCACATCCCGCTCCTGCTGAGCCCGTTCGGTTACGCGACATACAAAGGGGTGTAAACGATGACGATCCGCCTTGGTGAGAACCAGTACGGCAAGGCTGAAACGCACCTGGTGCGTGTGACCAAGAGCGGCCCCGATGGCTCCGTGCATCAGGTCAAGGACATCATGGTCAGCGTTGCGCTGGTCGGCGACTTTGAAGCGAGCCACCTCACGGGCGACAACAGAAATATCGTGCCTACAGACACTCAGAAAAACACCGTCTATGCCTTTGCCAAAGAGACGGTCGGCGAGATCGAGCAGTTCGGCCTTCGGCTGGCGCGTCATTTTGCGCACGACTTCCCCGCCGTGCACAGGTCGCGGGTTTCGATCGAGGAGTATCCGTGGGAACGGATTGAAATCGCCGGAGCGCCACACCCGCATGCCTTCATGCGCTCCGGGTCGGAGAAGCGGCTCGCCATGGTGACCTGCACCCGCGATCGTGCTTGGGTCGTCTCCGGCCTCACCGACCTCGTTCTTCTCAAATCCACCGGATCCGAGTTCTGGGGCTTTCCGCGAGATCGATACACCACCCTCGACGAGACCCATGAACGCGTGCTTGCGACAGCTGTGGTCGCGCGCTGGCGCTATGCGAACGAGAGCGTGGACTGGGCCGATGCCTTCGCGGGCACGCGTCGAATGTTGGTCGAGACCTTTGCGGCGAAGCACAGCCTGGCGCTGCAGCAGACCCTGTACGCGATGGGCGAATCGGCGCTGTTTGTGAGAAACGAGATAGCCGAGATCCGCCTCTCAATGCAAAACAAGCATCACTATCTGGTCGACCTCTCTCCGTTCGGGCTGGACAACAACAACGAGGTCTTCCACGCATCCGATCGACCGTATGGGCTCATCGAAGGAACAGTCACGCGTGACGACACGCAGCCAGCCGACCTTGCCTGGTGATGGAGTTTCTTCAACCGACCAGCTGGCCTGAAGCCCTTCAAATGAAGTCGGCGCATCCTGAGGCGATGCCAATCGCCGGGGGGACCGACGTGATGGTCGAGATCAATCTCGACCGCCATCGACCCGCTGCGATCATTGACCTGACGCGCATTCCCGAGCTCAATGATTGGGACATGGAGAAGGGGTGGCTGCGCATCGGATCAGGGGTCACATATGCGCGCGTCATCGACGAGCTCGGCGCTCTGCTGCCGGGCCTGGCGATGGCATCACGCACCGTCGGTTCGCCGCAGATCAGGAACCGCGGCACGGTCGGCGGCAACCTGGGCTCGGCCTCGCCCGCCGGGGACGCTCATCCGCCATTGCTGGCCTCAAACGCGGTGGTCGAGCTGACCTCCCTGGCAGGGAGCCGCCGGGTGCCGGCACACGAGTTCTTCACCGGGCCGAAACGGAACGCGATGCGCAAGGACGAGCTCATCGCAGCCTTCCTGGTCGAGCCGGCGAGGGGGCCTCAGCAGTTCTCCAAGGTCGGCACCCGCAATGCCATGGTGATCGCGGTGTGCTCGTTCGCCGTCGCGATCGATCCTGATCGGCGGCATCTCGGCACAGGCATCGGCTCGGCCGCGCCCACGCCGGTCACCGCGGGTGAGGCCGAAGCGTTCCTCGAAGGTGTGCTCGACGAGAAAGGAATGTGGGAGACGCCTTCGGCAGTCGACCCTAGCGCTCTCAAACGTTTCGGTGAGCTGGTGGCGGCTGCAGCAAGCCCGATCGACGATGTGCGAGGCACCGCGGCCTACCGCCGGCATGCCTTGTCTGTCATGGCACGGCGGAGCTTTGGTTGGGCCTGGACCGAATACAGCAGCAGGGCTTCTGCGTGAGGGTCAGCTGCACTGTCAACGGCGGCCTTCGGACCGTCGATGACGTGTGGGAAGGCGAGAGCTTGCTTTCGGTGCTCCGGGATCACATGGAGCTGCCCGGGTCGAAGAATGCGTGCGAGCAGGGCGAATGCGGATCGTGCTCGGTCTATCTGGACGGCTCGCTCGTATGCGCTTGCCTGGTCCTGGGCGCCCAGGCCGACGGACGCAACATCGTGACCGTCGAGGGGCTCGTGGCGGGCGAAGTCCTACACCCCGTCCAGGCGGCGTTCGTGGAGGCAGGCGCAGTTCAATGTGGCTTCTGCACGCCGGGGCTGATCGTCGCCACGCACGACCTCCTGACCCGGGTACGCGAGCCGACCGTCATGCAGATTCGAGAAGCGCTGGCTGGGAACATCTGCCGCTGCACCGGCTACGCCAAGATCATCGACGCGGTGCAGCTTGCAGCGCGCCGCATGGGCACTCCCAGGTGACGCCGCAGCCGCGGCTTGCCGCGCCGTCGGCGGTGACCGGCCGCATCGGCGAGAGCGTGCGACGACCCGACGCGGTGCTCAAGGTCAAGGGCGAATTTCCTTATTCGTCTGACCTACAGGCCGATGGAATGCTGTGGGGCGCCACCGTGCGGAGCCCGCACCCGTATGCGCGGATCGTTGCCATCCATGCCACCGAGGCTCTCTCGATGCCCGGAGTGCGAGCGGTGCTGACCCACGAAGATGTGCCTGGTCGAAAGGTCTACGGCCTGGAGGTCCCCGACCAACCGGTCCTGGCCGTTGACGTGGTTCGCTACTGGGGCGAGGCTGTGGCGCTGGTCGCGGCGGACCAGCCGGAGCAGGCAAGACGTGCAGCTCACAAGGTCCACGTCGACTACCAGGCGTTGGTTCCCCTGACCGACCCCGAGGTTGCGCTGCTGCCGGAAGCGCCGAGGCTGCATCCCGATGGGAACATCACGCGTCGAGTCAAGATCCGCCATGGAGACCAGAGCGCGCGGGCCGATGTCGTGGTGAGCGGAGAGTACGAGGTCGGGATGCAGGACCAGGCCCCGTTGGGGCCGGAGTCGGGTCTCGCGATTCCCGACGGCGATGGCGGCGTCGATCTCTACATCGCCACTCAATGGCTGCACGTCGATCGCGACCAGCTGGCTGAAATCCTTGCGCTGCCTCCGGACAAGGTCAGGTTGACCATGGCCGGGGTCGGCGGCGCGTTTGGCGCACGTGAGGATCTCTCGATGCAGGCCCATGCATGCATGCTCGCCCTGCGGACGGGACGGCCGGTCAAGATCGTCTACTCGCGTCCCGAATCCTTCGTCGGCCACGTCCACAGGCACCCTGGCCGGCTCCGGTACGAGCATGGCGCCTCGCGCGACGGCAAGCTCGCGTATGTCAAGGCGCGAATTGTGCTCGATGGCGGCGCCTACGCCTCCAGCTCGACCGCGGTGATCGCCAACGCAAGCTGCTTCGCGCTTGGGCCATACGAATGCCCAAGCGCCACGATCGACGGCTGGGTCGTCTACACGAACAACCCGCCATGCGGAGCGATGCGCGGCTTCGGCTCCGTGCAGAACTGCTACGCGCACGAGGCCCAGATGGACAAGCTCGCGGCTGCCCTTGCAATCGATCCAGTGGAGCTTCGGATCCGCAATGCAATGAAACCCGGCAGCCGCATGGTGACCGGGCAGGTGATTGAGGGCCCTGTCCCGGTCGCCGAGCTGATACGCCGGGTCAGGGATGTACCTCTGCCACCCCGCGCGACCATCGACCCCATCAACCTCACCGAGATGCCTGGAGGCGTCTCAAATACCACTCACGGCGAAGGGGTGCGCCGTGGCGTCGGCTACGCGATCGGATTCAAGAACGTCGGCTACTCTGAAGGCTTCAACGACTATTCGACGGCGAGGGTGAGGCTCTCGGTCGTGGACGGCCGGCCTCGAGTCGAGGTGCACACGGCCGGCGCGGAGGTAGGACAGGGCCTGGTCACGGTGCAGGCGCAGATCGCCGGCACCGAGCTCGGCGTGAGCGACGTGGTCGTGCTGAACGCCGATACACGTGTCGGGTCGGCGGGATCTTCCTCCGCGTCCCGCCAGACGTACATCACCGGTGGCGCGGTCAAGGCCGCATGCGAGGCGGTGCGCGAGCGCGTGCTCGGCTTGGCTCGATCCGAGCTTGGTGACGGTGGGGCCGGTGCACCCGAAGGCTCGCCAGGCCTCCGGCTCGAGCGCGACGGGATCGTCTCAAAAGACGGCGGCCCGGTCATCCTCCTGGCGACGCTGCTGGGGGAGGAGGTGATCGAGGAGACTCGGGAGTTCCGGCCCCGGCGCACGCACCGGCTCGATCTCGAGACGGGCCAGGCGGACGCCCATCTCCAGTACGCATTCGCCGCGCACCGCGCTGTCGTCGATGTCGACTCCGAGCTGGGCCTCGTCAAGGTCGTGGAGCTGGCGACGGCTCAAGACGTCGGCAAAGCGATCAACCCGCAGGCGGTGGAGGGCCAGCTGGAGGGTGGTGCGGCCCAGGGGCTGGGCCTCGCCCTGATGGAGGAGATCCAGGTCAGAGATGGCGTCATCCGCAACGCCTCCTTCACCGACTATCTTCTGCCGACCATCCTTGACGTGCCGCCCGTGCGCATGCAGGTGCTCGAGCTCGGCGACCCCCACTCGCCGTACGGCCTCAAGGGGGTCGGCGAGCCGCCCACCATCTCGTCGGGCCCCGCGATCGTCGCCGCCATCCGCGCGGCGACGGGCCGCCCCCTTACGCGAGTGCCGGTTCGTCCACACGACATCGTCGACCCCGACCCGCGGTGACGACGCTCCTTCTACGCGCTGCGCTGGTCTTCACAGGGACCAGCGAGCTGGAGGGAGGTTGGGTGCTCGCGCGCGACGGCCTGATCGTCGAGGTTGGATCAGGCGCGCCTCCGCGTGCCGACCATGCCCTTGAGCTGCCCACCTGTGTCGCTGTCCCTGGCTTGGTCAACGCCCACGACCATATGTACCAGTGGGCGACCCGCGGCTACGTCCCCGACGGGACGCTGTTCGAGTGGCTGCGCACCCTCTATCCCATCTGGGCCCGCATCGACGCCGGCACGGTTCGAGCGGCCGCGAGAGCGGCGATGGCGAAGCTCCTCCTCGCGGGGTGCACGCTGTCGAGCGACCACCACTACCTCTTCCCGGCGGGGCGCACCGATATTTTCGAAACGCTGGTGGCCTGCGCTTCCGAGCTCGGACTGCGTTTCCATCCGTGTCGCGGCTCGATGTCACTCGGCCAGTCGAAAGGTGGCCTTCCTCCTGACGACGTGGTCGAGGATGACGACCACATCCTGGCCGACACAGAAGACATGATCCGGCGATTTCACGATCCGCTCCCCGGTTCCATGTGTCGAGTTGCCGTGGCGCCTTGCTCCCCGTTCTCCGTGACGCCCGAGCTGATGCGCGCCTCGGCCGAGCTGGCGAGGCGGCATGGCGTTCGCATGCACACCCACCTCGCCGAGACAATCGACGAGGAGCGCTTCTGTCTCGAGAAGTTCGGACGGCGGCCGATGGAGCTGATGGAGGACTTCGGGTGGTGCGGAGATGACGTCTGGTACGCGCACGGTATCCACCTCAACGATGCCGAGGTGACTCGCGTGGCGGAGTCCAAGACGGGGATCGCGCACTGCCCGTCGAGCAACATGCGACTGGGCGCCGGCGCCTGCCGGGTCGAGGATCTCCTGCGTGCAGGTGCTCACGTCGGGCTGGGAGTCGATGGATCCGCAAGCAACGAAGATTCCAACCTCGCGATGGAGGTCCATCAGGCGCTCTTCCTAGCGCGTGCGCGAGCCGCCATCCTGGGCCGCGTAGATGCCCCAACCGCGATGGACACTCGCGCTGCGTGGCGGCTGGCGACTGCCGGAGGCGCTGCATGCCTGGGCCGCGATGACTGCGGAACCCTCGAAGTCGGAAAGTGCGCGGACGTTGCCTTCTTTCCCGTGGACGACCTGGCCCACGCCGGCGTCAGCGACGCGCTTGCGGGCCTGGCGCTGGCCCCGCCTGCACGTGCCGAGGCCGTCGTGGTCAACGGCAAGATCGTGGTCCGCGACGGGCGCCTGCTCACCGGGAACGAGGACACGATCGCGAGCGACATCGCAACCGAAAGCAAGCGCCTTCGCGCGCAAACCCGTGGTTAGGGGTCGCGCCACCGCCAGGCCGGCCGGATCATGCGACCACGTTTTGAGGTGACAACCCGCCCGTTCTCGAACACGGTCTCACCGCGCACCATCGTCATGACCGTTCGGCCCCGCACGGTCCTTCCGACGTGAGGGCTCGACGGATGGCGGTACATCAAGTCCTCTGGTCGCAAGACCGACTCATACGAGAGGTCGACCAGCCAAAGGTCAGCATCGACATCCTTTAGCGCGATACTGCCCTTTCCTTCGATTGCGAAGGAGACGGCCATGTTCGCCCCGGTCACTGCCGCGACAGTCTGCAGCTTGATGGAACGCCGCTCCGATTCGGCCAACAGCAGTTGCCGCGTTGACTGGCAACCTGAGATGCCGCCCCAGATTTGGAAGAAGTCGTTACCCACCTTGAGCCCGGGGGCGCAAGGAGAGTGGTCGGAAACCACCATGGCAGTCGGGTCCTCTGCAACGTATCGCCACAGCGCGCCCTGATCAGAGCTGGTGCGGAACGGAGGCGTGCAATTGCCCAGGCCGGCAAGGCGTTCGACGTCCTCCTCCGTATAGAGGAGGTAGTGGGGGCAGGTCTCGCCGCTCACGTT